>JAFDBG010000091.1 GCA_019313385.1 Deltaproteobacteria bacterium | reverse complement strand
CAGTTTGTTTGCAGGGCTTTTCTATATGACCGAAGCTCCGCCATCCACCATAAGAGTCTGCCCGGTAATGTAACCGGACGCTTCGGAGGCGAGGAAAAGCGTCGGATGTACAACGTCCATCGGTTCAGCGATTCTTCCAAGCGGTATTGTCTTAACAATTTCCCGATGGATGTCTTCGTTGGACCAGAAGGGTTCGCTGAATGCCGTCCTCACCATTGCAGGTGCAACCGCGTTTACCCTGATGTTGAAAGGCGCGAGTTCAGAGGCCAGCACTTTGGTAAGCATCTCGACGGCCGCCTTTGCGATGCAGTATACACCCATACCGAGAGAGGCCCTCCTGCCGGCGATGGATGATATATTCACTATCCTGCCTCCGGTGCCCTGTTCCTTCATAACGGCGGCCGCCTTTCTGGAACAGAAGAAGGTCCCATTCAGGTTTGTATCCATGATCTTCTGCCACAGAGCGGGGTCTGTATCCGCCACCGACAGGGTCATAATGTTCATGCCGACATTGTTTATGAGCACATCCAGCCTTGAAAACCTGTCAATGACCGCGTCAAAGAGAGAACTGACGTCGGCTTCCTTCGCAATGTGGGCCTGGAAGGTCATAAGATTATCGCCGCCGCCGAGGATATCCGCCGCCGCATCGAGTCCTTCACTCTTTCTGCCACATATAACAACCTTCGCCTCTTCCCGGAGCAGGCTCCTCGCAACTTCAAAACCGATGCCTCTGCTTCCTCCGGTCACAACCACAACCTGATCCTTCAAACCATATCGTATATCATTCATCTCTCACCCTTTCTGTTTGATCATCTCCATAAAAGCGTCTATTCTTGTTTCCGACTGGCTCTCGGAAAAGCTCCTCTCGTCTATCATGTGAGACTCTATCATTACAGAGGGTATGCCCCTCTCTTTCTGAACCGCCCGCTGTATGTCGTACTGACCCAGTGAATAGGGCTTGCAGCTCCTGTTGGAATGCATGACGAAACCGTCCACGTCATATTTGTCCACCATTTCCAATACAATCTTTATCATTTCATCCACGCCGATGTTGAGGTATATCCTCGTGTATCCCTCAGCCATGGAGTCAAGAAAATTGTCTTCATCCATATATTTGAGCTGGCCGCACCACGCGGATGTATATGTATCTGCCACGAGACACGCGTCATGCGCCGCGAATTTCTCCGACATCCACTTTACCCGGTACCAGATGGGAAGGTTGTCCCACAGCAGCCGGTATCTTTCATGGGGTATCGCGCTGATCCCGTCGGCTACCCGCTGCTTCATCTCTTCCAAGAGCGACCGGTAGTAATCCACGGCTATCTGCGTTCCCCGTAAGGTAACGATAAGGGCCAGATGAAAGAACGCGTCAAAACAGGTCATGGGGGAAGGCCTGTTCATGGCGGTGTCAAGCACCTCCTGCCACAACACCTGCCCCTCTACTGAAAGCTTTCCCACTTCTTTCATTCTGTCATGATCAAACTTCGTTTTGCACGCATTTTCCAGAAAGTGTGTGTATTCATCTATTTGTGCCCGAACGTATTTCCTTGACTCCTGTGTGTATTCGGTATGGCAGAAGGGCGTGTCTAAGATAAAGAGGGGAACGTTGTAATGCCGCGCCTGTATCTCATACCACTTGAGCACGGTCCCGCATATATTGTTGCAGCATATAAGCATATCGGGCTTCGGCAATCCCCCTATGGGCCCTCCGTCGACCATAGAGCACACAATATCGGCCCTCGCGTAGGAACACAGGTCACCGCTGTAACCCAGCTCTTCCGCCTTTTGACATAGATCGCCTCCCATCTTCGAGGCTCCGATCATGGCACCATAGTTTTCCGGATATACAGGAATCACATCCATTGCTATAAGGGGTTCCACTGGCCCCCCACTGGTGATCCATGCCACTTTTTTGCCTGTCTGTTCCGCTGTTTTGGCATCTATATAGTAGGTGGTCATGATCTCTTTCATCTTCCCAACCGACTTTATCTTTCTGCTGTCTTTTGCCTTATCGGTATCCGTCATATCTTCACTCCTTTCTCACAGCATGTGGATAAAAGTCTCAAACCGTGTCATCAGTTGTCCCTCGGACGGCAGCTGATCTTCGATCTCCAGCAGCATACTGGGGATATCTTCTCTGTCAAGAAATCCCTTTATATAGGGATAGTCAAAATCGTGAGGGTCACAGAATTTCAGCAGGAGAAATATAACACCCTGGACATTATTTTTCCTGACCATCTCTACTATACAGTCCCCTCTGGACGTGTTCGACATATGTTTCGCGGGACATATCTGCCTTTCGATATACCTGTTTGCTATTGCAGCAACAGGATCACCATTCGTATCAGTCAGCCCTTCAAAATATCTGGAGCCGGTGCAGAGGTCGTCCCACACGACAACGCCTCCCGATTTCTCGATGATGGTATAGATGTCCGGTTGGTTACATATACTGCCAGTCAACGCTATCCTCTTTTTCCCCATGTCCGTTGAAGGTTTTCTATCTCTCAGCATCTCTATGACTTCGGGGAGTCTTTCCAGCAGATAATCCCTGTCCATGATCATGGAACCTTTGACGATTGCGTACACATCGGCGCCTGTCAGGATGCCGGGGTCCGCGGAGCGCAATTCGTAGATGGTCTTGAGGCAGCCGCGTATCCTGTTGTATTTTTCGATTGATTTCTCCAGCGCCCCGTCGGTTATCGTGACACCCATGCCCTCCTCCAGATCGCTCCTGAATTTTCGGAGGACGTCTTCCATATATTCTCTCGCGCTTTCGGTATCCAGCTTCACGGGAAGGACAACATCAGAGAAAAACCCAAAATCCGTGTTGAGACGCCAGATGTCGGAAAGCCTTTGAATGGTGTCGCAGGTATGGGGAAATATCATACCGTCGAGATAATCCAGTTCGCCGGAAAGCGCGCCTTCAAGCACGCCCCTCGCGAGAGAACAGGTATAGGATTGCAGATGCGCGTCGGCCAGGGCAATATTCCCCTCCGTACCGAAAAGCCTCACAGGGTGAATTCCCGCCGCGAGGATAATCTCCTCTGGAGTATAGGAACACACATACCCCAGGATTTTCTTTCCGCTGTTCTTCAGATTCCTGATATACTTTCCGGTATCTGATACCGCTTCGTAAAAATCATTGAATCTCTCCATACGTGCTCCCTTCTTTCGAAAATTACGGATTTATATAAAGACAAGCTCAAACTAAAATTTGGTAGCACATTACCGTATAACTGTCACTTGTTTTTTGTATTGACTTTTTCAATACAAAGAGGCAGAAAAAGTTAGTTAACGAAAATTTAAGGAGGGCGACGTTATATGTATGAAAAGAAACCGTGGCTTAAGTTTTATGAAGACGTTCCCGCAACCCGGTCACGTCAAGTAATGTTCGCAATTTCGATTAATGAGACCATCGATATCTCCGGTTTATGCTGCCTGTTGTGATGCCATTCGTTGTTCCTCAATGAGTGACTGTTTAATGTAACATTTCCCTGTGGACCAGTCCTCGCCATACTCGATGAGATACGAGGTAATAAGCCTCAGATAGGAATCCATACTGGGGAAGATTCCAACTACCCGTGATCGTCTTCGAATTTCCCGGTTCAGACGTTCAAGTATATTACTGGAGCTGATCTTCCGGGGATCAAAGGAGGGATAAGACAGGTACTGCAGGGCATCCTCCAGACCCTCTTCCAAAGTAGCAATGGCCTTTGGAAAACGATTCTTGTACTCGTCAATCAGCATCTGAGCTGCCTGAAGGGCCGCCTTCTTCGTCGGCTGCAACCAGATTACCTTCAGTCTATCAGCAAAAGGGCCTTTCTCTTTGTGTGGCACATGGGCCAGGATATTGCGCATAAAATGGACTTTACACCTCTGCCAGCCACACCCGAGGAAGGCTTTCCGAACGGCTTTCCTGAGCCCTTTGTGAGCATCGGAAACACAGAGCCAGACCTTCTCCATGCCTCGCTCCTTTAGATTATTGAAGAGGATCCTATAGGTCTCTTCCGATTCGTTCATCATAGGCTCACAGGCTAGTATCTCACGATGTCCATCTGCGGTGATCCCGGCAACTACCAGAACGGCCATGCTGATGACACGGCCATCAAACCGGATCTTCTCATATAATGCATCGACCCATATGACAGGATATTCCTGCTCCAATGGACGAGTTCTAAACCGTGCAACCTGTTCATCAAGTTCCTTTGTCATCGTCGATACCTGACCTGCTGAAATGCCCTCAATGCCCAGGGAGTGAGCCAAATGCTCCATCTTCCGTGTGGATACCCCGTTGATGAAAGCTTCCTGCACTACCTGAATCAGGGCCTGCTCCGATCGTTTCTTCTCGGTCACAAAGAAGGGGATGTACCCGCCTTGCCGGAGCTTAGGAACTAAAAGATACAAGGTGCCCAATCGTGTGTCGAATCGCCTTACTCGAGTCCCCGAAAAATGAGTTGTCCGATCTGATGTATGCTTTCCCTTGATTGCTCCCACTTTCATCTCCGACTCTACTTCCATCATCCGTTCCGTCAACCATTGGAGCATCGAGTACAAAGGGTCTGCCTCTCCCATAAAATGAAGTAGTAATTTCTTGTATGTCGATGTATCATACTTTCCGGCCATCGCTCTTTCTCCTTTCATATGTGTTATCACTAACACCCTTTTAGGAGATATCGATGGCCTATTGCAATATATCAAATTGCGAACTTTCTTTTACACTACCGCAACCCTTGATTATCCCCGAATCAGCATGTTCGAATCCCTTATGCGATCAGTCGAAGAAGACCCTAATTCCATTGCCTATGATTTTATGGGATACACCTCCACATACATACAGTTTGCCAAAGAGATAGAAAGGTTTGCCGGCGCGCTAGCATCCATCGGCCTCAAGAAGGGCGACCGCATTACTATCTCCATGCCCACAACGCCCCAGGGTATCATCTGCTTTTACGCGGCAAACAAACTCGGCGCGGTAGCAAGCATGATCCATCCCCTATCCACTGCCAGCGAGATAGAATTTTATCTGAATGTCAGTAAGAGTAAATTTGCCATGACACTCGACGCGTTCTACGGAGTCTTCAACAAGATCCTCACCAACACCGGCGTTGAGACTCTCATCCTGACGAAGATAGGCGACTACCTTCCTCCATTGAAAAGATTCGGCTTTTATATTACCAAGGGGAGAAAGATACCGAAGGTCCCCGGAAATTCAAGAGTCAGATGGTGGAAAGACCTGATGGGAGAAGATTGCCCGCCTGCACCTGAAGTTAAGGTGGACACGGACGATCTCGCGGTAATTCTTTACAGCGGCGGCACCACAGGCGTCCCGAAGGGTATCATGCTCTCCAACATGAACTTCATAAGCGAGGGTATGCAGGTGGCCGAGTGGGGAAGAATGAAAGACGTAGAGGGAGGTGCCTCGATACTTGCCATCCTCCCGATATTCCATGGTTTCGGTCTGGGAGTATGCGTGAATGCCGCTTTCATGGGAGGCGCCAAGAGTATCCTGATCCCCACCTTTACACCCGAAACAGTCGCGAAGCTCATCAAGACCAAGAAACCCTCATTAATGGTAGGCGTCCCGACACTATTCGAAGCCCTGTGCCGCAACCCCGATTTCAAGGACGCTGATCTCAGATGTTTGAAGGCTACCTTCAGCGGAGCCGACACACTTCCAAGAGCGGTGAAGGAGAAATTCGAAGAAACAGTCCGCAAGGGGGGCGGCAGTGTAAAGCTGCTCGAGGGTTATGGCCTGACCGAAGCGGTTACCGCCATTATGGCTACCCCCATAAACGATTACAGAGAAGGGAGCGTCGGCATCCCGTTCCCGGATATGCTGGCAAAGGTGGTAATAAAGGACACCACCGAAGAGGCCCCCCTAGACGAGGATGGAGAACTGTGTGTCAGCGGCCCGGCGGTTATGCTTGGATACCTCGATCGGCCGGAAGAAACCGCCGACACCCTGAAAAAACATGCCGACGGAAGGATCTGGCTCCATACCGGTGATATCGCCAGCATGGATGAGGACGGGTTCTTCTATTTCAAACTGAGGCTCAAAAGGATGATAAAGTCATCCGGAATGAATATATATCCCGCGCAGGTGGAGGATATCCTTTACAACCACCCGGATGTGGCGGATGCCTGCGTTATAGGAGTTCCCGACAAGGTGCAGGTGGAAAAGGTCAAGGCCTTCGTGATCATGAAGGATCCTTCAAAAGAGACAGAGGAGATGAAGGCGGAGCTCATAGCCCACTGCAGAAAATCCCTGATTAAATGGAGCTGCCCGAGGGAGGTGGACTTCCGCAGAGAACTCCCTCAAACCCTTGTTGGAAAGATAGCATACAAGAAACTCGAAGAAGAAGAGCTTGAAAGCCTGCGGTTAAAGGGTGAATATACTGGTCCGGGGGAGTAAATCTCCCTGAAGGAGCCTCTGTCCCCCACGCGTCTCGCTCCATCTAGGGGCGAGGATAACTTCAACACGGCTCGATCCGCTTCAGATATTCAAAACATAACTAAAAAGGGGAAACAGTTTTCACCGTTATCGGAAATCAGATCAGCAGGAAATGTACAACAGCATAGGCAGGTAATCTAAAAAAAACGGCACACTGCGGTTTGTATAACCATAGTGTGCCATTTTATTGATATCAATGTTTACAGCTTTTTACATTGCCCTCACATTAGCGGCTGCGGGGCCTTTCTGACCCTGCTCAACATCGAACGTTACGCGCTGACCCTCTTGCAAAGACTTGAAGCCTTCAGCCTGAATCGCGCTGTGATGTACGAAAACGTCTTTGCCGCCA
>JAFDBG010000135.1 GCA_019313385.1 Deltaproteobacteria bacterium | reverse complement strand
TTCCGGGTCGAGAGGATTCTGGCCCGTGGGGTACACCCTCCCGTCATATTCACCGGTTAATGAATTGAAATCAGAACTGAATGTCACCTTATAATGAACCACGGAGTTGCCAACATGGCTGCCGTCCGCTGGAGAAAAACCGAAGTTGAGTACCTTGGCGGTAATCTCCCTATTGCCGGTTTTTTTCCAGACGCCTTGCTGGTCAGTGTAACCCATATCATCAGGAATCAAACCGATGCTGGCTTGATTCGAGCCGATGCTAGACCAGTTTCCGTCAGCTGTGAGTGTTATGATCCTCCAGATGCTGGTGCCTTCACTAGCCCAGCAACTAACGGTGTCTTCATCACTAACAAAAAAAGTACCGGCAAAGCGGTGACCGAGCGTTGGCTTTACCACCTTATCGCGTTCCCCTCCCCATGACGGTGCTGGAGCTGTTACTACTGCACCCATGAAAAAAACAATGCATACCAGTAAAATCGAAAAATTGAGAATTAGCGTGTATTTCTTTTTCATCTGTCTCCTCCTCTAAAAATTGAAATTAACGATCTCCAGGATCTTCGAGACCTTTGGAAAACACTGCCTTTTGGCCAATCTCTGCGATCGACCGATCCTGAATAATACGATCAATGCCATCAAAAAAAGGGGCCGTCATCCTCCAGCCATCCATGTGCGTTACTCAGATGCACAGTGACTTCCTCACATTCAACCTGTCTCGTGACATCACCTCCCTTCAAATTTTAATGACCCTGCTCAATTATTGTCACCCTCAGGCAACTAATGAAAGAACACAATATGCATACAACAAACATGACACATCTTAAATTATTTTTTCTCATATCCCATTATCCGAGTTATTGTGCCGTCTTTTTTATTTCTACTCCCGAAGAAATAAAAACAAGGCAGGGCTGTATTTAAACCCTGCCTTTAGATTATTTTGCCGATATTGATACCTTAGGGAATATTAGCTTGGGCAGCGCAACTTTGGATTGCACTTTTTTCTTTGCCAGTAATTATTCCGTCCTTTTTAAGGTCATTAGTCATGCGAGAAACACAACTCACGAATTTCCCATGATTTTCGGCGCTCGCGGCACACATCGCAATCTCATCTGAGAGGGAGTAACCTGTTGGAAGTAAGATGTTAGCTACTTCGGAATCGCAACCGTCAATGACAACAGTCAATGTCAAAAGACTCATGGCAGTGTTGTTTGTATGGGTATGTTCTCCTATCTTTCTGTCGATTACGACGTGGATCTCATGGGTGCCCTTCTTGCCGTGGGTCTTGTATGGAACACTAACTGTGTAGGAACCACCGGCCACAATGTAGGGAATCAGCTCTGTGTCAAACAGTTTTCCCCCTTCATCCGGGTTGCCGTCATAGAAATAAACAGAAACATGCCTGAAATCCCGTTCCAGCGCCGAAACCCTGTGTGAAATCATCACTTTCTCCCCTTCTATCGGATTCTCGGTAGAGAGGATAATCTCCTCATGGAACAAATCTCCATCAGAAAGAGGAATTGCTAACGCACTTTTTGCTTCGACAAATAGCGGGATACCAAAATAACCTTCATTGTTTTCGTATTTCTCTCCATTGTTGTGCCCGGTCAACTCCTCAATCTTGTTATCCGGGTCAACGGTAACCCAGAAACGATAGTATTTTCCCGCCTTGTCCGTGGTATCAAAGGTCACCTCAGCATACTTCCAGTTCGCTTCGTTGTATGAATTCTGGAAACCCGGTATAGAGGGAATGCTGGCAGTCCCGACCTCGAAGCGGCCCCCCCAATCAGCGTTATCCGTGCTTACCTGGGCCTCGATTTTCACATCCACGTTATCCACGTCCACAAAGCTATAGTTATAGACCCTGGCCTTGATGGTGACCGGCTCTCCATCCTCAATGGAAAAGCCAAAGGGTTTTTCATCACTGTCAAGAAAGAAAAGGCCTTTCATTTTTTGGAGGTTCAGCCCGAGCTCATTGAATTCCCACTCAACACCGTCTGAAGACTCCCATCGATAGGGTAGGTTAAGGGCCAGATCGGGCAATTGGTTGTAATTGGAATTCCACCAATCCCTGGCGGTCGTGGCGAGAGGATCAACAGTGTGTCCGACCTGGAGAACGCCCAGTTTGCTGTTCTCATAAATAAGAGGGGTGAACTGGTATACGTAGTTGTCATTCAAGGTGCACTTGGAAACGGTTATCCCTTGGGATTGACTGTTTTTGGTCTCCGAGGATTCAAGCGACGACCACGTTTTGTCATAATGCCCCTTCACCTTAATCGTTGTTTCCGCTTTCAGAATTTCACCGCCTACCGAAACGGAGGCATCAACACTAACCTTCTTGGTCGTGGATACCTCCACGCCGCTCTCACCGGCGTTTTCCCAATTGACAGAAAAGGTCATCTCGTTTGCGCCGGTGGCGAAGGTGTTGATTTCCGTCTTTATGCTCCCCATGTTATCAATCAGGCTATTGTCCCAGGGATAAGAGAAAAGGTTTCCGCTTTCGTGTACCGGCTGATACCATTCCACTGTCCTCCCTTCCAAGCTATATATACCGCCACACGTGGATGTTCTTTCCCCGGTACACAATATAATCATCATTAACGGCGGTAAGTTCTTTCCCCACTTCCGTAATTTGGTAATCCTTGTTCCATGTTTCTTGATTTTTGCTGTAATCATATCCCGCGCTGGCTTCAATTTTCGTCTTGACCCCGCCAATCTTCGGGATGCCGAAATCTTTCTCAATCTCTACCTCAGTTTCAACCCCCCATCCATAATCAGTACCGCTCTTATCAGTTGTCGTTATCTCTGTCGACTCATTGTCTTCGTATTTCACATAGAAGGAAGCTTCCGGGCTCCCCGGGGCCCCTCCCATTCGGCTCACATTGAGTTCACATAGCACTCCGTCGTTATCTTCAATATAATCAATATGTTTGGGTGGCTCTGCGATGATAGCCGAAAAATCATGGTGGCCCTCGATCACCCAGTGATCGGGCTCGCCCAGGACAACGCTGTCGTTATCAAAATCCCCGGCGGCAACCACCACCTTCTGGGTGGCGTACTGGCCAAAAGGATCAAGTGTGTAATCTTGAACAATAGTTTCCTCTTTTTTCTTGGTCAGACCCAGGTCGGCCGTCACGTCATAAATCTGGATACGAAATTCTCCATAATGTGTGGGTTCTGTAAGACTCCATTCTTCATCCGATGTCCGGTAAACCAGGGCAACCTCCATGCCGATATCACCGATTTGAGTCTCATCTATTTTGGCATCAAAATTACCCATGACGACATCAAACCCCATGGGGGCAGCATACTGGCCATTCTTTCTTAAATCACTCACAACATACTCGCCGTATGTTTTGGTCATGCCAAGGTTATTATCAAAGTCAAAAACGTTCAGTCCAATCTGATCAAAAATATTATCAAACGAATGGGCTTGGAAGGCGACCACCACTTCGTCATCACCGTCTCCGTCCAGATCTCCGGTGTCGATACTGCTAAAAAAAACGGAATGCGTATTTTCCACATACTTTATGTCGTCGCGTTCACATCAATCAGGTCAATCCGGTGATAATACGTCGTGGCGACAATTTCATCATTTCCGTCACCATCCATGTCTCCACTGGCAATATCCAGGCGATTAACGAGTGAATTATAAGAAGCCGGTACCAATAAACTGTCTTTTTTTACAATACTTCCGTCTTCGACATCGTAGACGGCTAAGTACGTTCCGGCAGACTCATCAGACTCAACAGCCAGGGCTATCTCGTCATCTCCATCCCCGTCAAAGTCACCCGTAGTGACGGCCACGCTCTTGTCATCGGTCAAGGTAAAATCGGTCTCAAGATACCGGGCGTACGCGTTAAAGGCTCTAGTACCCCATCCCTTGTTTGCGATAAGCAGCTCCGGATGGCCATCCAGCCCACGATAGGCGATCACCAGCTCATCCCGCCCGTTCCCGTTAATATCGCTGATGGCGCAGTCGATGTATATTCCGAGCTGCAATCCTGATATAGTGATTGTTATCATTACTTACATAGCACACAAAAATCTCGTCATTATCCGTGGTATGTATCCGTCCGGTGGCGGTTGCCGTTAATCCGAAGTAATCGTGTGTCATGTTTAAATCCACTTGCATATCAAGGTCGTGGGTGGTCAGGTTGAGACTTCCATCAGGATAAAACATCCATCCCCGCAGAGTGGCTTCAGCGAACTCTATTTCCGGAGGCGTCAGGAAGCCGACAATCTCATCATCGTGCATCATGGTGTACTGCCCCCCCGTCATCTTAAGGGGTGATTTATCAATGCCAGGTGTGTCATCTTGTAAAGATTGTGCAAAAGAAACAGTGTTAAACAGCGCTATGCCTGCCATCAAGACAAGGACCATTATTCCCTTAAATACGCTTTGTGCATTCATTTGACTCCCTCCTCATTCTTTGAATAGGTTTAAGTAAAATATAATTTTGAAATTGATTATACTTGAAGCGGATATATTTTCAAAAAGCTAAAGTGTTACGAAATTTTCAGGTTCATGTAGTCAAAAATAGAAGTAGAAAGTTTGAAAATAATTCCAATAGAGCTTGAGATTGAGGCAAAATTTTATTGCAAATTTAATTTTTTTAATAAACATGCATGAATTCTTTTAATAAACACGCAAGAATCATGCAAAATAAATAGGAGTTACAAGCAAATGATACAATTTCAGATAGTTAACTGAAATACATAGAAAATTAGGAACACAATACCATGTATTTTAGGTGTGAAATTATGAAGTAAATTACATAATTTTATGGTATTTTTTACACATATTCAGGGTCATATAAGATGAGCGAGTGAAATAAGGAAGATATTATACTGTGGGATTCGGTGTCACCTATTAAAGGACCGATCAAGGGAAAAAACATGTCCCCCCCTCTCTATACATCACAGATAGGGGGAGACCTGTTTTCTAAAAACAGGATTTTGCAGGATTTTCTCAAGAGTATCTGCGTGATCCTGAAGATCTTTCAGGTTATTAAAGTGTAATTTTATAATAAATGTATTGCCTTCAAAATTTTTTGGGGGAATCAGTTTCATATTGTTTCCGAGCTTTAATTTTTTTAACAAGTTCTTCAAATTTTTCTTCAGCACGAGTGATTGAGGGGTAACGTCTCTTTTTTAAATAAAATCTTAATTTTTCGGTTTTTTTAGTTCGATCAAGTTCATCATTTTGCAGAATTTCCTGGAAATCGCTTTCTTGGATAACTTTCATAACTGGAATGTTTTCACGAAGAGAAATTTCATTAATCATTGTGATTAGTTCTCTTTGCTTGTTCAGCCCCAGTTTAAGGTCATTGAAAATTTCGGCAAAAGTAATTCCGGCATCTTTTTCAAATCTACCA
>JAFDBG010000029.1 GCA_019313385.1 Deltaproteobacteria bacterium | reverse complement strand
CCCATCCCATAGCGGTAAAAATATTCTTAGAACCGGGTATATCCTCCAGTCTTTTCCCCCATAGAGTAACATTATAGAGCACACCGGAGAGTGAAATAAAACCGACCAGAATAAAGGGCGCCGGACCTGCCACAAAGGAAAGCACGGATGCAAGCACAAGAGAGACCATGGCAGCTGTCATGTAGATGCCTCTGTGTTTCATGTAAGATTCTTCTCTGAAGCTTCCCTTTATCCTCCCAAAACTTCTTTTCTGCAGCCTGTTTATCGTATGTATCGCGTATACACATAAAGCGGCGATCAGGATATTTGACAAATTCACACTGAGTCCCTGCAGAAACATGCTGACAAGGGAGAGGCATCCGGCGCCAATGGCGGAAGAGATATCTGTTCTGACGAAAAATATCCAGAGATTGTAAAAAACTCTCAATTTCCCCGGCACCGTTCCTCTTCGATTGTGGGTGAGATAATCTATCACGCCCTCAGTTATCCAGTTTGGCGTGGATGCCCCTGCAGACACCCCTATGTTTTCACACCCGCTGAAATCCACGCCATCAAGTTCATCAGCCGTTTCAATATGGCACGTTAGAGCCCCGCACTCTCCAGATATCATGGCAAGTCTCTGTGTATTCGCGCTGTTCCCCCCCCCACGATTATGATTCCGTCCATTTCAGAGGCCAGATCTTTGATCTCAGCCTGTCTTTTCTCAGTCGAATCACAGATGGTGTTAAAAATTATGGCTTCTGGAAATTTTTGTGTAATTTCCTTCGTTATTTCCTTGTATCTCACAGAATCCTGTGTGGTTTGGGCAACAACGCACACTTTGTCATACAGGGGAAGATCGTTGACATCCTCTTTGTCATTAATGACAGTCCCACCATCTGAAGAATATCCCAGGAGACTGGCAACTTCCGGATGCTCTTTATCTCCGACTATGATAATCGTATAACCGAGTGCCGCATGCTTTCTGATTATCGCCTGGACGCTTGCAACCCTGGGACATGTAGCGTCTACTATTTTCACTCCCTTTTCCCTGATTTTTTTCTTTTCCAGGGGCGATATCCCATGAGCCCTTATAATAACGATCCCATCCTGAATCTCATCGATACTATCCACAGGAACAACTCCCCGTTTCCTGAGAAGCTCAATCGTTTGAGGATTGTGTATAATTGGGCCGTATGTATACACCTTTTTGTCCCCTTTATTACGGGCTATCTCAAGGACCATATCGACTGCCCTCTTCACCCCCATGCAAAAGCCTGCTGTCTCGGCAAGTTTAATTCCCATTATTCATTTCCGCGTCATTCTCCGGCATGCTTTCTGGCGTACAGGAAAAATTCCCTGTTTCCAGCCGGACCGGTAATTGGTGACTCGCAGGTGCCCACCGTTTCGAAACCCAGTTCCTCTGAAAATTTTACAATTTCTTCAACAACCCTTCTGTGTACTTTGGAATCTCTTATAACCCCCTTGCCTACTTCATCTCTGCCCACCTCAAACTGTGGTTTGATCAGGGCGAGAATGGAGGCATCTTCACCTGTGAGTTTAAATGCGACAGGCAATACCAGCTTCAGGGAAATAAAGGAAACATCTATAACGGCCATGTCTATTGTGTCCTCTATCTCTTCACCTGAAAAATATCTGATATTGGTCTTCTCAAAAAGTATTACCCTGCTGTCTGTTCTGAGTTTCCAGTCAATCTGGCCATATCCTACATCTATCGCGTATACCTTTTTTGCCCCCTCCTGAAGGAGACAATCTGTAAATCCACCAGTGGAAGCGCCTATATCCATGGCCACAACATCTTTTACATCAACACCGAAGGACAACAGTGCACCTTTGAGCTTCAACCCTCCTCTGCTGACATAGGGATTTCCTCCGCCCTTTATTCTTATCCCTGCATCCTCGCGTACAAGGGTCCCCGCCTTGTCGATCCTTTCCTCTCCCACCACAACCAGGCCTGACATTATAAGGGCCTTGGCTTTCTCGCGAGTCACCGCAATGCCCCTGTCAACCAGGAGCCTGTCCAGTCTTATTTTAGGATTTTTAGTCTTCATGTCATCCAGATTCAACGGGACAAAAAAGGTGGGGAAAACCGACTGCCTCAAAAGATACGCCGATCAGGATTCCACAATCTTCCGGACGGCATTTGCTATGCCCTCCGCGTCAATGCCATGTTTTTTCCTCAACTGGGCCTGCGTTGCATGTTCCACGAATTCATCCCCGATGCCGATCCTCTTTACAGCAACCCCGGAGATCCCAGCCTCTTCAAACAACTCAAGAACAGCGCTGCCGAAACCACCCATAAGGACATTTTCTTCAACTGTAATGATCTTTCTAAACGAGGATGCTATCCCGCATAAGAGGGCTTTATCAAGGGGTTTTACAAAGCGGCTGTTGACAACGGTTACCTGGATATTTTCTTCAGCGAGCCTCTGCGCGGCCTCAAGAGAAGGATATACCGTGGAACCTATGGCTATTACAGCCACATCTTTGCCCTCGCGTACGATCTGGGCCTTTCCTATCTCAATACTCTCCGGTGTTCGATCAAGAGGAACGCCCACTCCGCTGCCCCGGGGGTATCTTACTGAAGCGGGGCCTCCGCATTCCACAGCCGTCTTGAGCATATGCTGGAGTTCATTCTCGTCCTTAGGGGCCATAACAACGATATTGGGAATCAATCGAAGGTAGGAATAATCAAAAAGACCGTGATGAGTGGGACCATCGTCTCCAACGATTCCTGCCCTGTCGAGGGCGAAAACAACGGGTAGATTTTGAAGGCAAACGTCATGAAGCACCTGGTCATAAGCCCTCTGCAAAAAAGTGGAATATATGGCAACAACGGGTGTAAACCCCTCTGTGGCCAGACCCGCGGCAAATGTTACACCGTGCTGCTCGGCAATGCCGACATCATAGAACCTTTCAGGAATGTCCCTCGCGAACTGGTCAAGACCGGTCCCCCCTGTCATGGCGGCCGTTATCGCGACAATTGCAGGATTTTCGCGCGCCAGTTGCACCATTGTGCGGCCGAACACAGCCATGTAAGATGGTATGGAATTATCTTTGGTGACAGAGTTCCCCGTGGCGATATCAAAAGGTCCTACGCCATGGAATCTGGACGGTTCCTCTTCGGCAAAGCTGTAACCCTTCCCCTTTTTTGTAATAACATGGATCAGTACGGGCCTATCCATGGCCTTCACGTTCTGGAGATTCTTTATCAGGTGATCCAACCGATGCCCTTCAATGGGTCCGATATACCTGAATCCCAACTCTTCAAACAACATGCCCGGAACGATAAATCCCTTTAACGATTCTTCCGCCTGCCTGGCAAATTTAATTATATGCTCTCCAACACCTGGCACGGTCTGCAAAAAATCACGGAGCTTTACCCTCAGTTTCGTAATCTGCTGACCCGCCATAATGCGATTCAGATAAGACGACATGGCGCCCACATTGGGCGAGATGGACATCTCATTATCATTCAGGATAACGATCATGTCCTTTTCCCTTTCTCCAGACCAGTTGAGTCCTTCGAATGCCATTCCGGCGGTCATTGAACCATCTCCAATGATCGCAATTACCTTAGAATCGCCGGCCTTAAGACACCTTGCCTCTGTAATGCCGGAAGCGGCGGATATGGAGGTGCTGCTGTGCCCGGCACCGAAAACATCATAAACACTTTCTCCTCTTCTGGGAAACCCGCTGATGCCCCCCATCTTCCTGAGTGTATGAAAAACATTTCTCCTGCCAGTAATGATCTTGTGTGCGTACGCCTGGTGTCCCACATCCCAGACGACCTTGTCCACGGGCGTGTTAAACACGTAATGGATAGCCAGAGTAAGCTCCACCGTCCCCAGAGATGCCGCAAGATGACCGCCATTTCTGGAAACCACCGCCACTATCTCCTGCCTGATTTCTCCGGCGAGGATGTTCAATTCTTCAATACTCAGGCACCTGATATCTTCAGGGCTGTTTATGTTATCCAATATGCCTGCATTCTCATCCATAAAAATATTCTCCATCTCTCTGAAAAAACAGAGCTGATCCGCGCTTATTTACTTGATCTTAAATTTTCGTATAGCCCGTTAAAGTCTCTAAAGCAAAGGCTATGACTTTCGCTCGGCGATAAACCTCGCTATCATTCTCAGGGGTTCGGCTTTTTCATCAAAACGGCTTATGTCCGATAATGCATCTTCCACAAGCCTTCGCGTCTCTTCTCTGGATTCCTCAAGGCCGATCAGCGAGGGATAGGTCGCTTTTTTGCTCCCCTCATCACTGCCCGTGTCTTTCCCCAGGATTTCCCTGCAGCTTTCAATATCCAGTATGTCGTCGGCTATTTGAAAGGCAAGTCCCGTTTTTCTCCCATATTCCGAGAGGGCGTTTAAATCTTCTTCGTCGGTACCGGCTGCTATCGCGCCAGCACGGATGGAAACAGTTATCAGCGCTTCGGTCTTGTGGGTGTGTATGTAATCCACCGTTTCCATGTTCACTTCCTTACCCTCTGCCCTGAGATCCGCCACCTGACCACCTATCATGCCCCGGAATCCTGCCGCCGCCGAGATTTCATGAATTATGGCCAGACTTTTTTCAGGGGATATCCCCGGGGCTTTTCCGGACAGAAGGCAAAAGGCCTCTGTCAAAAGGGCATCTCCCGCAAGGACTGCCACGCCCTCACCGAATACCTTATGATTCGAAGGTTTCCCCCTCCTGTAGTCATCATTGTCCATCAACGGAAGGTCGTCATGTATCAGGGAATAGGTATGGATCATCTCGATGGCGCACGCGACAGGCAGGACTGTATCCGCGCTGCCGCCAACCGTTTCCGCAGAGGCCATGCACAGTACAGGTCTTATCCTTTTTCCGCCGGCAAACAGAGTATATCTCATGGATTCTGAGATTTCAGAAGAAAATCCGCCCCTTTTCGGAAGGTATTCTTCAAGTGCCCTGTCGACAATCTTCTTTTTTGTCTCGAGATATTCTTTAAGCAACATTTTCCGGTTTTCCACCGTCTTTTCCCTCAAACGTCCTGATATTTAATGCGTCTTCCTCCCTGAGAAGGACTTCGACTTTTCTCTCCGCCTTATCCAACTTATCAGCGCAGAAACGGGAAATTTTGATTCCCTCTCCAAAGGCCTTTAACGACTCTTCGAGGGACATATTTCCTTCTTCCATCCTTTTCACAATTTCTTCCAGTTCTTCCAGGGCCTTCTCAAATTTTTTCTCTGCCATTCTCCTGCTCCTGTGAAATTTTGATTACCCTTGCCTTGAAGCTCCCCGATGAAATCTTCACATCGACACTATCGTCCACCGCGATCATAGCCACATCCCTGATGATGGTTCCGTCAGACAACCTTACTATGCCAAAACCCCTCTTCAATACGGAAAGAGGACTCAGGTTATCTAGTATGGACATATCTTTCTGGAGTATGCCTTTCAGGTTGTTTATATAAAACCGGGTTCGCGCATCTATCTCTTTTTTTAGATTTTCAACCCCGCGACGCAACTCACGAATCCTTGTCCCGGGGGTCAGGCGTATCAACATCCTGCGTGCGGAAAGAAAGCGATTCTCTCGCATTTCAAGGACACGTCGCATCCCCCCTGACAGCCTGATGTGCCAGTCATCCAACCCCATGCGAAGATCCGAAATTCGTCCCCTCGGATCACGCAAGCCCTTCACAAGAAAATCCAGCCTGTTTTCTGATTCACGCAGGAACACACCACAGGCATTTACCAATCGTGATTTTAATCTTCGGGTTCTCTCGATCAGGTCCTTCCTGTCGGGCACAACCAGTTCGGCGGCAGCGGAAGGGGTCGGCGCCCTGAGATCGGCCACAAAATCGGCAATGGTAAAATCAATCTCATGGCCGACGGCCGATATAACTGGATTCTTTGAAGAATAGATCGCCCGTGCGACCCTTTCATCGTTGAAACAGAACAGGTCCTCAATTGATCCTCCTCCTCTGGTGACAATAATTACATCCACACCAATTGAGTTCAGATCCGATATGGCGTCGCATATCTCCATGGGCGCTTCCACCCCCTGCACAACCGCGGGGGCAATGATGATATCAACGGATGGGAATCTCCTGCCTGTGATATTTAATATGTCCCTGATGGCCGCGCCTGAAGGGGATGTGACTATCCCTATCTTTCCGGGCAGAAAAGGTATGTCTCTTTTGTGAGAAGGATCGAACAGGCCCTCTTTCTCCAGACGCTCCTTGAGCTGTTCAAAGGCCATCTGAAGGGCTCCAAGACCCTTCGGCTCTGCAGCTTCTATTATAAGCTGATATTCGCCCCTTGCAGGGTAAATATTCAATTTCCCCCTGCAAACTATCTTCATCCCGTCTTCAAGATCAAAGCCGATTCTGCCCTTCGCACTCTTGAAAGCAACCGCTCTTATCTGGCTGTCTTTATCCTTGAGGGTAAAATACACATGACCTGAGGCGGGACGACGGAGATTGGAGATCTCGCCCGTGACCCATATGACGCCAAAACCGGACTCCAGAAGATCTTTTATGGCTCCGGTCAGCTCTGTAACTGTAAATACAGTTTTCATGAAAATTCCAAGTGAAACAGGACATGGAGGGGTAAGTTGCCTGCCTGAAAATGCCACCATAGGAGATAAAAGTAGTGGCTCTTTGCGATTGACCCGCCGCCACATAAACAAGGGAGCGACACCTCTTAATATACCCAGCTATTTACTTGATTCCTCCCTTTATTTCCCTCCTTCGCGATGCTCCACGCATCTTTTTTAACACATTATCTTCAACCCTCATGGCTCGTTTTAATATATCACTTGCCTCCGCCCCATCCCCTTCCAGGGTCGGTCCCAAATCTGCCTTTTCGCTGATCCCGAAACGCATCCTCAGGACTTTTTCCTCTCTCGATGTCAAGGTGGAGAGTATCTTTCTGGTCTGCTGGGCAAGATCCATGCTCAGGGTGGCATCGGAGGGAGACATGATTTTCTTATCCTCTATAAAATCCCCGAGAGAACTGTCTTCTTCCTCACCTATAGGGGTTTCCAGAGATATTGGCTCCTTGGCAATCTTCAACACCTTCCTCACTTTATCCAGAGGGAATTCCATCTTCGCAGCAACCTCTGCCGGGGTGGGCTCTTTACCCAGTTCCTGTACCAGATAGCGCGAAGTTCTGATAAGTTTATTTATGGTTTCAATCATATGAACCGGGATTCTTATCGTTCGCGCCTGATCCGCTATGGCCCTTGTGATGGCCTGTCTTATCCACCATGTCGCGTAGGTGGAAAATTTATATCCCCTCTGGTATTCAAACTTTTCAACAGCCTTCATCAACCCTATATTCCCTTCCTGAATAAGATCCAGGAATTGCAGGCCCCGGTTCGTGTACTTCTTGGCAATACTTACAACCAGTCTGAGATTCGCCTTTATCAATTTTCTTTTCGCCAGATCCGCCTCCATCTCGCCCTCTTTTATGGAAGCGATCACCGACCTCAGAGCCTCTCTAGACACGCCGATCTTTCCAGTTATCCTTTTCCTGTCATTACGCGCCTGTCGGATTATTCTTTCGTACTCTCTCAATTTTTCGACCGGGACGCCGCTCTCTTTGGAAGCCAGTTGCTCTTCGCCATCTCTCATCCGGGAAAATATCTTATCCAGAGTGTTAAGTGACAGTCCTGATCGTTTCATACATACTGCTATTCCCAGCTCACCCTTGTTAAGGTTGGCAATGGCATTCTTAAGCTCCAGAACCATCGCATTTATACGCCTCTTATTGAAATTTACATCCTTACAGAGTTTTATGATTCTTCTGAGATTTTTTTCCAGTTCCGTTTTTATCTTTTCTTTCTCAGAATCATCCAACTCTTTCCTTTTCAACTCTTCCTTCAGCATGGTATTCCGCACATCCAACTTTGCCACCTTGGCGGTTAGTTTTTGCACGCCTTCCCGATATAGATCCTCTTCAGTAAAACCATTTTCGTCTTCAAGATTAGTAACGACCGTTTTTACCTTTATCTCGTTATTTCTGAGTTTATCTCCTATGTCCACAACCTTTTTTATAAAGATAGGCAGGCTGAAAAGGGCTTCCATGATTGTTTTTTCTCCCTTTTCAATCTTCTTTGCGATCTTTACTTCTTCCTCGCGATTAAGCAAAAACTCCAGACCCATTTCTCTCAGATACAGTTTCACGGGATCTCCGGTTTTACCCAGCGCGGCCAGGGGCAGAGGCTGTATGGCATCCTTTGCTTTCTCCTCTTTCTTTTCGGGCGCACTGTCGTCTGGTTCATCAATAATCTTTCCATCCTTATCGACATCGGCAATTCTGATATTTTTCTCATTTAAAAGCATCAATATATCGTCTATCTGCTCCGAAAATATAGCATCGTCCGGTAACATATCGTTAATATCATCATAAGTAAGAACCCCCTTTTCCTTGCCCAGCGAAATAAGTTTGTTTACCTCATCCGACTTGATCATTTTTTTCATCTTCGAATAGTCCTCTCTCTTCTTTTGACAATCTATCCCTCTCCCGCAGCAGGCTGTCGCTTAACTCTCTGTCGTCTGTGTTCTGTGCCCTGATCAGTTCCCGCTTCAGTATATTGTGCCTGCCCTTATACCATTTGTTCCTTATCTGCTTAATATTATCATCAAAGACCCTGCTGGCAACCTCTCCATCGGAGAAAGGGCGCTCCATCATCAATTTCAAGAGTCTTTCCTTCACAAAACCACCTCCCAGATCGCCAACCAGGCTGATGGTGTCACTCACTCCCCCGGTTATTGCCTGCCCCAGTTTTCTCAATGTTTCTGAAGCAAAACAATCCAGAATACCCCCCCGAACCACCACAGGGATCTTTTCGGGATATTCCATCATCATATAGATAAGGTTCAATTCCACCATGTCAACTTCTTCCGTTCTCTTTTCCGGAGACGCGGTTTCAGTGGCGGTTTTGTAACTGGCAGGTGCCTTCCTTACCTTGTCCTTCAAAACCTTCTGGTCAATGCCAAGTTTTTCAGATACCCTTTTTATGAACAGGTTTTGCTCAACCCGGTCACTTATAGCGCTTATGAAAGAGATCGACTCCCTGCTGGCATCCACGTTGTCTTCAAGTGTATCTCTGCTGCCCATCATTTTTTCTATATAGTAATCCACCATCATCGGGGAATGGACTATAATATTTTCCAGGACCTCCGGACCAAATTTTTTCACATAGTCATCAGGATCATATTCTTCGGGGAGAACGACCACTCTGGCATGCATATTCTCCTCAAGGAACAGCTTCAGGCTGCGCTCTACCGCGTGTCTGCCCGCTTCATCGGGATCAAAAATGACGGCAACATTCCGCGTGAATCGCCTGATCAGTTCGACCTGTTCCCTGGTCAGAGCGGTGCCCAGCGTTGCCACCACATTGTTCACTCCCGCACTCCTGAGGGAGAGAAGATCAACATATCCCTCCACAATTATAACGTAATCCTTATCGCGGATGCTGTCTTTTGTCCGGTACATGCCATACAGAACCCTGCCCTTTGTATAGACAGGAGACTCAGGCGAGTTGAGGTATTTAGGCATATCGTCACCGAGGGCCCGCCCGCCAAAAGCCACAACCCTGCCGCTCAAATCCTCTATCGGGAAAATCAATCTCCCGCGAAACCGGTCATAGAATCTGCCACTGTCTTTAGATATGATGAGACCGGTTTTTTCGACAAGTCCGAGGGGAACCCTTTTGCCTTCAAAATAGTTGACAAGATGGCTCCATCCCTCCGGGGAATAACCCAGACAAAATTCCGTGGTTATAGCAGCCCCCATCTTTCTTTTGCCAAGATAACTGCGAGCTGCGCGACCATTCTCGGAAGCAAGCTGCTCAGAAAACCAATTCGCCGCCATAGCGTTTATCCTGTTCAGCTTTTCCTTCTCGCTTGCAACCGTCCTTTCCGCGCCCGTCATCTTTCTGACAGGTATTTCGACCCCCGCCTTATTGGCCAGATATCTTGCCGACTCGGCAAAACTGGAGCCGTTTATCTTCATCAGAAAGGCGAAGACATCCCCGCCCTCTCCACAGCCAAAGCAGTAAAATATCTGTTTTTCGGGATTAACGCTGAAAGACGGTGTCTTCTCCTTGTGAAAGGGGCAGAGACCGACGAAATTTCGGCCGGCCTTTTTCAGGGTAACATACTCGGAAACCAAATCGACAATACTTATCCTGCTCTTTATTTCTGCTATTTTTTCCTGAGGTATATATCCTTTCAATCTGCTCTTACCTCTGTGGACAAATGCATTGCTCAGGACAATCTGGCCTTAACTGTCTCACCTACAGCTTTTCCATCGGCCTTTCCGGTTAACCTGGGCATAAGAAGTTTCATAACCTTTCCCATGTCCCGGATGCTTGTCGCACCGGCTTCTTCTATGGCATTTTCGATCTCTGCTTTTATCTCTTCTTCCGACATCTGCTCCGGCATGAACCCCTGGATTACCTCAATCTCCTTCTCCTCTTTTTCCGCAAGTTCCGGTCTCCCACCGTTCCTGAATTGTTCAACAGAGTCCTTTCTCTGCTTTATCATAGAGGACAATACCTGCAGGATTTCTTTCTCTCCAAACCGGTCCTTTAAATCTATCTCCCTGTTATGCAAAGCCGATTTGATCATGCGAAGCGCGGACAACTTCGCCTTATCCTTATCTTTGGCAGCTTTGACCATTTCGCTCGACACCTTCTCTATTACATCCATTTCAGATACACCTTTTCTCCCTACGCCTTAATTCACATTTACCCCATGTCATCGCTCAATTTCCTGCCTCCCAGAATATGGACATGGAGGTGAAAAATTACCTGGCCGCCATCTTCATTACAATTGACAACTGTTCTGAAACCTGTTTTGTCAATTCCTTTTATCCTTGCGACTTCCTGCACCGCTTTCGTCATGTCCTCCATCATACCGTCCGGTACATCCATGAGAGTTGCCACGTGTATCTTAGGCACCGCAACAATATGAACAGGGGCTATCGGATTGACATCATCAAATGCCAGAACATTTTCGGATTCGTAAATAATGTTCGCGGGTATCTCTCCCCTTATAATCTTACAGAATATACAATCCTCCATCTGACAATCCTCCTATTTAAACGCGGAGACTCTGGCAATAGCATCTTCCAGTTTCAGGGCCCCGGTGTAAAGGGCCTTTCCTGTAATTACACCCATTATTCCGAAATCCGCCGCTTCAAGCAGTCTTTCGATGTCATGAATATTTGCGACACCACCGGAGGCAATTATCGGTATATCCACAGATTCCGCAAGCATCTTCGTGGATTCTATATTTACGCCCGACTCCATGCCATCCCTCTGTATATCGGTATATATGATTGAGTCCAGCCCGCATCCCTCATAGCCTGAGGCGATCTCGGTTGGAGACTGATCAGTGCTCTCGGTCCATCCCTCAATCGCGACCCTGCCATCGCGCGCGTCAATGGCAAGAATGATGTGCCCTCTGTAATTAGCGCAGGCATCGAGAACAAATTTTTTATTCTTCAGGGCGACTGTTCCCAGTATGACGTAATTGACGCCCATGTTGATATAACTATCAACGGTTTTCATGTCTCTTATCCCGCCACCCACCTGCAGGGTCACATCAACCGCGCTGGCAAGTTCTCTGATAACATCCATGTTTCGGGGGAATCCGTCACGGGAACCGTCAAGATCAACTACATGAATGCGCTTTGCCCCCTTCTCCTGCCATTTTGCGGCGATATCCGCGGGATGATCCGAATAAACGGTAGACAGGTTAAAGTCACCCTGAAGAAGGCGCACACACTTGCCATCCTTCAAATCTATAGCAGGTATTATGAGCAATTATGAATCTCCCTTCAAATCCGGGAACCCCTTGAGAATCTCTTCGATACCCTCCTGTGACAATTCTTCAGCGGTAATCCATCTCGCTCCGCCTTTGATAAAGGGCAAGATATTAAAGAGATTTTCCATCAATGAGCTCTGGGTTTTGTCAAATACGCCCTTCCATAACGATACGCCATCTTTAACCCTGATAAGATGCACGCAGAAAACCACCGAGGCTGGCTCCGTCACGGAATAACCAAAGCCCTTCCTCTCCATATAACAAAAGAGGTTCCCCGCAATAATCCCGTCCGCCCCGACCTCTTTTCCAACCGCTGTCAATATCTCCAGGGGGGATTTTCCGAACGAGGTGGTGGAAACCCTCTTGTAAACACTATTCACATAGCCGGACGGTATCAGGGTATATTGTTCGGAAGGTTCAATCCTCTTCAGAAAAATTTCTTCTATCCTTTTCTCCGGGGTTCCCGCAAAGGCGCATGTCCTGAAAGTCGTTCCACAAACAGGGCACCGGATAAACCTGATATCAGGATCATCCGAAGTTATCGCTTGAAAGGGGACAATCGCAATCTTTTTTAAACCGGAGATAGCTTTCCGATGAAGGGCGTTTCCTCCGCCGGCATTTTTAGAGACACATCCGATAAGCAGCGCGACAGATATCGCCCCGCAGAGAAGCAGCCAAAAAAGATAAAAGGAAAGGTGCTTTTTCATGATTATCATCTCTCTTCATGCCCTCGGATAGAGGGGCACTATGAAGCCGTCAGAGAATAGATTCCTATATACTTCCCTTCGTTGACAGCACGCCCTTGATCCGGTCATCGATACGAACAGCATCCTTCAAGGCACGGGCAAACGCTTTGAAGATAGCCTCAGCTATGTGGTGAGGATTCTTACCATATATGACATTTATGTGCAAGGTTATTCCCCCGTGATCCGAAAAAGCCTTAAAAAACTCCTCAAGGAGGATGGGGTCAAAATCTCTTATCTTCTTACCGCCAAAGTCGGCCCGAAAAACCAGATAAGGTCTTCCTGAAATATCAATGCAGACATGGCACAGAGTTTCATCCATGGGCACAAAGGCTGTGCCGTAACGACTTACCCCCTGCTTATCTCCCAAGGCTCCTTTTACCGCTTCTCCGAGGCATATACCTATATCTTCCACGAGATGATGATAATCTACATCCGTGTCTCCCTTACCCTTCACATTCAAATCAATAAACCCGTGCTTCGCGAAAAGATTGAGCATATGATCAAGAAAAGGTATCGTCGTGGATATATCTCCAGCTCCTTCTCCATCGAAATTTATCTCGACAGAGACATCCGTCTCCGTGGTTTTTCTGATTATTTTTTTCTTTCTGGACATAATGCCGGACCTCCTTCTACAACACCTTATTAAGGGGATATTCTATTATACCTTCAGCCCCGGCCTCATGAAGAATCGGTATCAACTCTCTGACTATACTTTTATCTACAACGGCTTCGATGGCGAACCAGTTTTCGTCATACAGTGCTGAAGTGGTGGGTGCCTTGAGAGCGGGGAGCAACAGGACAATCCTCCCAAGGTTTGCCCATGGCCATAAGCGATCCCCCGAGGAGGATGCTTATCTGCTCTATTTTTTTCCTCTTCCATGGATTACCCCATGCCTTTTTGTTGGCAATCAGCTGGGTATTAGTCTTCATAAGCTCATGGATGATCTTTAAATTATTAGCCCTCAGGGTGCTCCCCGTTTCTGTAACCTCTACTATCGCGTCCACAAGGCCCTCAACCACCTTGGCCTCGGTAGCACCCCAGGAAAATTCCAGATGAGCGTCGACACCTCTTTCTTTAAGGTAGTTGCGGGTAACGTTCACCAGCTCCGTGGATATTTTCTTCCCGGCTATGTCTTCAAGTGTCTTTATAGAGGAATCTTCTCTTACCACAAGCACCCACCTGGCCTGTCGCATAGATGCTTTTGAATAAACAAGATCCTGAACCACAACAACATCAGACTCGTTTTCCAGGATCCAGTCTTTCCCGGTAAGGCCAAGGTCAAGGGTCCCATCATCAACATACCGGGACATCTCCTGAGCTCTTATAAGGGCGCAGGAAATATCCTCATCATTGATATCGGGGAAATAGCTTCTGGAATCATGGGTTATGGACCAGCCTGCCTTCTTAAAAAGCTCAATCGTGTTGGATTCAAGACTTCCCTTCGGTATTCCCAGCTTCAATTTTCTCATTTTTTATACACTTCCTCCGGATCGAATATTCTCTCGCTGATTATTTTCATTTTTCCATCCGACACCTTTCTGTAAAAACAGGATCTATAACCCATATGACACGCGGCCCCCCCCACTTGATCCACCTTCAGAACAACTGTATCAAGATCGCAGTCCACAAGAATTTCCCTGACAATCTGAACATTACCCGATGTTTCGCCTTTAACCCAGAGAGTATTTCTTGATCTGCTCCAGTAAGTTGCCCTGCCCGTTTCCAGTGTTTTCAGCCATGCCTCCCTGTTCATATAGGCCAGCATCAGGACATCACTCGTATCATAATCCTGAGCCACAACGGGAATAAGCCCCTCGCCCTTTTCAAAATCAAGCTCTATCATTGTCATCCTTCCCCCGGTCCTTCGCAAAACAAAGATTCCATCATATAAAATCAAGTCAGTCTGAAAGCCCGTAAAACTAATCTAAAATTTCTTTTTAGGCAAGCTCTTTTTCTCCATTTTGAACTTGCCTGCGTTTCATTTTTATGTTAGCAAAGAAGACCAAAATTCAGTTTGTTGCTGCTGTTGTGTCTCTGCCGCGGCAGCGATTGTAAAATTTAAATTTTTGATAGAGGGAGGGTGTAGAATCATGAAGGTATTGATAGGCGGTGCCATAGCGGCGGTCCTGGGACTTATCGGGTTGGGAATCTGGTGGAAACCTTTTCTTGATATCCTTGCGGGTGGAATCCCGATTATTCTTTTGCTGGGAGGCGCTCTTGCCATATATGTCGGTTACGACGAGATGAAGGACCAGATGAAATCGAAAGAAGAAGAAAAAACAAATGCGATGGATCTGGACGCTGCCAAAGAAGAACTGCAAAAAGCAAAGGCTGAGGCGGAAAAGTACAAGGCAGAGCTGGAGAAAGCAAAAGCCGCAGACAAGGCAGAGCCGGGGAAAGCAAATGCCCCAAAGGAAAAATAGTATAATTACTCAGGGAAATAAAGCAGTCCGGTTTGCGATATCAGGTATGCTCAGTTTCATGTTTCCATGCGGGAATGTATATGGTGCGGGTAGGGGGGCGGTTCATTTGTGCCCCTGTAGGCCTGAATTATCATAAGCTTTACATTTTTTTCGAGGGTCGCAGATAATATTTGACAAGTCGGGAGAAATCAGTCACGAAACTCGCCAGAGTCTTCAAAATCGGATAAAAATTATGGAAAATAAAACTTCAAATTTCCTGCCAACCATTTCCTGCCACAAGAACTATATGTATTAATGCCTGCTTCTTGCCCCTGATAGGGCGGGAAAGCAGGCCATCCAGATTTGCATTTTCCGTTGCGTATTTATATTTAGCACAGGGGCCTTTTGTTGCCGGTGGAGGGAGCAAAGTTTAGGACAAATATTATTAGAAAGGGAAAAACCATGAAAAAAAATCTTCTGATAATTCTGATGATAGGAATGGCGGCATTTTTAGTGACAACAGGCTGCCAGAAAAAAGAAAAGACCACGGAACTTACCTACAGCATATTTTTTCCACCAACCCATAGCCAGTGTAAGGCGGCAATATCATGGGCCGAGGAAATAGAAAAACGTTCAGGGGGAAGGATACAGATCACAGCCTTCCCTGGAGGCACTCTGACAAAGGCAAATCAGTGCTACGACGGTGTTGTAAAAGGGATATCGGATATAGGAATGTCCTGCTTCGCTTACACAAGGGGTCGTTTTCCGGTGATGGCAGCGGTTGATCTTCCTCATGGCTATCCTGACGGCAGCGTGGCAACTCGAATAGCCACCGAATTTTACAAAAAGATGTTACCAAAGGAATTGAATGACGTAAAAGTCTTGTACATACATGCCCACGGACCCGGACTGCTGAGTACAAAGGATCCTGTCAGGGTATTGGAAGATATCAAAGGTATGAAGATACGTTCAACGGGGCTCAGCGCCCAAGTCGTGACGGCACTCGGCGGGGCGGCCGTCGCAATGCCCCAGGGCGACACGTACGAGGCCCTGCAAAAGGGCGTGGTTGAAGGCACCTTTACGCCTATAGAGGCTCTCAAGGGATGGAGACAGGCGGAGGTTATTAAGTACACAACACAATGCGCTGGCGTCGGTTATACCACTGCCATGTTCGTGGTAATGAATCCTGCAAAATGGAACGCACTGCCGAAAGATCTCCAAAAGATAATTGAAGAGGTAAGCGAGGAATGGGTAGTCGTGCATGGGAAAACCTGGAACAGAAGCGATGATGAAGGACGCGCATTTACCTTAAGCCAGGGCAACGAGATCATACTCCTCTCTGATGAGGAAAACAAAAGATGGGTGGAGGCGGTAGCGCCAATCATTGAAAGCTACATAAGCGAAACCGAAGAAAAAGGGTTGCCGGGAAAGAAAGCCGTGGCGCAGGTAAAAGATTTGTTAGACAAATACAGCAAGTAAAGGATCAGAAATAGGGGGCCGGGGATTGGGGATTAAACTCCGAAACCAGAAACTCGAGACTTGAAATCATATGTTAAGGCTGAAAAAACAGCTCGACGATCTCAGTAACGGATTCAACTGGCTCGCGGCGGGCGCCATCCTGACCATGATGGCGATCACGTGCGCCGATGTGGTGTTGCGTCTTTTCCGTCATCCCATCCCCGGAACGTATGAAATTGTGGGTCTTATGGGGACCGTTGGCGTTTCCTTTGCCCTGGCTTATACCACGGCACAAAAAGGACATATAACGGTGGAGTTTTTGACCAACAAAATGCCGCAGAAGACGCAATTTATTATTGCCGCGGCCGGCGAATTCTTCAGCTCTTTACTGCTCGGAATAATAGCATGGCAAAGCGCCTTATATGCCCTGGATCTGAAACGTACCAGTGAGGTTTCTCTCACTATCGAGATGCCTGTATATCCGTTCGTTCTCAGTATAGCGATCGGCTGTTTTCTCGTATTTCTCATTCTTGCAACGGACTTCTACAAATCATTGAAGAGGATCAAGTGAGCCCCACAATAACAGGCCTTATCGGCATCGCAGCTCTTTTTATTCTGATATTCATGAGGATGCCTGTCGGCTTCGTCATGGCGGGGGTGGGTTTTCTGGGCTTCGGTTATATTGTTTCTTTCGACGCAGCCATGAACATGCTCGCTAAAGATCTCTTTTCCGTTTTTGGATCTTATAATCTGACCGTGATACCCCTCTTTGTGCTGATGGGGCAGCTTGCGTATCATTCCGGAATAAGCAAAAGACTATTTAACTCGGCCTATAAATTTATCGGCCATTGGCCCGGGGGGCTTGCCATCGCGACCATAGGGGCATGCGCGGCCTTTGCCGCCATCTGCGGTTCCACAAACGCGACAGCCGCAACCATGGGCGCGGCAATCCTCCCCGAGATGAAAAGATACAACTATAAGCCGGAGCTTGCTACCGGGGTGGTTGCCGCAGGCGGAAGTCTGGGTATTCTGATTCCTCCGAGCGTCATATTCATTGTCTACGGGATACTTACCGAGCAATCCATAGGCAGGCTCTTTATGGCCGGCCTGCTGCCCGGCCTGCTTCTTGTCATCCTCTTCATTCTTGCCATTGTCATATGGACACGCCTGCGGCCGGAACTGGGACCGAAGGGGCCAAAAGCCCCTCTCAGAGAAAAACTGGCATCGCTTTCAGGACTTATTGAAACCCTGCTCCTGTTTCTCTTGATAATGGGAGGTCTCTTCTGTGGTTTTTTCACGCCCACAGAGGCCGGAGCAATCGGTGCCTGCGGCACTCTTCTTCTGGCGCTTGCAGGCCGCAATCTCACCATGAAAGGATTTATCGCGGCCCTCTCTGAAACGACAAGAATATCCTGCATGATCCTCGTAATCGTCGCAGGGGCCACCATATTCGGACACTTTCTCGCGGTAACCAGGATTCCCTTCGATATCGCCCAGGGGGTATCGGAAATGCAATTGCCCCGCTATGCCATCATGCTGATTATTATCATGGTGTATCTGATTGGGGGATGCGTCATAGATTCTCTCGCGCTTATTATGCTGACGATACCAATTTTTTACCCGGTTGTGCTGTTCCTGGACTACGACCCGATATGGTTCGGTGTCATAATAGTACTGGTAACCCAGATCGGCGTAATCACTCCACCTGTAGGGATAAACGTCTACGTGGTAAGCGGCGTGGCCAGAGATGTTCCGCTCGATGTTATCTTCAAGGGAGTGCTCCCCTTTCTTGCGGCGCTGATAATAGGCACTCTCCTTCTCATTCCCTTTCCCCAGATCGCCCTTTTCCTCCCGGGCCTGATGGGGTAAAACTTCGAGGGTTCAGGAGTTCGAGTGAGATGGACTTGTAAAAAGTCGGATTCGATGAATATGTCATTTCGACCATGGGGAGAAATCTGATCCTTTCTAATAGGATACAAAATAAAGATGTCTCGGCCCTACTTGTAGGGATGACAGGCCAGAGAAACTTTTTACGAGTTTATCAAGTGAGAGGCTGAAAGACTACAATGAGTTAAATGTTCGGCAAAGGGTATCCGATATGATTAGATTACAAACAAAAATCTGTTTCTGCCTTATCCCCGTTGTAATATGTTTTTTCCTCCAGGGATGCTGCTTCTTCCCAAAGAGTAAAGAATACAAAAGAGTGGTTCGTAAGATGGTTGTAACTGCCTACGATGCCGGACCCGAATCGTGCGGATGGGAGAGGAAATACTGCTGTATCGGACCACCGGTTTACGCGTATGGGCCTCTCAAGGGTAAAAGGAAAAGAGTCGGTATCACTGCCGACGGGACAGAGGCAAAACATGGAACTATCGCGGCGGACACCAGACTGTATCCCTTCGGCACCAAGATGTATGTGCCGGGTTACGGCTGGGGCGAGGTGCATGATATGGGAAGCGCCATAAAGGGAAATCACATAGACGTATTTTTTTCCGACCACGATGATGCCCTGCAGTGGGGGAGACAATATCTGAAGGTGGTTGTTCTACTGCCGAAGTGACCTTGGCCTTTCTCTTCTTAACATCTCCACAATAAGCAATACGGCTCCGACCGATATGGCCGAATCGGCTACATTGAAGGCGGGCCAGTGCCAGGACGCTATGTAAAAGTCAAGAAAGTCTACAACATCTCCGAATCGTATCCTGTCTAACAGATTCCCAACGGCCCCACCCAGTATCAGTGAAAGTGCAAAGGTTAGGAGCATCCCGCCTGACCTGTTCTTCGCGAGAAACCACAGGATCATCACGATAGCCACAGCAGATACAACTATCAAGAACAGAGATCGAAACATGGGAGTTGCATTCGCAAAGAGCCCAAAGGCAGCTCCCGGATTTCGCACATAGGTTATGCTGAAAAGGCCGTCAATTACCGGATACGAGGCATGAAGAGACATTACCGAACTTATATACATCTTGGTGATCTGATCCAGACCCACAACCAGCAGCAGTGTTATAAAGAAAATACCATGTTTTTTGTTCAAAGATCTATGTCCCCCCTACAGATTATCCACGCACCTCGCGCAAATAGTTGGATGATCGGCATTTTCACCTACCGTTTCGCTGTAGTTCCAGCACCTCTCGCACTTTATCCCCCGTGCACGGGAAACCTCTATCTTCAGACCCTCAAACTCAGTGCTTTCGTAAGGGTCGGAAATTTGATCCGCCGGAACAAGATTTGCCTGGGACACGATAAGGAGAGATTTCATAGTATCGAGATATTTACCCAAAAGTGCCTGCAGTCTCTCCGGGGCGTAAATATTCACGCAACTATCGAGGGAATGGCCCACAACCTTCTTCTGTCTGGCTATCTCTATGGCCTTTGACACCTCTCCCTTGACGGCGATAAGTGTTTCCCATTTTTTACCGAGATCTTCATCAAGATATTGGGGATCTATCTCCGGAAACTGTGCCATATGAATGCTCTCTTCCTTGCCGTCATAATCGGGCATATTTGCCCATATCTCCTCGGAGGTAAAGACAAGCACCGGTGCGAGGATCCTTGTCATGGCGTCAAGTATTATATACATCGCGCTCTGCGCGGATCTTCTCTCTCTCGATTCGGCCTTTGAGGTATAAAGCCTGTCTTTCAAGGCATCCAGGTAGAGGGCACTGAGATCGACACTGCAGAAATTGTACAGTGTGTAGTAAACGGCATGGAACTGATAGCTCTCATAAGCGTTTCTCACCCTCCGGATGATTTCCTGGAGGCGGTAGAGGGCCCACCTGTCCATCTCCTCCATATCTTCCACGGGAACCATATCCTTCCTGCAATCAAAATCATACAGGTTGCCCAGTATATATCTGCTCGTATTGCGAATCCGTCGGTACGCCTCGACAAGACGCTTCAGTATCTCCTCAGATATTCTGATGTCGGCAGTGTAATCCTCGGCGGCAACCCACAGGCGCAGTATCTCTGCCCCGTACTGGTCGATCATCTTCTGGGGATCGACGAAATTGCCCAGGGATTTGGACATCTTCTTCCCCTCTCCATCCACCACCATCCCGTGGGTCAGTACATTCTTGTAAGGAGCCCTGCCCCGGGTTCCGACCGACTCCAGGAGGGAAGAATGGAACCATCCCCGGTGCTGGTCATTCCCCTCCAGATACATGTCACAGGGCGATTCAAGGTTATCTCTCTTCTCAAGCACCGCCGCGTGGCTCACTCCGGAGTCAAACCAGACATCAAGGATATCGGTCTCCTTCTTGAAATCTGCTCCACCACAGGTCGGGCATACAACCCCGTCTGGAAGGAGATCCTTTGCGTCTCTTTCAAACCATATGTCGGCGCCATGTTCCCTGACCAGGGCGGCAACATGATCAAGGATTTCTTTTGTGGCCAGGTAATTGCCGCAATTTTTGCAGTAAAATACCGTAATAGGCACTCCCCAGGAACGCTGTCTTGATATGCACCAGTCGGGCCTGTTTTCTATCATTCCGTATATACGATCACGTCCCCATGAAGGGAACCAGTTCACACTGTCTATGGCCCCCAGCGCCTTCTCACGCAGGCCATTTTTATCCATTGAAATAAACCACTGCTCCGTTGACCTGAAGATAATGGGCTTCTTGCACCTCCAGCAGTGTGGATACTGATGCTGTATATTCATAGTGCCCAGAAGAGCCCCCACTTCTTTCAGTTTATCATTCACCGCGCCGTTCGCGTCAAACACAAACTGGCCGGCAAAAAAGTCCACATCGGGAGTAAACCTGCCGTCATCATCCACCGGCGCATAGACATCCAGTCCATATTCAAGGCCGACCTCATAGTCTTCCTGTCCATGACCGGGTGCGATATGGACACATCCCGTTCCGGCCTCCAGTGTTACAAAGGGCGCGAGTATCAACACGCTGTCACGTTCGATAAAGGGATGCCGGCATTTCAATCCCTCTAAAACGCTGCCTTTAAACTCATCTATGACCTCATATTCTTTTTCCCTGAAGCCAAAGGCATCCAGACAGTAGTCCTGCAGTTCCTTCGCGAAGATCAGTACCTCTCTCTCCACCTTGACCGCCACATAATCAAAATCTTCATGCAGAGCGATGGCGAGATTAGCGGGAATTGTCCAGGGCGTAGTCGTCCAGATGACCACACTGATCTTTTCACCGGAAAGCCTGGGAAGCACGCCTGAGATATCAGACGTCATCGGGAATTTTACATATATGGAAGGTGTCATATGATCGGCATACTCCACCTCCGCCTCGGCGAGGGCCGTCTTACACGAGGCACACCAGTAGACCGGCTTTTTGCCTTTGTAAACATCACCGCTCAGGAGAAGCTTTCCGAATTCCGCAATCGTTGTGGCCTCATAATCGTAGGCCATAGTCACGTAGGGATTGTTCCACTCGCCAAACACGCCAAACCTCTTGAACTGTTTTCTCTGAATGTCAAGATACTTGTTGGCGTAACCGCGGCAGAGTCTTCTCTTCTCCGCCTGTGGCATGGTATGCTGTTTCTCACCCAGCTCCTGATCTACCTGATGCTCTATGGGAAGGCCGTGGCAGTCCCATCCCGGGACATATACACAGTCAAAGCCAACCATATTTTTCGATTTTATGACAATGTCCTTGATTATCTTGTTCAGCGCCGTACCAAGATGTATATCCCCGTTCGCATAGGGAGGGCCGTCATGAAGAATGTATCTTTTTCGTCCCTTTGACACCGTTCTTATTTTTTCATAGATATCCATCTCTGCCCACTTTTCAAGCAGTTCCGGTTCCTTTCGGGCCAGATTCGCCTTCATTGAAAAGTCGGTTTTCGGCAGATTCAGTGTGTCTTTGTAATCCATTTTCATCCCCTGACTATATATTCTTAATATTTATTGACCTGCCCTCATATCACAATGTGCCTTGAACAGGCAACAATTTAACCTGAAAGGCTTTGCTAATCCAGTTTCTAATCTTCTTAAAGATGGTGATCGGGGATTTTTTTGAAACATCGCCCAAAAAGCCTGAATTTGGCTCAATGGGGAGTCATCATTGAATTCAGCTACAAACCCTCAGGTTTGCGTGGTGGTGAAAACATCCATTGTCAAAGTAAACCTTACAAACATATAAATTTATTGACATACATAAACGACGTTAATAGAGATTAATAGGTGTTAATGGGTGTTAATGGGTATTAATGGGTATTAATTGTAATATATGGCTTGTATAAGCTCTTGAGTGGTGTTATTAGTGCCCTCTCGTCGTCCTTTTTACATCTATAGGAGGACACACTATCCAGAAAGGAGTCTTAATTTTATGACTAATCGTTTGTTATTTTTGGTTATGTTTTTATCATCTTTATCAATAAGCGTTCCCGGCGTTGCGCTCTCGAAGACTGTAGGAGACCAGTCGGGGGTGTACAAACTGGGAGAGGTTGTTGTGACTGCCCAGCGGGATGGCGTTGAATCAATCGCAACTGTCCGTGAAATAACGGAGAAGGATATCAACGCGCAGGGAGCACGGACACTGTCGGAAGCCATTGCTCTCCTGCCGGGGGTCAATATCAGAGTTGGCGCTCAGGGTGTACCTCGGGTCGATATGAGGGGACTGCGCGGGAGGCACGTGATCCTTTTGCTGGACGGCATCCCTTTTAATTCCACCTATGACGGGCAGTTCGATCCATCCATTATCGGCGTGGAGAATATCGCCAAAATAAAGGTTTCATACGGCAACCATTCGGTCCTGTATGGTGACGGCGGTCTCGGTGGGATGATCAACATCGTTACCAAAAAGGGTAAAAAGGACATACACGGCAAGGTCTCGGGAGAGATAGGTGACCGGCAGAGCTATCTCGGAAAGATCTCTATTTCCGGAACGCAGGATAATGTTGACTTCCTTGCCAGCGGGAGTACCTACACGACTGACGGGTTTGGGCTCTCCGATAATTATGATGCCATTAATTATGAGGATGGCGGTCTGCGTAAAAACAGCGATAATGAAAGGAGTAACCTTTTTGCCAATGTGGGCTTCACGCCGAACAAAGATCTTCAGGTTGGTCTGGTCGTCAATACCGTCAAGGGTGAATATGGCATTCCACCGAGCACGATAAGCAGTAAAAAAGATGATTATGCCAGCTCGTTTAAGTATGAACGGATGGAGGATCTGGAGGGATATTCCGCGCAACTGTCAGCCAACTATTCGGCATCGAATTCCTTCAGGCTTCGAGGATGGGTCTTTATCAATCAACTCGACGAAGAGAAAAAGGCCTATGACGATGACCAGTACAATTCCATGAATGATGTGTCTGTTAAAACCTATGAAAAGAATAACGAGACAAGGATACAGGGGATAAACCTGCAGGGAACGTACGACCTGGACTCGGCCGGGTCTTTCACGCTGGGTCTCAGCGCCCGTCAGGACAAATGGGGATCCGATGGCAGGATAAGGGATGTCCAAATCGCAAAGAATAATTATGCTTTTCGTAACTTTGATTACGAGCGCGAGAATAATATGTATATGGCCGCCCTGGAATACACGGCCAATCCTATCGAGGATCTTGGGGTTGTATTGGGTTACAGTCAGAACTGGTTTGCAAAAGACTCGGATAAAAACGACAACGGCGCCAGCTATCTTGCTGGCCTTTACTACGACATGCTGACTACAACCCGCCTCAGGGGATCTTACGCACGAAAGATTCGCTTCCCCTCCATAAGCCAGCTCTATGACGGGACATCGGGTAACTCCGACCTTGAGACGGAAAAATCAAATAATTACGAGCTTGGCGTAATACAGGAACTTCCCTGGAAAACAACAATGGAACTCGTAGGGTTCTACCTCGACATAACCGATTATATAGAGAAAGACTCCGGCGGGATAAATCGGAATCACGACAACTATCTTTTTAAGGGAATCGAACTGACGGCGGAGACACGTTTTATTGATAACCTCATACTCCGGCTTGGGTATACGTTTATGGACACGGAGGATCAATCGGACGGAACGGTAGTGACCGATCTCCAGTATCGCCCGAAGCACAAGATAACCCTTGAAAGCACATACGCATTTGACTTCGGCCTATCGGCCTACTTGAATATCATGCATACCAGCGGTCAGTTTACGTATACGAGGAAGGCCCCAACACTGAAGAAGGAGTTCAATAACTATACGGTGGTCAACACCAAGATCAGCCAGGTGGTACTGAAAGATATGTTAAGCCTTTACGTGGGCGTGGACAACCTGTTCGACGAAGATTACGAAGAAAGCTATGGATTCCCCAAGGAAGGCCGTTATATTTACGGAGGATTTGAACTCACATTTTAAGCGGGAAGCCATTGAAAAGAAGCAATATGCCGGCCCTCGAGATTACCGGCTTTTCCTACATCTACCCGGGAGCACAAACGCGGGCGCTTGACAACATCAGCATGCAGGTCTCTGCGGGTGAGTGTGTCTGTATAACCGGTCCATCGGGCAGTGGGAAGACAACCCTCCTGATGGCCATTCAGGGGCTCCTGCATGGCCATCAGGAGGGGGAAGTATGCACTGATAATGTTGGACAAGGCTTGAAAACTGCTATGGTTTTCCAGAATGCCGAATCTCAGATCCTCTGTACCACCGTTGAGGATGAAGTGGCTTTCGGCCCCGGCAACATTGGTTTTACTCCGAGTGAAGTGGATTGTGCCGTGACCAACGCCCTGGACAACGTGGGGCTGTCAAAATTTAGGGGTCGCAATGTTGAAGACCTGTCCGCAGGAGAAAAACACAGGCTCACCCTTGCCTCCGTCCTCTCAATGGAACCGGCCATTGTGCTCCTGGATGAGCCGTCCTCGCAACTTGACGATGCCAGTAAGGGCCAATTGATCTCCCTCCTGACCCGGCTCAAAGAAAAAAACCATACCATCATCATAACCGATCACGATCTGGGAATCTACCGGACCGTGGTGGACAGATACATCGTCATAAGGGGAGGAACTCTGAAGGGAAAAGATCCTTTGCCTTTCAAACATATCAACCCCTTGGAGCTCCCCCCCGACGGGCTGGGCAAAGCCACCCGCAATTATTCCTCCCGGGAGACTATTTGTGCGGAGAGACTGAAACTCCCGGGGCCAAACGGCGTCGCTCTCTTTCAAGGCCTCTCCTTTAAGGCCTTTCAGGGCGAATCCCTGTATCTTTACGGCCAAAACGGCACCGGCAAATCAACACTTCTGAGCTGTCTGGTCGGGCTCCTCCATCCGCAAGCCGGATCGATCAGGATTGCCGGCATGGTATCGCCCCGACCGGAGAGGCTTCTGGGGAAAGTAGCAATGCTTTTCCAAAACCCCTCTCGACAGCTTTTCGAGGACACCGTTTTCGATGAAGTCGCCTTCTCCCTAAAGAGAATGAGATTGTCTTCATCTCAAATCAAGGTTGATGTCATGAATGCGTTAGAGCTGATGGAAATCAGCGATCTGGCACAGCGCTCACCACTGACGCTCAGCTTTGGCGAACAGCACCGGGTAACCCTGGCTTCTATACTGGCCCCGTGCCCCCAGGTGCTGCTCCTGGACGAGCCCTTTGCAGGGCTCGATTTTGAACAAAGAAGACGAATATTGCACACCCTGAAAATAATAAGAGACCGCCACAAGACAACCGTTCTGATTGCGTCGCATACATCGCTACCCGATCCCACGTGGGCAGACTCCTCACTGGTCTTAAGGGAGGGCACCCTTGCAAAATGTTAGAGGCAGGGGCTATATGGGCAAGTTCAGGGCCGGCAATTCGCCAGTCCACCGGCTTTCTGCGGGCTGGAAGATGTTCCTGACAGTCCTGCTGAGTGCCGCCGCATTCAGTGCCAGAAGGCCATTATTGCTGGTGGCACTGTTTCTCATCAATGGGGGGTATTATTTTCTTGCAAAACTAAGATTAAAGGACCTATGGCGCGATATCCGTTTGTTTCTACTTCAAACAATTATCGTCGTGGCACTATACCTGATCAAAGACGGTGTTGCCGACGGGTTATGGCCCGGGATCAGGACAGGACTGCAGGTACTACTGTTCTTTCTCCCTGGTGCCGTATTCCTCAGGACAACCCAGGCATCACAGATAATGCGCAGCTTAGAGAAGATCATGCCCCGCAACATGGCCTTCTTTACGTTTACCAGTTTCCGTTTTATCCCCTTCTTTGCAAGGGAGATGAGAGAGATCGCGATGGCTCAGAGGCTTCGCGGCGCACGACTTGAACCGCGCAACCTGGTAAATCCCAAAAACTGGCCTGATATATTTCACTGCCTGATAATCCCTCTGATCATAAGGGCACTGAAGACAGCTCAGGAGGCGGCTCTCTCCGCCGAAGCGCGGGGGTTCGAGGCGGCTGAAACAAAGGGATAGCACAAAAAAGGACGGTAATCATATGAAGCTGTTTATTGCCATTGATGACACAGATAACAAGGAGAGTATTGGAACAGGCCGGTTGTCCAGGATGCTGGCCGAAGAGCTTGCAGAAAAGGATTTGATAGGGGAAAGCCGCGTTACAAGGCACCAGCTCCTGGTTCATCCCGACATACCGTATACATCACACAACAGCAGCGCCTGTATCGATACGGTCATGGGAGACTGTATAATCGGCGACATTGCGGCCTGCGCCATTACCTTTCTCAATGAGCACTTTCACGAGGGCGCCAATCCAGGGCTTTGTATTGCCAAGCAGGATGCTGTTCCGAAAGAATTACCCTTTTTCGGCCTCCGTGCCCAAATCGATGTCATCTCCCTCGATGAGGCAAAAAGGCTGGCTGGTCGTCTCGGAACCTTTACTTGGTGGAACGGCGAGACCGGGCAGGGATGCATCGGCGCCATGTCGGCGGTCGGACTTCGCAGCACAGGGAACGACGGTCGTTACATTGAGCTCAAAGGCATAAGAAATATCGGAGGCATGATATCGGTCGGGGAGATCCTGAGACTGACGGCTATCGAACGTGTTGCGACCCTCTCCGGGGAAAACCTGCCAGCCGATGAAATCGTGGATACCCAGGACTGGGTTCGGCCGATTCTGAAGGAGTGGCTTGTCACCCTGGAGGTTATTCCAGTTAACGAACACTGGCGGGCACCCCACAAGAAGAAGGCCAAATCGGAATAAGTAATGCGAAGAAAGATCAACAGGATAATAAAAAAGAACCTCACTCTCAGCGAAGGGCTATGGCTCGGGTTTTGCGCAACCTTTATGATTGTAACCAAGGCGATCTTTCGGCTTCACCTGCACCTGACCGGTCATGCCATGTTCTTTACCATCTTCTTTTTCCTTCTGGGGAAAGGCACCGTTAAAAAAAAGTGGGGAGCAACCTTTATCGGCCTGATCGCCGGAATATTGGCCCTCCTTCTGGGTATGGGGAAAGATGGTCCGCTCGTTATCGTCAAGTACGTGGTTTCAGGGCTCGTGATTGATGCGGCCTGCATTCTCTACCCAAGGGTGTTGGAAAGTTATGTGGGGTGCGCCCTCGTCGCGGCCGTTGCGTCGACAAGCAAGGTTTTAACCCTGGTAATCGTAGAAATGCTGGCAGGAATGGACGGGGCATTGATCATGCAACACGCCGCCATTGCATCCGTGATGAACATGATCTTCGGTATTCTGGGTTCACTTGCGGTCCCTTCAATTATTCGCCGCCTGAAGGCAAACGGTCTGATTTCACAATAAGGCACGGCGGGGGAAGAGGGGTCAGTCGTTGACTATTGACTAGATAAGGGGGAAGAGGGGTCAGTCGTTGACTATTGACTAGATAAAGTGAGTATGGTATCGGTAGGCCATGGCACGACCGATTCGCATAGAATACCCCGGAGCTTTTTATCATGTCACCTGCCGGGGGAATGAACGGAAGCCCATCTTCCGGGATGATGCCGACCGGCATACCTTCCTCGACATGCTTGCTGCAAGCCTGGAAACCTTTAAAATATCGCTTCACGGCTACGTCCTCATGGGCAATCACTTTCACCTCATCATCGAGACTCCCGAGGCCAACCTCGGCAAATTGATGCAGCGATTCAATACAGCCTACACGGTATACTACAACCGCCGTCATAACCGGAACGGCCACCTCTACCAGGGACGCTACAAAGCCATTCTCATTGATGCCGACGAATATCTCCTGGAACTGAGCCGCTACGTTCACCTCAACCCGGTCCGTATCAGAAAATACTCACGGGCACCGATCGACGAGAAGAAAACCATTCTGGAATCCTACCGCTGGAGCAGCTACGGCGGGTACATCCGCCAGAGACAGCGGCAATCCCTTATGACCTACGACATGATCCTTGCCATGATGGGCGGCCGGGACACACCGACATCGAGACGGCAGTATGAGCAATTCATCTTGTCCGGCATCACAGACGACCTGAGCGGGATCTACTGGGACGATCTCAAATGGCAGATGCTGAAGGGAACGGAAGACTTTGCCGATCGGATCTACTCAACATTCATGAACCGCAAAGCGCCGCCATCGCCATCGGACATGCCATTACCCTTCAGACGAACACTAACTATCGACGACATTGCGGGACATGTGGCAGCCGTCTGCTATGTTGACAAAGACGATCTCTACCGCAAGCGAAGCACATCGGCCGTCGCACGATCTATTTTTATGGAGCTGTGTTGTGCGTATCTGAATGTCAGAATGAGCATGACAGAGATCGGCCGGGAACTGGGGAACGTGGGCGTTGCCGCCCTGAGTCATAATAAACGACGCCTTCATGAACGAATGTTCAAAGATAAAACAATTCGGAAGATGTATGAAGCAGTAAAGAAGAGACTTGATCAGGCCTAGTCAATAGTCAACGACTGACCCCATTGGTTCTATTGGTTTTGACCCCATTGGTTTCCCCATTGGTTTCCAACAAATAGAATACTGATATGGAACAGCTGAAAATAGACAATATTACCGTTGATGTGGTGCAGAAAAACATCAAGAACATTCACCTGAGGGTTTATCCCCCGGCAGGCAGGGTTAGAATTTCTGCACCCAGCAGAATGGATCCGGCCACTATTCGTGTGTTTGTCATTTCAAAACTTGGCTGGATAAAAAAACAACAAACCAAGTTGAGGAATCAGGAAAGGGAAGCACCTAAGGAGTTTATAAACAGGGAAACCCATTACTTCAACGGCAAGAGCTATTTGCTGGAGATAATTGAGCGTAATGCTGCCCCAAAAGTGATTTTAAAACATGGCGCTATTGAACTCTACGTAAGACCTGAAACAGACGCAGTGAAGAGGAAATCCATTCTTGATGAGTGGTACAGACGGAAACTGAAAGAGACAGTGCCGGCACTTATAGAGAAGTGGGAAAAGAGGATGAATGTTCAGATCAATGAGTTTGGGATTAAAAAAATGAAAACGAGATGGGGTACCTGTAATCGGCAGGCAAAACGAATCTGGTTGAATCTGGATTTGGCCAAGAGGCCGACAGAATGTCTGGAATATATCGTTGTGCATGAAATGGCTCATCTCCTGGAGAGAAAACACAACGGCAGATTCACTGCTTTAATGACCGGATTCCTCCCAAAGTGGCGACTTTATAAAGATGATTTGAACCGTTTGCCGATAACACATGCAGGTTGGAATCGCAGACTCAAAGAAAGAATTTTACCCTTGTACTCCCTTAGAGAAAACAGAGTCAGGCTCGAATGAAATTTCTAAACCGAGGGATTTTCCTCATCGTCTTCTTCGTACTCGTTCAGACGGTCTCTTCTCCGCTTCAGCAGTTTTGCTGACCCCACTACCGCGAGGAGAAGAGCTGTAAGAAAAAAGAGGATCTGATAGAAATAGGCATTTAGAAACAAAAGCCAGGAAATCTGTTGTTTCAGGTGTTTGTGCCACTGAGCTTCCAGTTCGTGCAGAGAAATGAAAAGTCCATTTGAAATGGCGGTATTGAGATCCTGATCGTCTTCCAAATCATACAGAACCTGGAGCATTCTTCTGGTTCCGTATTCTCCGATTATGTACTCGACAATGCTCTTGCCTTCCTCATACGCGAGCAGAAGCGCGTTTTCGTCTCGGGGAAAGTAATGGCTTAAATCTTCCAGGGGAATATAGCGGTGTGTCAACGCAGCTCTGTTGAGAATGAATCGGTCACTCTTCATAATTATTTCCCCCATTCCGTCGCTTGCCCATTGCGCGACGCCCTCGTCAAGCCACCGAGGCAGGGCGCCATCTTTAATGTGGTGATGGAGAATCAGGTGACACAGCTCATGCTTCAACGTTGTCCGCAGGGTAAAGGGCTGGATCATCCGGGAGTAATCGATGATGACAAGTTTTTTCTGTGGTATGGCCATGGCGACAAAAAGGTTGCTGCCAGTCATCTTTTCAAATTTGTCTCGATCTTTGATTAGAAGAACATTGGGCCTGTATCCCATCTGCCAGCCTAGCATTTTTTCGAGTTCCCCTTTAACTTTGGGATAGATTGATAGAATTTCTCGAGCCGGAGCTTCAAGCGGCTTTGCGAAGTACACCATAACCTCTTGTGTCTCGAGCATCTCAATGTTTTGTTGGGGAAAACAACAGGGGGGGCATAAACAATGAAAAGCAAGGAGAATCAATGTGATAAAAAATGCCGAATATCTCATATATTATCCCTCTATGGCTTATATTGATGGTGTCGTAAAAAGTCCCAAAACCGTCATAGCTGGCTTGATCCGGTATCCAGAAGCTGTTGAATCTACTGGATTCCGGCTTCCGCCGGAATGACGAAAAATGGAGTTTTCTGACTTTTTACGAATGCGTCTTATATGGAGACTACCAATTACTTCAAACTATCCCGCCCTGCAATAGAAATAGTTATTTTAAAAGCCCTTTGGGGTGTAGCAAAATATCTTGTCAATCATTGGGTGTGCCGCACAAGAACTACCTGTCCGCGTCATTGAAACTGGTAATATCGAGGGGACTGTTGAAATAGAGAATGGTTGCCGAAAAAGTAAGGTGTCTGTCGGGAAAGGGGTGTGATCTCACTTTAAGTGGGTGACACCAAAACGCTCCATGAGGAAAGTTTCCCTACTTTATGAGCATGCTTGACGCGTCCAAGGTTAGATGAGTCATGCCGGAGATAATTCTTGACGGTCCCTTCAGGGGCTTTATGTGGATGTCTGTTCCCGAGGGGTGGAGCTGTAGCGCGATATCGAACAGATCCTCAACGTTCATAAGTCGAGACGGAATACCATCCTGAGGAGTTTGTTCATCGCGATGGGTATGCACACTGAACCACGCGTGAAATGACTGCTCCCCGGCAAGGCTCTTTAAATCCGCGAGACATTCTCTTGTTGATTCGTTAAACTCAAGTCCGTCAATAATAACCATGTCAGGGTGAAATATGTCCTGCCCGGTAAGATCTGTCAGCCTTTCTATGAGCCTCGGCACGCTGAACCCAGCAACCCTGAAGGTCATGATGAACCTGTGCGGCAGCAGAGATTCCCAGAGCTGGTTTGCCTCCTCAACGGCGTTGCGTTGCGTAAGATGTTGGAACAGTTCTTCGTACCATAATGTAATCTTATCAACAGGATCATTCATACTTATATGAAGGACGTTTCTATTCTTCATCATGGTGTTAATGGCAAGCTGAACCAGAAAGGCGGTCTTGCCTACGCCGGCCCGTGAAAGAACCGCGCCGAATTCCCCCTTTGAGAGAATGTCTATTTCATCTTCCCGAGTCCCAAGGGGATGTCTGCTGTTGAGATCCTTTTTTAACATTATCATGTTCTTGTACCTTCCGTCTTGAACTGAATAACGAGCGCATTCCCCGCTGTTTGTGGGGGGTCTTTAAATTCTGCCCCCGATTTTCTATATACTCTTCTTCTTTTTCGCTGCCTGTTCAGCCAGCTCTTCTGCGATTGACTGGGGAACAAGTTTGTAGAGCGCGAATTCCATAGTGAACTGGGCCTTTCCCTGTGTCGCCGATCTCAGGACAGTCGAGAATCCGAACATCTCCGCCAGTGGTGCCTGTGCTTCAATCACGCACATGGGTCCATCATCCTGCGCACCTACGATCATTCCGCGGCGCTGATTTAAAAGACCCATGACGGGACCCTGGAATTCGGTCGGTGTTTCAACAACAACCTTCATGATGGGCTCATGGATGACCGCCTTGGCCTTGGCATAAGCCTCTCGAAATGCGCCGCGTGCTGCCGACTGAAATGCCATCTCTGAAGAATCCACGCTGTGCGATGCTCCGTCGTCAATAACAATCCTTACCCCGGTTACCGGGAACTCCATTCGGGGTCCTTTTGCCATGCATGCGAGGAATCCTTTCTCGCATGATGAGATGAACTGTGTGGGGATAGACCCTCCGGTAACCTTGTTGACGAACTCAAATTCAGCTTCCGTGACGGGCTCCATATATCCCGCGACCCGGCCGTATTGTCCCGACCCGCCGGTCTGCTTTTTATGCGTGTAGTTAAACTCCGCTTTTCTGGTAATGGTTTCGCGGTAGGCGACTCGAGGCTTGCCGGTTTCGACTTCGGCTCCATACTCACGCCGCATCCGCTCAACATAGATTTCCAGGTGCAGTTCGCCCATGCCTTCAATAATGGTTTCTTTTGTTTCATCATCGACGTGGGTCTTGAATGTGGGGTCCTCTTTGGTAAAGCGGTTCAGGGCCTTGGACATATTTATCTGTGACTGGTTATCTATCGGAGAAATAGACAGAGAAATTACCGGGTCGGCGACAAACATGGAACTCATGGTCAGCATGGTTCCCGGAGAGGCAAATGTGTCACCCGATGCACAGTCAATGCCGAAAAGTGCCCCGATATAGCCTGCGGGAATGGCCTCCATATCCTCCATTTGATCGGCATGCATGCGGGCAACGCGCCCAACCTTGACCTTTTTTCCTGTGCGGATATTGACTATTGTGGACCCTTTTTTAATGGAGCCCTGGTATACTCGGATGTAGGTAAGTTGGCCATAGGAACCGTCTTCCAGTTTGAATGCAAGGGCTACTGATGGGGCCTCTGGATTGGATGAGAGGATGACAGGTTTCTCAGCATTTTCCATGTCAAGAGCTTCATTTTCCATATCAGAGGGACATGGAAGCAGTTGTGTCACAGCGTCGAGCAGGGGCTGAACGCCTTTGTCCTTGTAGGCAGATCCAATGAGGACCGGTGTTATCTCACGCGTAAGCGTTCCCTTGCGCAGCGCACTTATAAGAAGTTCTTCCGAGATCTCCCGTTCTTCGAGGATGGCTTCAGTGAGTTTATCTGAGAACATCGAGGCGGCGTCGATCAATTCTTCCCTCTTAGCGACGGCCTCCTGTGTGAGAGCGTCTGGTATCTCTTCAACACGAACATCCTCTCCATTCTCACCGTCGAAATAGACCGCTTTCATTGAAACCAGGTCTATAACTCCCTGAAAGTTGTATTCGAGCCCGATGGGTATCTGTATGGCAACCGCGTTGTGTCCCAGTTTTGACCTGAGTTGGTCGATGACATGGGAAGGATTTGCACCATTGCGATCGCACTTGTTAACAAAGGCGATGCAGGGGACCTTGTAGCGCTTCATCTGCTGATCAACTGTAATCGATTGTGACTGCACACCACCCACTGAGCACAGAACAAGGACAGCTCCATCGAGTACCCTGAGGGAACGTTCAACCTCTACTGTGAAATCGACATGGCCGGGAGTATCGATTATGTTGATCTCATGCCCTTGCCATTCGCAGAATGTTGCCGCCGAGGCTATTGTGATGCCGCGCTCCTTCTCGAGCTCCATGGAATCCATGGTGGCTCCGACGCCGTCCTTCCCCTTTACGTCATGAATTGCGTGAATGCGTTTTGTATAAAAGAGGATTCTTTCTGTCAGCGTTGTTTTGCCCGAGTCAATGTGAGCGCTGATACCTATATTTCTTACCTTCCTAATGTCCATTCCTGCTTTCCCTATGTATAGTAGCAATTATAAAAAGCTGTCTCCAGCAAATAACCCCCCTGACAGCGCTTTGCCATATGGGGGGTCAGGAATCATCTTCCGATACGGAAGCTGCCGAACTTAGTATATTAAATAACACCTGTCAAGGATTATTTTGAATATTGCCAGAAGCTGTGATATCAGAATCTCCTGAAGGAAGAAACGATTATGATAGGTTTTTTTGACTCAGGCTTCGGTGGATTGACGGTACTGAAAAGAGTTGTTCAGAAACTGCCGGAATATAATTATCTGTATCTTGGTGATAATGCGAGGGCCCCCTACGGGGGACGCTCACAGGAAACGGTGTATGAGTACACCATCCAGGCCGCGAATTTTCTCTTCAAGAAGGGGTGCCGCCTGGTCATCATCGCCTGCAATACTGTGTCTTCCGGGGCACTGAGAAGGATCCAGCAGGAATTTCTGCCGGTCGCATATCCCGACAGGAAGGTGATTGGTGTTATCAGACCGTCTGCCGAGGAGCTGGTGGACGGGGGGTGCCGGAAGATAGGCATCCTTGCCACAGAAGGGGTTGTCAAGTCGAAGATCTACACGGAAGAGTTTGAAAAGCTTGATCCCTCAGCCAGAATATTCTATCAGGCCTGTCCACTCCTGGTGCCAATAATAGAGGCTGGAAAACAGGACGAAGAACATTCTGATGTAGTTGTATCCGAATATCTGGACAGTCTGTTTGCTCAGGAGGTCGAGATAGATACGATACTCCTTTCATGCACCCATTATCCGATACTCTATAAAGCATTCAGACGACACACCCCTCCCCATGTGAAAATCATTACTCAGGGGCCGATCATTGCAGACAAACTGAGGGATTATCTGGCCAGACACCCGGAGACAGAAGAGAGGCTCTCCAGAGAAGGCACCCGGGCGTTTTTTTTCACCGATTTTTCGGAAAGATTCAATCGGCTTGCCAGCGTATTTTACGGGGAACCCATACAGTCAATGCCGGCAACCCTTGGCTCTTCTGATTGATATTTCAAACAGAAAACATATTGTAATATATTGAAACGTTGGCCATCCGACCGGGCCGATCAGGCTAATGTTTAATCCTTCATGATTTATCCTTATTATTGTATTCACCTACCTATACGTAACATAATCTATTTTCTCTATTGATATTAATATGTTGAGTTACGTTTAAAGTTTCATAGTTTCGTTCTTTCGTCAAGGATTATCTGGGTTGCCAGCT
>JAFDBG010000090.1 GCA_019313385.1 Deltaproteobacteria bacterium | reverse complement strand
ACATGCCGGGAGACGAGGGCATTGGGGTGAGGTTACTAAAAAGCAGGCGAAGCTTTTTCAGGCATTTGAGGCTCCTTCACCTGTGCATATAAAATAACCCGAGAATGCAGGATAAAACCTGTGTTCTCTTTGCCCTTCTTAGGAAAGAACTTTTTCCGGAGTATCGTCATCAATGACGATTTACCCTTCGGCAAAGATGCGGCCTATGATCTGCTCAAGGGGTCCCGATCCAATTGGCGTCGTTTTTTGCTGACCCTCGGTGCCCGGCTTTACCGCTTCTTCAATCGACTTACCAGCGATGAAAGGGAATCGGTGCTGATCATTGATGACAGCACCTACGATCGGTCCCGATCCAAGAAGGTCGAATTGCCCAGCCGGGTTTGGGATCACACTACCGGCCGTTTTGTCAGGGGCTTTCGCATGCTCACTCTCTGCTGGTCCGATGGTGTCAGTTGCCTGCCGTTGGATTTTACCCTGCTGTCATCGAACAATTCCACCAAGAGATTCCGTGAAGCCACCAAGGTTGTGGATAAACGCTGTTGCGCTTACAAACGACGTGAAGAGGCCACGATTAAGAGCACGGCTCACCTTGGGGAGATGGCCAAAAGAGTTCTCTCTGCGGGCATCGACGCCAGTTACGTTCTTATGGATAGCTGGTTTGGCATGCCGGCAATCATTGTAAGCGTAAGTCAGCATCTGCCGATTATTTGCGTGGTGAAGAAGACACCTAAGATCCTCTACGGTTATGGGGATCGCCGCTGTGATCTGATGACACTCTACCGATGCCTGAAAAAACGTCGGGGCCGGGCAAAGATTCTGGCCAGCATTATCGTAACGCTCAAAGACAAACACAAGGCCAAGGTGGTCTTTGTCCGCGACCGCCGTAAGAAAGACTGGCTTGCGCTGCTGTCCACCGATATCCATCTTCCCGATGAAGATATCGTCCGGATCTACGGCAAGCGTTGGGATATCGAAGTGTTCTTTAAAATGGCCAAGCAACATCTGAAACTGGCTAAGGAGATCCAGTGTCGGGATTTCGATGCCCTGATCGCTCACACAACCATTGTGTTCATGCGCTATATGTTTCTGGCCTACCGGTGTCGCCTGGAAACAGATCATCGAACTTTCGGTGATCTGTTCTATGCCTGTTGTGATGAACTCGGCGACATATCGTTCGTTGAAGCATTGTACAGAATCCTTACTCTGACAGCGGATCGCCTTCGCGAAATGGGCGCCTTCTGCGAAAGAACAGCACAGGCGTTCTTTGATACACTATTGGAAACAGCACTCAGTTATGTCAATCTGTCAAAGAACAAATTTATTATCAATGAAATCTAAACCCGAAAGTTGAGAAATTTACATAATAAGCAGGATGAAACTCAAAGAGAGGGTTATTATCAATGTAGTCATACAAGCGCCTAGTACCCACGCAAAAACTTGAGATTATTTCACCGGGATGGAGGGTCTTTTTTTTTGCAGGTTATAACACTGGCCTCAATCAGATCTATGATCCCTTCTGTAAATACCTCCGTATGAATCCCCAGGTCCTTTTCTCTCTGATTAAGACCGGGGGTGACATAATTATATTGCATTAACGAAGAAAGCATCGTAGATTGACCAGCGCTGGTTCATGTGGTAGCCAACTCTGATGAAATGAGTATGCCGGAGGGGAATCATGATCATAGGGATTGATGTTGGGGGAACACACACCGATGCGGTTTTGCTGGACAGATTCAAGATAAAGAAAACGGCAAAAGTTATAACCAACCAGGAAAACCTGATAAAGTCTCTCATGGAAGCCACTGAAGCAATCTTCGATGGCGAGGATCCCGGCGAGCTGGAAAAAGTCGTCCTCAGCACCACCATATCAACCAACGCCATAGTACAGGGCAAAACGGACAGGGTGGGAATGATCCTGGCCGCCGGTCCCGGCCTTTCGCCTGAAATGCTCAGGATCAACGAAGACACCCATTTCACATCCGGTTATGTAAATCACCGCGGAATCAGAGTCGCCGGAACAAACAGGGGAGAAGTTTCCGGCATTGAGGATACCTTCAAGAAAGAAGGGATCAATCATGTGGGGATCGTCGGTAAGTTTTCCACACGAAATCCCGGCCTGGAAACTGAGATAGCAGACATCATTGACAACAGCTTCAGGCACATATCGTTCGGACACCGCATGTCGGGAAACCTGAACTTTCCGAGGCGCATAGCAACAACCTATCTCAATGCCGCGATATGGGACACATACAATGCCTTCGTCAAGAATGTCATGGAATATGTGGGACGTACGAATACAACCGCTCCCATCTATATACTGAAGGCGGATGGCGGCACCACCGGAATCAGCCAGTCTGCCGGGTATCCCGGCGGATCAATACTCTCCGGACCTGCTGCCAGTATCATGGGCATCCTGAGCCTGACAAACGACAGCAAAGATGCCGTCGCTCTGGATATAGGCGGAACGACAACGGATATAGCAATCTTCGCCGGGGGTACGCCTCTCCTGGAGCCTCTGGGCGTAACCATAGAGGGACACAAAACACTTATCAGAGGACTCCTGACAAAATCCATTGGAATAGGCGGCGACAGCAGGGTCAGATACGAAGATGGGCGCCTTGTCATAGGTCCCGAGAGGGACGGACCGGCAGCAGCCTTCGGAGGCCCCTCCCCCACTCCGACAGATGCCATGATAGCCCTCGGACTCACGGATATCGGAGATCGGGGAAAAGCTCTCAAGGCTGTGGAAGAGATAGCCGGGGTTAAGAACTGTTCCATCGAGGAGATGGCAAAAGAGATGTTCGATCTCGTCTGCCGGAAGATAACATCCGCGGTAAATGAGATGCTCCTTGAGATCAACAACAAACCCGTCTATACCGTCCACGAAATATTTGAAGGAAAAAAGATAAAACCCGAGGTGGTATATATTGTAGGGGGACCAGCTAGACCGATGGCGCCATATATAGATAAAATGCTGGGGTTCCCCTCCTGCATTCCCGAACACGCGGAGGTTGCCAACGCGATAGGCGCCGCGCTTGCAAGGACAACCACCGAACTGACCCTCCTTGCCGATACTGAAAAAGGAGAGATGACCATAGCGGAGGAGGGTATACAGGTCAGGATACCCGACGGATTCACGCGGGAAGACGCGATCAGTGTATGCGAAGACAAGCTGCGTGAGAGGGCTCTGAGAATGGGGGCGCGGGAAGACGATCTCGACATAGAGGTAATAGAGGATCAGGTCTTTAACATGATAAGGGGAATGGGCTATAGCACCGGTAAAAACATAAGGATCAAGGCCCAGGTGAAACCGGGACTGATCGCGGGCTTCAGAAAGGAGGCGTCCAATGTCAGACAGTAAGAGAAAAACCGGACTGATATTTTTTCCTGCCTTCGACTGGGCGATATCACCGACACACCCGGAAAGAGAGGAACGCCTCCTCTACACACAGGACCAGGTATTTGAAGAAGGTCTGCTCGATCTGGATAATATCGTGGAATTCAAGCCCGGGCTTGCCACCACCCAAGACATAAACCGCGTTCATATCTGCGTGCCGGACGCCCCCAGTGTTATTACGCAGTCCCATCTCATCTCGGCCGGAGGGGCCATAACAGCCGCCGAAAAAGTGATGCAGAAAGAGGTCGACAATGCCTTCGCGATTGTCCGTCCCCCCGGACACCACGCCATGCGAGTCGTCCACGGCGCCAGGGGATTCTGCAATATAAATATTGAAGCGATCATGGTTGAGTATATAAGACACAAATATGGTCCCAAAAAAATCGCCATAGTTGACACCGACTGCCACCATGGCGACGGCTCGCAGGACATATTCTGGCATGATCCTAATACTCTGTACATATCGGTTCATCAGGATGGAAGAACAATCTTTCCCGGTTCCGGATTTCCGGATGAATTCGGAGGGCCGAACGCCCTGGGCTACACGATAAACATGCCTTTCCCCACCAATACCTCGGACGAAGGCTTTTTGTTCACTCTGGACAACCTGATCCTCCCCATCCTGGATGAATTCAAACCGGATCTGATCATAAATTCGGCCGGGCAGGACAATCATTACGGCGATCCGATAACCGACATGTCTTGCTCCGCTCAGGGATATGCCATCCTGAATGACAGGCTTTCACCCGATATAGCGGTTCTTGAAGGCGGATATTCCATAGAATCAGCCCTTCCCTACACCAACGTGGGCATAATACTCGCCATGGCCGGTATAGACTACAGCCACGTCACAGAACCGGATTACAATCCCGAAGCCATACGGCAGACCCCTCGAATAACCCAGCAGATAGAACAGCAGGTCTCATATATCTACAATTTGTGGAAAAATCGCGAGTCTCAAAGGGCCGAGTTGATAAAGGGCGGAGAGTACCTGCGCCGCGATAAGGGTATCTTCTATGATACGGACGGGATAAGTGAACACCAGGAAGAGACTGTCCGCATATGCAACGAATGCGGAGGTCTGATAACCATCAGATCAAAGGCGAGCACAGGCAACAATATCTTCGCGGTCGTGATTCCGGGACAGAGTTGCCCCACATGCAGAGAAAAAGGAGAGAAAATTTTTAAATCAACAGCCGAAGGATCATACAATTATATATATTTTCAGGACAGGGACAGAGACATATTCCTGGTGAAATAAGAAAGGATATTATGGGAAAAACAGAAGATAAGACTCGTGAAACGGCAAAGAAACTTTTTGGGGAAGGCATACAAATGGACCCTCCATACTTCATGTGGAAGGAATATGACCGGGATCTCGCCAACGATTTCTCCAGATTTATAACGGGCAACCTCTATTCAAGGACCGTGCTTACACTGCCTGAAAGGCAGATGGCCGCGTGCGCCATGCTGGCAGCACTCGGGGCCGGGGAAGAATTGAGGCTGCATGTCAACGCGGCGCTGAATGTAGGTTGTGACCCTCAGAAGCTGGCAGAAATCTTCTTTCAACTTGCCACCTATGCGGGAATGCCTGCGGTTAACGAGGCTCTCGCCGTCTATCGCGATGTCCTGAAAGAAAGAGGGCAGTGGCCAATTGAGAGACCAGCAAAAACATAGCTTCAGCAGGATTCTGAAAATCATTGACAGGTTGAAGGCGCCGGACGGATGTCTGTGGGACCGGCAGCAAAAGAAGCCGGATGTCGGAAGATACTTGATAGAAGAGGCATACGAGGTCATCGACGCAATAGATGAAGGCTCCCCGGATGACCTTAAGGAGGAACTCGGTGATGTTCTCTTCCAGATATTGTTTCTGGCAGTGCTCTCGGATGAAAAGGGCGAATTTGACATATCCGATGTAATTGATGTTATATCGGAAAAGATGATACGCCGTCATCCTCATGTTTTCGGGGACACAGAAGTTCGCGATGTGGATGATATCCTGTCCAACTGGAAGAAGATAAAGGCCCGTGAAGGAAAAAAGGAGCTAGAAAATGGGTCCCTCCTCCGGGGCATACCGCGATCCATGCCACCTCTCATGACGGCTAAGAAAATAACCGGCAGGGCATCTAAAGAAGGTTTCGACTGGGAAGACACCGGCGGCGTTTTGGAAAAGATAGATGAGGAACTGGGAGAACTTAAGGAAGCCATCTCAGGCGGAAAGAAGGATCGTATAGAAAACGAAATAGGCGACATGTTTCTCTCCCTGGTTAATCTGTGCCGATTCACCGAAACAGACCCTGAAAACGCGCTCAGATCTTCATTGAAAAAGTTTACGACGAGATTCTCATTTATTGAAGAGCGTTTGGAAAAGGATGGAAAGTCTCCACGCGACGCCTCCCTGAAAGAGATGGATAGTTTATGGAATATGGCGAAAAGAACAGAGTAGAGGTGATTGGTAAACAATGAAATTTTTCCTCTGTGTAATAGGAATGGTTCTGATAATAGAAGGGCTCCCCTATTTCGCCTTCCCCGAGAAAATCAAGGCATATCTCATGAAGTTGTCTGAGTTCCCCGGCAGCACACTCAGAATACTGGGGCTGTCTTCGGTTATAATCGGCCTGTTCCTCGTCTATCTGGGAAAAAGCTGAGATCCAGATTACAAATATGATAAATAGTTATTGACATAACTGATTAATTTTTCTATAACTTTTCTATAATAAATCAAGCAGAAAAAAAAGGGTAAGCTAATGGGTATATTCCTGAGTTTCTTGCCATGGATTGCATTCTGGATATTGAGCGGGCGTGAAAGTTTTGCAATTGCCGCCGTGGCTTCTGCTGCCGTAGTTTTTTTTATAACTATCCGTGATATCCGGGAGCATAATATCAAGGTACTTGATCTGGGCACTTTAGTATTTTTCGTGTTGCTCACAGTTGCCGCCTTTACTCCCTGGGCTGAATGGACAGACCGTAACGCGTTACCTTTAAGCAATGTTGCCCTGTTCCTGATCGTTTTGAGCTCCATCCTGATCCGAAAACCCTTTACACTACAATATGCACGCGAGCAGATAGATCCGAAATTCTGGGATTCTCCCGCATTTTATTCTGTAAATCTTGTCATAAGCTGGGTCTGGTGTGCTACGTTCGCTATTGTTGCGGCTACTTCGTATCTCGCCCTGAATCACCCCTGCCTGATCGACAGAGTGATACACATTCTTGTCTTCGTGGGAGCTATCAAGTTCACCTCCTGGTATCCCGATCATGTAAAGGAGAAAATAAAAAATCAGTGATTGCAACAGGGGCGTCTTGGGGGCAAATCTTTATTTTTGAATCAGGATTTCCTGAATCCTGGTTACAAGCTTTTTGTCTTCTTTATCTTGTTCTGCCATCGTCTGAAATCGTTTTCTTCTTACACTGACGGAACAGTAGTCTGTTCCCAAATAGATATTGACATCCACGATAAGAGATATCAAGGATGTCAATATTTTGGGTAACTATTCAGCATAATTTATTTTCAGTTCTTTGAAAAAAGTTCTTGACACGGTTTTTGAGCGAATTTTCAAAAAACCGGTGTAATCTAAGAACATGACCGTAATGGTGTTGT
>JAFDBG010000028.1 GCA_019313385.1 Deltaproteobacteria bacterium | reverse complement strand
GTCCATCGCTATCTCCTTTCCTTTAAATCAATAGGAAATACAGATAGATGATGAACCTAATACGCTGAAGTTTCAATCATCTTTTTGTTACGTATAGCACCTACAAGTCCTCAAGATTGTTTCAGGAGGAAATCGATTATTACCGATTGAAAGTCTCACCATAATATCTCTTGACAAGATATCATAATGGAGTTAGAGGCTTGACACATTCTACTGATCTTGAACGTATACTACGCACTTGTGAACAGATGTAATCACCAAAGGGGGGGATTATGGTCTGATCGTCTAAAGGCCTGTTTCTCACAATAAGAGATAGGGCTTTTGTTTTTTGAATCTTTATTAAAAGGAAGGTCAACATGATGAAGGTATTCAAAAGAAGTTTCATTTGCATTTTAATTGTTTTATTTATTGCGTTGATTCACACGGCATTATGGGCTCAGGAAAATGATACCAAAACTATTCTATTCAAAGACGGCACTGCTATCACTGGGGTCATCATCAAAATGAACAACGAGATAGTCAAGCTTAAAACCAGCAATGAGGAAATTGTAACACGTAACTTTGATGACATTGTGGATATTCTGGGAGAGAATGAAATCGAAAAGCTCTCAGTCTCAAAAAATGCGGGAGAGCCATTAATTGCAAAACATACGTGGGAAATTGGCCCAGAAATCTCACATATTAGATATGAAGAACCAAGCCTAAATATGGAAGAAAATGGGGTTATGTATGGTATTGGTGCTTCTTATGCCTACCACAATGGTGTAATGTTAAAAGGCGAAATTGGATACAGCTACGGATATGTGGACTATAAAGGTACGGGAACTGTAGATAACATTGAAGACTATCTTCTTGAAATAAGGGGTTTAGCTGGCTACGACTTTTTTATAACTGAATCATCCATGATTACACCTTATATCGGTTTTGGGTATAGGCAGTTATACGACAATTTCGGAGGGACAATATCTTCAACAGGGACATGGGGTTATGACAGAGAATCGAAGTATTGCTATATCCCAATAGGCATTGAGACATTTTCCGACATAAGCAATGGCTGGTTTTTTGGAATAACAGCAGAGTTTGACTATTTTTTGGAAGGGAAACAGACAAGCTATTTAAGCGGTCACGACCCTGGTTATAACGATCCTGAAAACAAGCAAAAAGACGGTTATGGGTTTAGGGGTTCTTTAAAATTTCAGAAGAAAGGCGAAAGAATAGGCTATATAATTGAGCCATTCATAAGATACTGGAAAATTGACAAGTCTGAAATAGAAAACATTACTTACAATGGAACTTACTTGACCTACGGATGGGAACCAGAGAACAAATCAACACAAATCGGGATTATGTTTATGGTGGTTTTTTAACCGTAGAAAAATCACAAATCACTTGGCTCCTTAACAACTAGAAAGTCAAAAATTCTAAATCGGAGAAAAAACGGAGTCAGACTCGGATTTATTGATTTTGCAGATTTTTTGAATCTGGTAGTGGAAAGAGTATAAATTGTGAATGGGGCCTTGTGTCATTGATTGCCGATTGTAATCTTCGACAACCCTTATTATTCAAGTTCTATTGACTACAGGAAGAAGTTCAGACGAAATTGGCTGTCAGGGTGTGATTGCTTTGTGCCCTCCGCTGGTCGCAACCTCCATTGCTCTTTTTGCCTGATTCTGGCCGTTGACCTCTGAACAACTCAACCACATCGTGCAGATAACCAAAAACCATTACATCAATCGTTCCAATATTCACAGGCAACCCTGGTGCAGAAAAAACTGCACGGACGCAGTAATGCCGATAGCGAAGCATATCAGTGTATGATACAATATTGGTCAACTAACTATGGTATCGTTTGAAGATACACCGCTCAGACTGTCAGGAGCCACTTTTTTATGAAACTTTCGCTGCCATGCTGCAAGACAAAACTTATCTGTACGATAGGCCCGTCGTCGCATTCCGAAAAGGTCCTCAGGAATATGTTGGAAAGCGGTATGAGTATCGCCCGTCTTAATTTTTCCCATGGAACATTCGAAGACCACAAAAAAGATATACAGCTTATCCGCTCAACCGCAGCGGGTGTTAATCGGATAGTACCTATTCTCGTTGATCTTCCGGGACCTAAGATACGGGTGGGCATCCTTAAAAATGAACCTATGCTCCTCGAAAGGGGGAGCTTAGTAACACTTACAACAGAGCAGGTTCACAACACAGACAATAGTATACCGGTGACCTACAGCAGGCTTACCGAAAGTGTTCATCCGAAAAGCGTAATCTATCTCAACGATGGATTTATCGAACTCGAGGTCATTGAGGTCAAGGGGACGGAAGTTGACTGCAGGGTAATTTCGGGAGGCCACCTACTTTCAGGAAAGGGGTTGAATCTTCCGGGAGCGCGTCTCTTTGCAGACTCTCCGACAGAAAGAGACCTTGATCTGATGGGATTGGCCCTCGATGAGGGGATATCCATCTTCGGCATCTCTTTTGTCGAGTCGGCGGAGGCGATAGAGCGCACGAGGGAGTTCGCCCGGAAAAAAGGCAAAGAGATATATGCGGTGGCCAAGATTGAGAGGGCCAGCGCTGTGGATAATATCGATGAAATCCTGCAGGTGGCTGACGCCCTGATGATCGCGAGAGGAGACCTCGGGGTCGAAGTGCCCATTGAAGAGGTTCCGGCACTGCAGAAAGAACTGATACGGAAGGCAAACATTGCCTGTCGTCCCGTCATTACGGCAACACAGATGCTCGAATCGATGGTGGAAAATACAAGGCCTACACGGGCCGAGACCACCGATGTGGCCAATGCCATTCTTGACGGGACAGATGCTGTCATGCTTTCAGAAGAGACGGCGATAGGAAAATATCCTGTCCAGACGGTTTCAATGATGGCTCGTATTGCCACTGTTACGGAAACCAGGCGAAGGACCATCAGGTCTGCAGCCTTTATACGGAACCTCCTGCATGAAGACCTGCGCAGAGGACAAATTACCGTACCCGATATGATATCTCTCAATGCCTCGGAAACAGCGATGGCGCTGGATGTGAAGTTCATACTAACCCCGACAGAGACAGGAACATCGGCACGGCGTATCGCCCGGTTCAAACCAGAAGGCTGGATCATAGCCTCCAACCCCCAGAAGAGTATATGTGAATTTCTCTTTTTTTCCTATGGAGTTTATCCCACCGTTATGGAGACGGCTCACACCGGGTGGCATGACACCCTCCTCGGCAAACTGAAAGAGGGGAGATTTATCCAGAAAAGCGAATATGTAATCATGACGGAGGGCAGATTTTCAAAAGGCGAGGGAAGCACAGATTCTCTGTCTATCATCACCGTCTAATGCCGCTCTTTTCATGTGGGCGGATTTGCGGTGGGTTGTTTCCAAGGGAAGATCGTCCAGATTACAGATCACCCTGTTTTTTGAGGGCTTTTGCCCCCTTTTTTCGCTGTTTTGCCAGGGTTTTGGCCAGTTTCTTTTCCTGTTTGGCCTTTTCTTCCTGAGATATATCCTGGCCTGCGTCTGCCGGCCGCTCTTTCACTCCGGTGTGGGAGTCTTTGATATACTCCTTGCCAGGGCTATGCATTGTTTCTTCAGATTGGGACAGGCCTTGCTTTTTTAGCCGGGCCTTTTCCATAAGGTGCTTGGCCAGGCTTTTCCCAAACTGTCCTATGAAACCCGCCAGCAAAACGATAAGCACCCATTTTGCAATCTTGAGATAATCGAATTCAGTCATTTGTCCGCGTTTTGTCCAGAAAAAGGTCTATTATCAGTTGCGCGATTCCCTGTGCGTCGTCGATATTGAGACAGGGAACATCAATATTCATATCTTCATCGCTGGCAACGGCAATCAGGTTGTCTTCTTTTGAACAGAGCATTTCCCGTTTCAGGACGGAGCGGAAGACCTCTATCTTTGGGTATGTGTTCCCCTTGAATCCCTCCGTAAGGACAATATCGACGCCATGGATGTACCGGTCTCTCAACTCCGCGATATCGAGGTCTCTTTCAGGATTTTCAATGACGGCAATCTGTTCAGGGGATGACATAACGGTCATTCGCGCGCCCGCCTTCCTGTGGCGCCAGCTGTCCTTTCCCTCCCGGTCGATGTCAAAGCCATGGCGACGGTGCTTGATTGTCGCCACACGCCAGCCCTTCCGTGTCAGTTCCGGTATTATTTTTTCGATCAGGGTGGTCTTTCCGGAAGCCGATTTGCCCACAAAAGATACTAAAGGGATCATGTTTCCTCCGGACGTTTTACGCATTTGATTCTCCTGTCTATAAACCGAAGGAATGGGCGCATGTTTGGCGTGCCGCCACCCTCCGATATAATCTGCATAATCTTGCGGGGATGCAGTATCGCGGAGCCGCCGAGATGTGTTACCGGTGTCCCCGCGAATGCCTCACCGAACATGGGCGTAGAGGGTCCCATTATTGTTACGTGCCTTGGATTCCCGAGCCCGTTGAGAACTTCCTCAATGGTGTTATTCAGGATCGAAGTGGCGGTAATGATTGCTACGCTGCATTTTTCGAGAATGCTGTCTATCTCTTTTCTGCTCGGGATTTCCATGCGATTCGGATCTTTTTCTATGATGTGGAGATTTGCCCCCGTTTTCTTTATTCGCTCCACAAGAGGGCCAAAATATCCCACCATGGCCACTCTGTCCGCGGTGGACAGTTTCATCAGAGCTATGGAATCCTTTTCCGGTTCTTCGGCAATATCAGGACAGATCATAGCGTTTGCCGTGGCCAGACCCAGCGCCTTTTCCAGGGGGTTTCTGCCCGAGACGAGAAGGTCTAAAAGTTCTGAAGCCGCAGATCCTGCTAGGGTTCCTGCTTTGTTGAAGGTTCCACATCCGGGTGGCAGATCATTTCTCAGCAGGGCGGATAGACCCGGTCTGTCCGCTTCCAGCAGTACGCCGACATAACCCAGGCCGATCCTTACATCTTCAATATGAAGTTCTCGGCTACGGCCTGACAGGTGCTCATGGATGTGCCGGGAAATGTCACCCGTCTTTATCATTTTACCATCCTTCCGGTAGAGACCGGTTAGATACAATCAAGGTTCTCAGACCTTGCGTTCAATCTGTGCCAAGCAGCAAATTCAATAGCATCATATTATAGTGTCAGGATATCCGCAATCACTAAAAATAACGCACTTGTAAAAAGGTCAAGATTGACAAAGTCGTAAAAAGTCCTAAAACCGGCCATACCGGCTTGATCCTGTATCCAGAATTTATCGAATTTACTGGATTCCAGCTTCCGCCGGAATGACTAAAAATGGTATTTTATGACTTTTTACGAGTGCATCATTACAGGTTATTCTGAAAATAAATAACAATTCTCCAGGTTCATTTTCCCAAGACATATTGATAGAATAATCTTGACATTTCGTTGAGTGATTGTTAGGAGCTACTTCGTGTTATCGCTGGTCTTTAATATCATTCTCTCCGATTCACTCTTTCTAAAGAATATATTCCATGAAGGGTGATCAATGGGTATGACTGGAAACGGTTATGCCTCCCGTGCTTGGAAAGGGGCAGAACTGAGCAAAATTATGTTCTTATCAAAACTTTAGAGGAAGGAGTGCATGTTATGGATGTTAGCAGAAGAGGTTTCTTAAAGATCTCCAGCGCTGCGTTGATGGCGAGTGGAATTGGCATCAATCTGAAGCCGGTGGCAGCTCACGCGCAGCCGTTAAAGATCAAATACGCTAAAGAGACCACCACGATCTGTCCTTACTGTGCCGTTGGATGCGGAATCATTGTATCCACCAGGGGTGGAAAAGTCATAAACACAGAGGGAGACCCGGATCACCCTGTAAACAGGGGTTCGCTCTGTAGTAAAGGTGGTTCCATCTATCAGCTTTCGCAGAATAAGAATCGACTTGACAAGCCGCTCTACCGGGCGCCGTATTCGGACAAGTGGGAAGAAAAGTCCTGGGAGTGGATGATCGACAAGATTGCCAGGAATGTCAAGAAGAGCAGAGACAAAAGCTTCGTATTTAAGAACGAAAAGGGTCAGGTGGTTAACAGGACCGATGGGATAGCTTCCGTCGGCAGTGCCGCCATGGATAATGAAGAGTGCTTCATCTATCAAAAACTATTGAGGGGGTTGGGTCTGGTATATATTGAACATCAGGCCCGTATATGACACTCCGCTACTGTTGCGGCTCTGGCAGAGTCGTTCGGACGCGGTGCAATGACCAATCACTGGATCGATATCCAGTACAGTGATTGTGTGTTAATAATGGGAAGTAACGCGGCTTCCAATCATCCCATCTCATTCAAGTATGTGACCAAGGCCATGGAGAACGGCGCGAAGCTGATCAGTGTGGATCCGCGATTCACGCAGACCTCTTCAAAGGCCGACATCTATGCCTCTCTGAGATCGGGAAGCGACATAGCCTTTCTGGGCGGTATGATCAAATATATCCTGGATAACAAACTAATCCAGGAAAAATATGTCAAATACTATACCAACTCCCCATTCCTGGTAAATCCCGACTTCAAACTCCCCGGAGATAATGATGGAGTATTCTCCGGCCTCAAAGACGCCAAGTACGACAAGTCTTCTTGGTCTTTTCAGACGGATATGAACGGTGTTGTAAAGAAGGATATGAGCCTCAAGGATCCCAACTGTGTGTATCAACTCTTGAAGAGGCATTATTCCAGGTATAACCTGGATACCGTGTCCAAGATTACCGGTACGCCGAAAGAGAAACTCCTGGAGGTCTATGAAGAGTATACTAAAACCGGCAAGGTAGGGAAAGCCGGGACCATCATGTATGCCATGGGATGGACCCAGCATACGGTCGGTGTCCAGAATATCAGGACGATGAGTATGATTCAGCTTCTGCTGGGGAATATGGGAGTTGCCGGCGGTGGCGTAAATGCCCTCAGGGGTGAGGCAAACGTTCAGGGTTCCACTGATCATTGTCTGCTGTACCATATTCTTCCCGGATATTTGAAGACGCCCAAGGCGTCACTGCCGACTCTGGCCGCGTATAATGCCAAGTACACGCCCAAATCGGATGAGCCCAAGAGTTTGAACTGGTGGAAGAACTATCCGAAGTATGTGGCAAGCCTTCTGCGGGCCCACTACGGGGCGGGTGTTTCTCTTGAAGATTCCTATTCGTATCTGCCGAAGCTTGATGACGGAGAGAACTATTCCTGGTTGAGCATCTTCGATGCGATGCACAAGGAGAAGTTCTCGGGTTTCTTCGCGTGGGGGCAGAACCCCGCGTGCAGCGGTGCCAGTTCCAACAAGACCCGGCAGGCTATGGGCAAGCTGGACTGGATGGTAAATGTCAATATCTTCGACAGCGAGACAGGGTCTTTCTGGAAGGGGCCTGATATGGATCCGAAGAAGATAAAGACGGAGGTCTTCATGCTTCCCTGCTCCGCTTCGATTGAAAAAGAGGGAAGCATCACAAACAGCAGCCGCTGGATGCAGTGGCGGTACAAAGCGGTTGATTCACCCGGCGTCGCGATGCCAGATGGAGAAATCATTACTGAGCTCTACTACAAGATCAAAGAGCTGTACGAAGAGGAAGGCGGCCCGTTGAAAGAGGCCATCTCCAAGATGACCTGGGATTATGGACCCATGGGCGCAGACGGTAAGATCCGGCACCTGGATACGCATGATATAGCCAAGGAAATTAATGGATATTTCCTTGAAGATAAAACGGTCAAAGGGAAGCTGTTTAAAAAAGGCACCCTCGTTCCCAGTTTTGCTTATCTGCAGGATGATGGGTCCACCTCTTCCGGAAACTGGCTCTACTGTAATTCCTATACCGAGAAGGGAAACATGGCGGCCCGCCGGGGTCAAAAGGATGAATCCGGTATCGGCCTTTATTCCGAATGGTCGTGGTGCTGGCCGGTGAACCGCAGGATTATATACAACGGTGCTTCCGTTGATCCGGAAACCGGTATGCCCTGGGACAAAGAACATCCCGTTATTATGTGGAATGGTTCCAAGTGGGTCGGCGATGTGCCGGATGGTGTTGCCGCGCCTGGTTCTGGACGGCCGCCCTTCATTATGAAGTCCCATGGTGTCGGTTCGATCTTCGGACCCGGGCTGGCGGATGGTCCTTTCCCGGAGCACTATGAACCTCTGGAATGTCCTGTTGAGAAAAATATCATGTCACCGCAATTCGTCAATCCGACGATCAAGAGATGGGACAAAGATGGAACGGGGACAGACGTGGACGCGAGGGCAACCTGCGATCCGCGGTATCCTATCGTCTGTTCAACCTATCGGGTGAGTGAGCACTGGCAGACCGGTCTTATGACGAGGTGGTGCCCATGGCTCGCTGAGATGCAGCCCTCCATGTTCGTGGAGATGGGTGTCGAGCTTGCCAAGAATAAGGGAATCGCAAACGGCGAGATAGTCACCGTAAAATCGATCAGGGGACAGGTTGATGCCGTTGCGATTGTGACAGAAAGATGGCAGCCTTTCAATATTGACGGCAATACGGTTCATGAGGTCGGGATTCCATGGCACTATGGATGGATTACAACAAAGATGAGGGAATACGTGCATGGTGACAAAAAACCGGAGGTATTTACCTTCGGTGATTCCGCCAACATCGTTACTCCGTTCATCGGAGACGCCAATACCATGATACCGGAGAGCAAGGCCTTCATGGTAAATGTCGAAAGGAAGGAGGTGTAAGCCATGTCTGAAAAAATCAAACTATGTGATCTTTCAAAGTGTACCGGTTGCAGGGGATGCCAGCTTGCATGCAAGCAGTGGAACCAGTTGCCGGCAAAACAGACCTTCAACACCGGAACCTACCAGAATCCTCCTGATCTCCAGCCTAACACCTGGAATATCATAAGGTTTCAAGAAACATTTAATAATGGCGGGGTTGACTGGCTGTTCAGGCACGACGCCTGCATGCACTGCACCGACGCGGCTTGTGTGAAGGTCTGCCCGAGCGGTGCTCTGTCCCATACCAAGTACGGCACCGTCGCTCTTGACAACAGCAAGTGTATCGGATGCAAGGAATGTGTCTTTGCGTGTCCTTTCGAAGTACCCAGATATGATCCTGAGACCGACAAGATTTTAAAGTGTGATATGTGTTATTCTAGGGTAGACAATGCGATGGAACCGGCATGTGTCAAGGCATGTCCTACAGGTGCCCTCCAGTTTGGAGACAAGGATGAGATGCTGGAGATTGCCTACAAAAGAGTAAAAGAACTTGGCGGTGATGCCTCCGTGTATGGAGATAAATTTGTGGGCGGAACTCACATGGTGTATGTCCTTCCGGAAAAGGCCAGCGTCTATGACAAACTTCCGGAAAAACCGAGGGTCCCACTTTCTGTCATTGCCTGGAAAGACTGGCTCAAACCGCTCAGTCTGCTCGCGGCGGGTGGCGTAATCGCGGGGTCCTTCTTACACTACATTACCCACGGTCCAAAGGATACAAGCGGTGATGGAGATCATGCAAGTAAGGAAGGAGGCGAATAAAATGAAAAAAGGAATGATAAAAGTATCCGATGGGTTTGAGAGAATAGTACACTGGTCGATGGCCATTTCCTGCCTGATTCTTATGATTACCGGTCTGGGGATGATGTTCCATTCGTTCAATTTTCTAGCGATTCCTTTTGGAGGATTAAAGAACCTGAAACTAATCCACAACTTTTCCGGACTTGTGTTCATCCCGTCGCTCCTCGCCGCCATATTAGTATGGTGGAAGGAGGCTGGTATCCTTGATCTGCCCGACGATTTTGAGTGGATCAAATGTGCTGGTGGTTACCTATGGCATGTGGAAAATCCTCCTGAAACGGGAAAATACAATGTTGGTCAGAAGGCATTTTTTCTTGCTATTGCAGGTTTTGGAATTATCATGATTATCACCGGACTAGTCATGTGGTTCCCGCTGGGTCTTCCTGTGGAGTTGGTTCGGTGGATGTACCCCCTGCATGCCCTCGGATTCTTTGTTATATTCCCATTCTTTTTTATCCATTTGTATCTGGGTACAGTTGGTGTCCCAGGTTCTGTGTCAGCTGTCCTTACGGGGTGGGTTACAAGATCCTGGGCGAAAAAACAGTGCCCGAAATGGTTGAGAGAGATGGAGGAATCAGGAAAGCTGGAAGTTTCTAAGTAGCAAAGTGATCTAGAGCCGTATGTCGGCGTGGAGATTTGTTAATCATGGGGGGCCTGTTCAATTGAGAGCGGGCCCCTTTTTGCTGGGGCAAGAATTCCTTGAATTAGTCGAAAAAAGCATATATAGGGGGGCTTCGTTTTAAAACCCCACAAGAGGTGAACTATGGTACAAGTCCTGAAAGATACCTTGAAGACGATTGACGGGTACAAAAATATGAATCCCCATTACGAAGAACTGCTTAATATCCTTGAGGAGGTCCTTATCCTGAGGGAGATGTATCGCCGCAAGGTTACGGGAGATATCTTCAACGTAGAGGAATCGCTCATACTGAAAAAGATTGCCGGGGGGCTGCCCCTCGTTGATTTCCCCGAGGGTACCTTTGAGCTTGAAGGACCGAAGGAATATTTTATCGCCCTCCTCAAGATAGCCCAGAAGAGGGACCTGAACGAAACCGATGAAATAATACGTAAGCTCAATGCCGGGGAGATAGACTACGGGGAGATGGTCCGTGAATCCTTTACCCTGCTACAGGATGAAGATGCCTCGGATGAGAGTGAAGAAGGTGTCTTTGATCTTCTGGACTTTCTTGTTGAAGAAAGCCTGCGGCCGGCGCTGGAGCTCCTCTCTGAAAAGTATGGAGATATTATCACTGGAGCGAAGTGGTCTGAAGGGTACTGTCCCATATGTGGCAGGGAACCAAAGATGTCAGAGCTCAAAGGAGAGGGAGGCTCGAGATTTCTCTTCTGCGGCCAGTGCGGATTTGAATGGCAGTTTAAACGGATTAAGTGCCCTTTCTGCGGGAATGAAGACCAGCAGACACTCGCCTACTTCACCATCGAGGAAGAGGAGAAGTACCGGGTCGATGTGTGCAACGTCTGCAATAAGTACATAAAGGCGGTCGACTTCAGGAAGGCGGAGAAGGAGCCCAATCTGGATGTGGAGGACATAGCGACGCTGCATCTGGATATCCTTGCCGATGAAGAGGGGTACGAATAAAATAGCTTAAACGGCCGGTCTCCCAGTAGTTTCGGATTGATGAGGCCGGCCGCTGATCATCATGGCGTATGAAAGACTCCGAAATAACAATCGTTATTGAAGCCCTCACAAAAGACCTCTCATCAAAAAAACTCCCCATTGTTTCAGAACTTGCCGATCAGAAGAGCACCCCGTTTCATATCCTCATCTCCACCCTCCTCAGCCTGAGGACCAAGGATGAGGTAACCGAGGTGGCTACCCGCAGGCTCTTTGCGATGGCTTCAACCCCGGCGGAGATGCTCAAGCTCTCCCCGGATCGGATAGCCGACGCCATCTATCCCGTTGGTTTCTACCGGAACAAGACAAAGACGATACTCCATGTTTGCCGCGAGCTGATCGAGCGTTATGGGTCCCGCGTTCCCGACAGTATTGACGAACTGCTCACGTTCAAGGGGGTGGGGAGAAAGACCGCCAATCTGGTTGTCACGCTGGGATACGGAGGGGAGGGGATATGCGTGGACACGCATGTTCACAGGATCTCAAACCGCCTGGGCTATGTCAGGACGAAGACACCGGACGAGACGGAATATGCCCTGCGGGCAAAGCTCCCCCAGAAATACTGGACGGAATATAATACCCTCATGGTGGCATTTGGAAGGACTGTCTGCCGGCCCATCTCACCCCTGTGCAGTCAATGCCCCCTCTACGGATTGTGTGAAAAGGTGGGGGTAAAGAAGCACCGCTGATGGTCTTGCGGGCAAATTCTTATTTCAGTGTCCAGATCATGCCTTCCGGTGTATCGCAAACGATTATCCCCATCGCTGAAAGTTCTTTTCTCAGGTGGTCGGATTTTCCCCAGTCACCGGCGGCCCTCGCCTTCTTTCGATCCTCCATCAGTCTCGTGGCATCTTCGCTGAGCGTTTCCCCCTCGAAATTCATTACGCGAAGGACGGAATTTATTCCCTTCATGGTGTCGAGGATCGTATCTCTTTGCTTTGTGTTAAGCTGTTTTCCGGTCAGAGAAATATTTATCTTTCTGACAAATTCGAACACGCAGGCAAGGGCTTCAGAGATATTGAAGTCGTCATCCATCGCTTCAGCAAACCCCTTCCTTATGTCATAGATAAGCTGGTCCACATCCGGGTGTCCGTCTCCGGGAATAAAGCGTATCAATCTCTGTATAAAGTTATTCAGCCTCTTAATTGTATTGCACGCGGTATCCAGTGCGCCGAATGAAAAGGTCAGCGGTTTTCTATAGTGGGAACTGAGGAGAAAATATCTGATTTCTCTTCCGGAGTATCCCTTTTCTTCAAGATCGCTCACCGTGAAGGAATTGTCTGTGGAACGGGACATCTTCTTGCCTTCCATCATAACAAGCTCGGAGGCGAGCCAGTAGTTTGCGGGCATTTTCCCAGTAGCAGCCATCCCTATCGCCATGACGTTCTCACAGTGCGGGAAGATGATGTCGGAGCCGCTTATGTAGATGTCGAATGTTTCTGCCAGGTATTCCATGGTCATGGCCGCGCATTCAAGATGCCAGCCTGGTCTTACGTTTCCCCACCTGGTCTTGAAATATATACCCTTTTTTAACTCTGCCAGAGTTGATCTTTTTAAAAGAGTAAAGTCTACGGGACTGTCCTTTTCATAATTATCCTGATCTACTGTTCTTGAATGTCTTACATTTGCCAGATCTATATTTGATAAGAGGCCATAGTTATCGAGCCGCGATATATCGAAATAGACAGACCTCAATTTTTCGTAGGCATAGCCCTTTCCCACGAGGCTTTCCGTCAGCTTGACCATTGAATCGACGTTCTCACTCGCCGCCGGATAGGTATTGCTGCTGTGAGTGATATCAAGTTTGTCCAAGTCGCTGAAGAAGGTTTCAGTGTGTCTCCTTGTAAATTTCCTGATATCCATGTCAGCCCTGTCGGCACCACTTATGGACCTGTCGGCCAGGTCTATGATGTTGGAGACGTGTTTGACCTTGTACCCCTTGAATTCCAGGTACCTGGATATCATGTCCGACACAACAGCGCGTCGGTAGGTTCCTATGTGAGGAACATCGTGCACGGTCGGACCGCATGAATGTATGAGGATCTGAGCGGTGTCTATCGGCTTGAAAGGTTCTTTGCTCCTGCTGAGTGTGTTGTACAGGCAAAGCGAGGTTTCTTCCCTGTCTGCAAAGAGTGTTGTACTGAGATATCTTTCTCCGCTGTCCGGGAAAATTACCACAATCAACCCTTCTTTCATTTCCCCGGCTTTTTCCAGGGCCACGTGCATTGCGGCACCGGAGCTCATACCGACGAATAACCCTTCGGTCTGGGCCAGAGCCCGGGCCATCTCAAAGGCGTCTTCATCTAGAATATTGATCTTTTCATCTAGGCACTTTCTGTCAAAGATGCCCGGACGGTATGATTCCTTCATATTCTTAAGGCCCTGTATCTTATGATGGAGATAGGGTTCGACCCCTACTATTCTTATATCCTCATTGTATTCCTTGAGTCTTCTTGAGATGCCCATGGCAGTACCGGAGGTACCGAGCGACGCCACCACCATGGTGACCTTATTGTCGGTCTGCCGCCAGATTTCTTCGGCCGTTCCGTGGTAGTGGGCAAGGGTATTATCTTCGTTGTTATGCTGATCGGGAACAAAATATGTATCGGGATGCTCTCTCAACATCTCATAGACCACTTCGATTGCCCCATCGGTACCGAGATGTGCGGGAGTCAAGACTAATTCAGCGCCGAGGGCCTTCAAAATTTTTTTCCGCTCCTCACTGGCCGACTCTGAAAGCACAAGAGTGACTTTATATCCCATTGCAGCAGCCACGAGGGCGAGACCGATGCCCGTATTTCCGCTTGTGGCCTCCAGAATTATCTTCTCTTTGGTAAACTCACCCCGCTCCAATGCCTTTTCTATCATGTAGAGAGCGGTCCTGTCCTTGATCGAGCCACCCGGATTGGATCCCTCTAACTTTGCATATATCTTCACATTTCTGTTGGGATTAAGATTGCGGATCTCCACGATGGGAGTGTTGCCTATCAGATCCAGAATACTGTTATAGGTTTTTTTCATTGATTGAAAAATGGGCCTTAATACTGGTGGTTCTTCTCCAATTTAGTTGGATAAGAAAATGTAATCCATGGTTGTCTTTCTTCCGGTCACTTGACCCCTTGAATCCTTCTGGTATCAGTTGTAGATAACACGCTTATTTTGTTTTAATTAGCTACAACTAATCGGGAGATGATCCACACAGGTTAACTATCGAATTTCGGTATGGGAATCTTTACGAATGGGATGCCTTCTTCTCTGAGGGTATCCTCTTCGGTTTTTGTTGTTGTTCCCTTTATGTTTCTACTGTCTTCCTCTCCGAGGTGTATTTTGAGCGCAACCTCGGCAAATTTGCTGCCCACATCTTCAAATGTTTTGTCTAGGTATTCATGGAACATCCGGAGATCTTTCATGGGAGATATATCTTTATTGTTCTTACTGAATTTTCCTGTTCTCTTTCCCATAACCGTAATGGAGGAAGGAACTATATCTATGCTCAGACTTCCACATACCGGACATTTAACAAGTCCTTTCTTCTTCTGTTCCTCGAATGCTGTTCTGTCGTTGAACCATCCTTCAAAGATGTGATTATTTTCACACTTAAGATCGTAGATTATCACCCTGCCCACTCCTTTTGTGTAATTATACCTTCGCCTCCAGTATCATGAACTTTGAGCTGAAACAAGTTATGATGCTATTTTAGCGAACATTACGGCATTTTTCATTTTTTTGTGGACATTTGGAGGTAAATTATATAGTCAAAGACCTTGTCGGGATGTGGCCCAGCCTGGTAGGGCACTGCGTTCGGGACGCAGGAGTCGCGCGTTCAAATCGCGCCATCCCGACCATTTTAAGACTTTCTATCCGACGGCGCCCGCCATGGAAAAGATTGGAAGATAAAGGGCTATTATCATTCCTCCCACGACCCCGCCCAAAAACACCATCATCATGGGTTCGAGGAGTGCCGTCATGGCATCCACCGCAACATCTACTTCGGCGTCGTAAAAGTCGGCGATCTTCTCCAGCATGGCATCAAGGGCGCCGGTGTTTTCACCGACCGATATCATGGAGACAACCATGGACGGAAATATACCCGATTCCGACAAGGGTTCCGCTATTGTCTTGCCCTCGCTTATGCTTTTTCTGGTCTCCATCAGGGCGTTCTCGACTATCTTGTTCCCCGCTGTTTTGCTTACAATCTCAAGACCGTCGAGGATTGGAACCCCGCTGTTCATCATGGTGGAAAGTGTTCTTGAAAACTTTGCCACGGCAACCTTTTTGAGCAGGATGCCGAAGACGGGCAACTTGAGCATGATGCGATCTATCTGAAGCCTTCCACTCTCGGTTTTGTAATATCTTTTGAGGGCGAAAACGGAGAGGCCGATTACGCCCAGTATGTATAATATATTGTTCTGGACAAAAGCGCTCATATCTACGAGAAACTGAGTGGGGCCTGGCAGCGCCGATCCCATGCTTGAAAACATATCCTCAAAAACGGGGACAACTTTGTACAGGAGCAGAATAACAACTGCGAAGGCAACCACGAGAACGGTAACCGGATAGGTCATTGCCCCCTTTACCTTCCGTTTCAGCTCCATCGCCTTTTCCATATATGCGGAAAGACGATTGAGGATTACGTCCAGGATGCCGCCTGCCTCACCGGCAGCTACCAGGTTTACGAAGAGATCGTCAAATACATCCGGGTGTTTTCTCAGGGTGTCCGAGAGGGAGCTCCCCCCCTCAATGTCTTCTTTTATCGATTTGATAATTCTTGCAAAGGTTTTGTTCTGCTCCTCTTCACCCAGCAGGTCCAGGCACTGGATGATGGGAAGTCCGGCATTGATCATTGTAGCGAACAGGCGCGCGAATATCACCACATCTTTTTCCTTGACCTTTTCTTGCAGAAAAGAGATGTTTTCGAAAAGATCTTTGGGCTTTTTCTTTATGCTTTCGGGCTTGATGCGCTGGCGGCGCAACTGGATTCTCACTGCGCTTTCATCAGTGCCCTCCAATTCACCCTTTCTGATTTCCCCCTTTCTGGTCGTGCCCTCCCACAGGTATACAGGCATGTTTACCCCCCCCCTCTATTTAATGTATTTTGACTGCGAGTCATCTCATATAGAATAATACCCCCAGCTACGGATACATTCAAAGAATCAATGGCAGCTGTCATAGGTATGGAGACCATAAAATCGCATTTTTTCCTGACCAGTGGTCTTATCCCTTTTCCCTCACTTCCCATTACGAGACCCGCGTGGCTGCTGTAATCTAAATGGTGCAGGTTTTCCTCGCCGCTGGCATCAGCGCCATATATCCAGAAGCCCTCTTCTTTCAGCCGGTCGATTGTTTTCGATATATTTACCACCCTGACAATGGGGAGGTGGAGGGCCGCCCCCGCCGAGGTCTTGATGACGGAGGGGGTAACGGATGCGGCTCGATTTTCCGGGATGACCAGGCCGGCCGCGCCGAAGCAGAGGGCAGTTCTTATGAGTGAACCGAGGTTCTGGGGATCTGTAATACTGTCAAGTATGAGGATTAGAGCGTTTTCTCGGGATTTACAATTGGTCAGAACATTATCTATACTGGCATAGCGGTATCCCTCATATATGCAGATAACGCCCTGATGATGACTGGTGCCGGTGGTGGCATTCAGGTATTTCCTGTCTCTGTAAACTACCGGTATCCCCCTCCGGGTCGCGATTTCCAGAATCTCCCGGATGTCGCCCTGCTTTCCCCCTTTGAGCAGGACAATCTGTTCTATTTTCCCGCCGTTTTTCAGAGCCTCTGCAACCGGATGAACCCCATAAATTGCCTGCATTATTTTTCCTCCGGTTAGAACATGGGGATCCTTAATGAACGAGTCCTTCGGAGATCTCATTGGTGATCCTGTCCGCGGCAGCCACGGGATCATCAGCCAGTCTTATTGGCCTGCCCACCACGATGTAATCCGCCCCCATTATAATGGCGTTCCTTGGAGTCAAGACCCTTTTCTGGTCGTCGCCTGCCACTTTGACTTTGCTATCCAGTCTTATACCCGGGGTTACGATGACAAAATCTTCTCCGCATGCCTCTCGTATCGGGATTACATCCTGGGCGGATGCCACAACTCCAGAGACTCCTGCATTTTTGGCTGACACCGCGAGTTTCAGGGCGAGCTCCCTGGTGGAGCATTTGAACCCCATATCTTTAAGATTTGAATCATCCAGACTTGTAAGGACGGTTACCGCGAGCAACACGGGAGGGACAACACCCATGACTCTCGCCGTGTTATTGACGGAATCTACCGCCCGCTCCATCATCTCACTCCCCCCAAGCGCGTGTATGTTGAACATGGAAATGCCCAGTTTTACTGCGGCCTCGGAGGCCATTGCGACGGTGTTTGGAATGTCATGGAACTTCAGATCAAGGAAGACACTTCCACCCCTTTCTATTATCCCCCTGACAACAGAAGGACCGAAACTGGTGAATGCTTCCTTACCTACCTTGAACATCCCCACATGATCCTTTAAGAGATCAACCCACGCTATGGTCTCATCTATATCTTCTCCCAGATCAAGGGCGAATATCAGTTTGTCGCGGCTGTTTCTATTCGGTGGTTGCATCTTCGGTCACAGCTGTACTGCTCTCTATAGACTCAATCAGTGTAACATCTGCTGACTGGGCATTGAGAATCTCAGGATGGGAGTATCGCACCTCTCCTTCCGCGATTTCCCTCAAAGCGGTAACGACTTCCCGATTGTTTTTCTTCTTGCTGAGGGGTTTCGATCCTCTGAGTAGCTGCTTTGCCCTTTGAATGGTAAGGTGTGTCAGGGCAAACCTGTTCTTTGCTTTTTTCAGGGAATCCTCTACGGTAACTCTTGCCATGTGTTATATGCCTCCGGTTATTTGATAAAAGTTGTTTATCCTGGCCTGCAGCTGGGACCTCCTGTTCTTTTCCGCCATATATACAGACCTCATTATATCTACAGAATCGCTTATTGTATCATTAAAGATCACATAATCATACCGTTCATTTTCCCGAATCTCTTCCATGGCCCTGTCGAAACGCATCTTTATAATATCATCGGTCTCCGAACCGCGTTTTTTCAATCTCTCCCTCAAAATTTCTACGGATGGAGGCATGATGAAGACAAACACGCTTTCGGGATATTTTACCTTTACATTGCCGGCTCCTTTGATGTCTATATCCAGTATGACATCAAAGCCCTTTTGGATCAGGCCCTCTATGTCCTTTTTCGATGTGCCGTAAAAATGGCCGTAGATCTCTTCCCACTCTACAAATTCGTCCTTCTCTATACTGTTTCTGAAATCTTTTACGGATATGAAGTGGTAATCTTCTCCGTCTTTCTCGCCTTTCCGTGGAGGACGTGTGGTGCAGGATACGGAAAAATGCAGATCGGGAAATTCATTCAGGAGCTCTTTGCATATAGTGGTTTTACCAGCGCCTGAAGGGGCGGAGATGACAATAAGGAGTCCCTGTGTGTTAGTACGTTCCATGATGTTCAAACCTCGATGAGTAATCGTTCACGGTTATCTTATTTGATGCTCTTGTAAAAAGCCAGAAAACACCATCTTTCGTCATTCTGGCCTGCCTGTGCGTCGCACGCAGACAGGTTTCAGCCAGAATCCAGTTTTTTTAAGTAGTTATGGGCTATCTGGACTCCGGTTTTCACCGGAGTGACGGCTTTCCCCTAGTGTATCATGATTATTGCTTTATCTTATCTTTTCTCTAATTTTACACCCGAAACCCGAAGCCGTACTTTATTCAATATTCTGTACCTGTTCTCTCAGTTTGGCAAGTTCCGTCTTTATCTCTATTACGTTGCCGGATATTGCAAGATCGTTGCTCTTGGACCCTATTGTATTTATTTCCCTGTGCATCTCCTGAAACAGAAAATCCATTTTTCTGCCCATGGCGATATTACCGTTCAGCATCTCACCAAACTGCTTCATGTGACTTTTAAGGCGTACAATCTCTTCAGTGATGTCGCTCTTTTCAGCCATTATAGCGACTTCCTGAATCAACCTTGATTCGTCGCACTCCACGCCTTCTACCAGCTCCCGGATCCTTCCCGAAAGTCTTTCCTGGTACTGCTCGATCACCTGAGGGGCCCTTGATTCCAGCTCTTTTGTGTAGTTGCCGATGATATCAATACGCGCGACTAAATCCTCGCAAAGAAGTCTGCCTTCATCTTCCTTCATATGTATCAGGGAATCGATGGAATCATCCAGTGCCTTGCGGATTGTACCCCATGCCTCTTCAGGGTCAATTTCTGCCTCCGATATATGGATGCCACCCTTCAGCCTGACGAGGGTATCCAGCGTTATCTCGCCAGCAAGATTGAACGATTCCTTCAAACTGGTCAGCAGGGCATAATAGCTGCCGATGAGGGGGATGTTTGCCTCCAGTTTATCTCCGCCATTTGCCCCCGGATCTGAATCTATCCTGATGGTTATCTCAACTCTTCCCCTTGAAATCCTCTCTAGCACTCTCTTTTTGATATTTACCTCAAGAGGGGCGAGGAAGACGGGCAGCCGTATACTGCTTTCCAGATTTTTATGGTTGAGGGATTTGATTTCGATGATCAGCTTTTTCTCCGCAAAAATAGCCTCCGCGCTCCCATAACCTGTCATGCTTCTTATCATAGATTTGTTCTCCTTGTTCAAAGTTTATGGTTCACAGGTGGTTGTTTTTCAACCTTTGAACCTGAATAGTGTACCGCTCTCTTATATTGTTCAACATGGCTATCGTATTCCCGTCTGAATAATCAGGGTATGTCCACTCAAGAGTCCGGAATGTATGTTTTTTAAATATGAGCGTCAGATCGGCATATATGCCATCTCTGAGGTAGGGACGGTGGGTATAAGCCTTTCCCGTGGCAAGAATCAGATGGGCCTGTGATATATATCCCGGGTCTATATTGACAAGCCGGTTGCCATCTCTCATAAATTTTTCTTCCACTTTATTTGTGAACAGTTTTATGTCGGGAAGCATATCCGGCGATACAAGGGTTTCAAAAGAGATGAAACGCCTGACAAGGGAATGCCCTGATTCTTTTGCATAATAATCGGTGTATTCAAAGGGCACAAGCGCGCTTATATAATCGATCCCTCCAAATTCTTCTGACAGGATAGTTATGGTTTCGTTCAGCATATCCCTGCTTCCGGAAAATACGCTGGATATAATTTTGACTGGTTCGGGGAAGGCTGGTCTGCTCATAGCGCTTTTTTCAATTCATCCTGGTAGACCGGCGCTGTACCCACCTTTCCGACCGCGAGGCTGGCCGCGTGGTTGGCCAGAGCAGATGCCTCTTTCAATGTTGCCCCAGCCGCAACACAGAGGGCAAAAACCCCTATTACCGTGTCGCCGGCACCCGTTACATCGAAGACTTCTCTGGCGACAGTAGGGATATGCGTAACCCCGCCGTCATTTTCAAAGAGGCTCATTCCCTCTTCGCCCCTCGTTACCAGAAGGGCACCGAAATCGAATTTCCTGATAAGTTCCCTGCCACCCTTTGTAATATCATCACTGTTCTCAAGTTCCATGCCGAGCGCTCGTTCCATCTCCTGGTGGTTGGGCGTTATCAAGTCACACCCGCAGTAAAGGGAAAAATCGCTCTGTTTGGGATCGATGCACAGGATTATCCCTCTCTGGGAGGTTATTTCTTTTATCCCCTCGATGAGTTCTTTTGAAAAGACACCCTTGTTGTAATCCGAGATAATAACTACACCCAAATCATCCTTCATCGATTTTATGTATTCTATTATTCTTTGGAGACTGTTTTGGGAAACCGTGCTCTTGTCTTCTCTATCAAATCTAACCACCTGCTGGTGGTTCGCGACGACCCTCGTTTTTACTATGGTGGGGCGTTCATGCTCTACGATGACACCGGCTGTGTCTATGTCCATCTCGGTCAGCTTACCTGTCAGCCATCTGCCCATGTCGTCCGATCCGACGATGCCGGAAATCGCGACTTTTCCTCCCATAGAGAACACGTTGTTCAACACATTGGCACAACCACCCAGGAGGAGACTCTCAGATGTGACCCGTACCACGGGTACAGGAGCCTCCGGTGAAATACGCGATACCTTTCCCCAGATAAACTGGTCAACCATAATGTCTCCGACTACCAGCACCTTCGAACTGTTAAAACGGCTGATAATATCGAGAGCCCTCTTCCTATCTATAATGTTTTCCATTATACAACGCCTTTCAATACCACAGACGGCAAAATAACCATTCCGTTCATATCCTGTCCATGGCTTCCATTTTCAGACAGGTCAGAATGATCTTAATAAACACCCGGCTAAGCTCCCATAAACAGCTTGTCAAAGTCAACAGAAGAAACACATCCCAAATATGAATGTCTCCTGACACGATTGTCGAATATCTCAATGTATTCGAAGATATCCTGGTGAGCTTATGATCGAGTCCGGTATTTTTCAAAGTAACCGAGTTCGGTCTTAGTGTGTGGAGGAAGCTTTACGTCACGGCATTATACCCCAAAGGCAGGCTCCGCGCTCGTAACAGTTACCCTTACCGCTCATGCTCTTGATTTCCATTGCACACTTCCAAGTTCCTCTTTCTTTATCTCTAACTTTTCGGTGTGTCCATTACTTTAGGGGAACTTCAACGGGCTGTCTGTCGTGTAGTATGGCAGTGACTATGCTGAAAATGGTTTGATACAACTGGGAGCGTATGTCCAGAAGGCTGTTATTCGCCCAGCAACTCTCGTATGTGCCAGGTTCACTGACATGTCCTGTAACCTCGGCTCATGACGGCAGAAAAGCGGGTGGCATCCCCAAATGCATGAAAAATCTTTCAACAAAGACTTGACAATGAGACAACCCGACGCTACATCGTCTACAGCATGATACAAAAATGGAGGCATGCTACAAAAGCGATAGTGACGTATTTTGATAACTGTAAAACACCGACAAATTCGAGGAGGATACACATGAAGTTTTTATGGACAACAATCGCTGTCAAAAATTTGGATGAATCGATCACGTTTTATACCGACCTGGTGGGACTACACGTGGTGAAGCGGTTTCCAGCGGGACCTGGCATGGAAATCGCGTTCATGGGCAACGGCATTACCGATGAAACATTGGTTGAACTCCTGGCGGATAGCAACACGAGCACCGTCAATTATAATGAAGGTATCTCCCTTGGGTTTGCGGTCGATTCTGTTGAGGCCATGCTGGATACGGTCAAACGTCACAACATTCCTGTCCACACTGGACCGGTTGAAACTCCCAGTGGTTCACGATTTTTCTTTATCAAAGATCCGAATGGCCTGAATGTGCAGTTTTTTCAGCAAACATGATGAGGATTGTTTCACCGTATGTCGGATCAACCCCTTGTAGGAAGCACTGGGACAAAGTCAATGTGACATTCTAGGTAACCTTACGTTGTAATCATACAACATGGAGAGTGGTCTATCTGAAATTGAGCCAAATAAACAAACCCCAATCGTCCTGAACAAAACGGCACTTAACCCATGTTTAACAGCGTAAAGAATATATTGCTTTGATTCAGCCACTTACAGATTGAAAAATGGTCGAGTGGCACTACATTTGTTGCATTTTGTTAATTTATCGTTTTT
>JAFDBG010000027.1 GCA_019313385.1 Deltaproteobacteria bacterium | reverse complement strand
GCAAACATCTCCGTCAGGCTGGGATCATAGACTCCGATGAGCTGTGATGTTGCCCCTGCGGGGTTTGTCAAAGGCCCCAGCATGTTAAATATGGTTCTGATTCCGATTTCTCTGCGCGGGCCGCCGGCATATTTCATGGAGCCATGGAGTCTGGGGGCGAAAAGAAAGCCGATACCGATTTCGTGAATACATTCTTCCACAATTTCCGGTCCTACACTGATATTCACTCCCAGTGCCTCAAGGACATCGGCGCTTCCGCATCCGCTGGAGACGGCCCGGTTTCCATGCTTCGCCACGGTGATACCTGCCGCTGCCACCACAAAGGCGGCGGTCGTCGAGATGTTGAAGGTGTTCATCCCATCTCCTCCGGTTCCGCAGGTATCCACGATAATGGATGAACGGGCATCAATCCTCGTGGCCTTCTGTCTCATGATTCGTGCCGCCCCGGTGACCTCAAGGACTGTTTCACCCTTGATCCTCAGGGCGGTGATGAAGGCGGCGATCTGGGCCGGCGTTGCCTCACCCTCCATCACTTCATCCATAACTTCCATCATCTCCCGTTCCTTAAGATCCTCTTTGTTAACAACTTTTCCTATCGCTTCTCTTATCATTATAAAAACTCCTCCTTTAATTATTTCTCATCTCCACAAAATTTTTGATAATCCTTTTTCCATTCGGTGTGAGTATTGATTCAGGATGAAACTGTATTCCTTCCACCGAATATTCCCGGTGCCTGACGCCCATGACTTCTCCCTCCTGTGTTTCAGCGGTGATTTCAAGGCACGGCGGAATAGAATCTCGATTCAGGATCAGGGAATGGTAGCGGCCCGCCGTGAAAGGGCTGGAAAGGCCCTTAAAAATTGTTTTACCATCATTGATGATTTCGGAGGTTTTCCCGTGCATAAGTCTGTCAGCCCTGACGACATCAGCGCCAAACGCGTGACCGATTGCCTGGTGACCCAGACAAATTCCCATAATGGAAATTGTTTTATAACAATGTTTGATTATATCCACCGTCAATCCTGCTTCCTTCGGTGAACCAGGACCGGGAGACAGAAAGATCGCGTTAGGCTGCAGTTCCTCAATTTCTTCGATGGTGATCTCATCATTGCGGCGAACCGCAACTTCTTCACCAAGTTGTCCAAGATACTGAACAAGGTTGTAGGTAAAGGAATCATAATTATCGATCATCAAAATCATATCTTTTTCTCCATTATATTTTTTGTGTTATTTCAAATTCCGATGCTGCCAGCCGTATGGCCTGCACCATTCCTTCAGCCTTATTGACTGTCTCGTCATATTCCGCATCGGGGTCGGAATCTGCGACAATTCCCGCGCCGACCTGAATGGAAATTTTATCATCTTTGACCACCATGGTTCTGATGGTGATACACAGGTCCATATTACCTGTATAGCTGAAGTAACCGACTGCCCCCCCGTACGGCCCCCTCCGTGTCTGTTCCAGCTCATCGATGATTTCCATCGCCCTGATCTTCGGCGCTCCCGACAGGGTACCTGCCGGGAGGGTGGCCTTCAGCACATCGAAACAATCTTTCCCCCGGGCTAATTGGGCCTGGACATTGGAAACGAGGTGCATGACGTGGGAGTACCGCTCTACGACCATCAGTTGATTGACCTGGACGCTGCCGATCCGCGCAATTCTTCCCAGGTCATTTCTTCCCAGATCAACGAGCATAATATGTTCCGCCCTCTCCTTTGGATCTTGCAGAAGCTCATTGGCGAGGCTCCGGTCTTCCTGCTCATTTTCGCCCCTTCCTCTCGTTCCGGCGATGGGTCTGAGCTCCACGACCCCTTCTTCAAGGCGGACCATGACTTCCGGAGAAGACCCGATAAGGATGAGATCGTCAATCTTCAGGTAAAAAAGGTATGGTGAGGGATTGATATAGCGAAGAGCCCGGTAGAGATCTATGGGATCAATGCCATTCTTCATTTGAAACCGCTGAGAGAGGACAACCTGGATTATATCGCCCGAAACAATGTATTCCTTGGCCTTTTTAATCATGTCCTTATACTCATCCCGCGTCATATTGGACTGAAGAGAAATACCATTTCCCCTTCTTTGAGGGTGATCTTCCTTTTCGAGGGGAGCTTTCACCATCCCAACCAATTTTTCTATCTTTTTGATGCTCTCTTCGTAGAGCGCGAGAAGGTCTTCTCTGCCTTCGGTTAATGCACAGGCCACCACCTTGATGGTGTGCCGGACGTTATCAAAGATCATGAGAGTGTCGGTTATGAGAAACGCGGCATCATCGGCATTTAAATCATCCGCGGCTCCGGCGGGAAGCCTTTCAAGATATCGCACCATATCGTAACCGAGAAATCCCACTGCACCACCGTAAAACCGGGGGAGACCCTCCACAGGAACGGGTTGGTACCGTTCCATTAAATCCTTCAGAAACTTCATGGGATCTCCGCCATGCTTATGGCGTTCAATGTTCCCTTTTTTCTGAATCAGGACATCCTCTCCTCTTACACTGAAAATTATGTGGGGGTCAGATCCGAGAAAAGTATAGCGCCCCCATTTTTCGCCGCCCTCCACGCTTTCCAGAAGAAAGGAGTGAGATTCTGAACGCAGTTTCATGAGGGCTGAGACAGGGGTTTCCATGTCTGCCAGGACTTCCCTGAAAATGGGGATCAGATTTCCCTTTTTTGCAAGTTTTTCAAAAGTTTCAAATGATGGATTGTACATGTTAAATTTACCTCTGTTCTTAAAATAAAAAAGGCCGTGATAATTTCACGGCCTTTTTTTGCATGCAATATTTAGTGATAAAAACAAAAAAAGCCGTGGAGATTCTGAAAGATTCTCCACGGCTTGATATCTGTTTAATTCAAGATTTTAGCGGTAGACAAACCTCCCCATCGAGTTTTGCCAGCACCACCAATTGTTTGCTCTTGATATCGTATTTTTCATATACCTACCAACCTCTTGTACGCATGCCCCTATAACAGGGTGTAAACTTTATGTCAATATATAAATTGTTTTTCTACAATAATTTTTGAGAGGGTTTTTGCTCATATATGCATTGTTTCTTCACTAACCCTCTGCTATTCTCGGATAGCCTTCTAGTGTCATGTCAACGATACTCTGTCATTTCGAAGGAGTTTTCACCCTGACGGGTACTATATCTCCCTGCGATCGAAATGACATTTCTTGATTAGCACGATTAACGAAACCCTCCGCACTTCTTACGGAAATTCCTTGATATTTTTGTTTCAGGGTGTATTATCACAACCAGTTCAAAGAGATATTGCGATTCTTTTAAAGGCTTATGACGTTTCATCCGCAACCGACGAGGAGGGAGCCGAGGAGTGATTAAAAGCAAGACCTAGACCCCGAATTCCACACGACGATTTTTGAAAATAAGCACCCCGCATAAAGTTTTGTGGTTTTCAAAAACACGTTGTCCCGCAATGTTGACGGCGACTCAGCTTATGGTCAGGCTTACGCTACGATCAAGTTTTCCCTGGATATTCCAAGAGATTGAATTACACTTCCAAGCATAACACAACCAGGGAAAGCATAACTTTCCATAGAAGGAGGAGTGTTTATGAAAACGAATAAGACTTTGGCCCGGTTATTGTCGGTTGTCACATTATGTTTTCTTTTGAGCTTCAGCGCTCTTGCTCAGGACGCCAAGGCGGCACAAACAAGGCATGAGCCGATTACACAGCAATTGATTACGATGGTGGATCATAGTTCGGAAATAAAAAAAATGCTCACCGATTCGATTGAGATGGCGAAAAAGATTAATCCGGATAAGTTAACAAATCCGGCCCAGACGTTAGAAGAATATTATGCTTTTATGGATTGGGCGGCGAAGGCAATGCCTTGGTCAATTCTACCCAACCTTCCGTATTCGAAATTGTACGATCAAATTGGTCAGAGTCTGGATTACTTCTATTTCATTAACGATCAACCGCTTCCTGCGCTAAAGAATAAAGGGTATTACAATAATTCGCTGCAATACCACGAACCGTATCGTACCTGGTTGATCAATTTTGCAAAAGAATGGGGTATGTATCTAAGCACGGAAGGGTCGTGGAAGGATGAGTACTACCAGAAAGCCTTGGAAGATGAAAAATTCGGACTGCATAAAGGCTGGTATGAAGATCCGTCGAAATGGAAAACATTCAATGAATTTTTTGCAAGGTATCTGAAGTCACCCGATCAACGCCCGATTGCCTCTCCAAATGACCCGTCGATCGTATCGTCCCCCGCCGATTCAAAGCCTCAAGGCGTATGGAAAATAGACAGAAGCTCCAACTTTGTGCATAAGAAAGGCGTTATAATCAAATCGAAGGTTCTCAAGTCCGTAGCTGAGCTCATCGGTAAGGAAAGCGCGTACAGGAATGTATTCGCCAACGGGACGTTGACCCATACATTTCTCGATGTGAACGATTATCACCGATATCATTTCCCGATGGGCGGCACGATAAAAGAAGTGCGCATTATTCAGAGCGATGATGCGGTCGGCGGTATTACAACATGGGATGCCGAAGCCAAGAGATATGTTCTTGACGCAAACACGCCCGGTTGGCAGATGATAGAGACACGCGGTTGCGTTATTATCGAGACCAAAGAGTATGGCCTGGTAGGATTGTTGCCGATTGGAATGTCGCAGGTATCCTCCGTTAATTTTGAAGATACTGTCAAGGTAAATAATACAGTCAAGAAGGGAGATATGCTCGGGTATTTCCTGTTTGGCGGTTCAGATTATGTAATGCTGTTTCAAAGTCAGGTTGATTTTAGATTGACCATACCAAAAGAAAGTAATGGCTCCTATAAGCATGTTCTGACGGGTGAAGAATACGGTAAACTTACAAAAAGATGATCTGTTTAGCAGCGACAACAAAGAACCTCGAATGTTTGGAGGAAAATGAGGTCGAGAGACTCGAATTAACTGGTTTTGATAAGACACTTTGCCGAATGATAGCCAAGGACCGAAGCAGTCAGAACATCCGAAAAAGAAGGAAGAGAACTAAAGCGGAGATGGTATTTAATGGGAAATAATATTCGTTGGATGAAAACGCACTGCGCGCGAATGGATCATGGTGGATGCGGTTTATTGGTTGGTGTGAAGGACAATGAGATTGTAAAAGTCAAGGGAGACCCGGACGGATTTTTAAACAAGGGGTATATATGTCCCAAGGGAGTAGCATCACCCGATCGTCTCACCCATCCCGATCGTCTCAAGTATCCATTGAAAAGAGCGGGAAAGAGGGGCGAAGGAAAATGGGAGAGGATTTCCTGGGAAGAAGCTCTTCAATACACGGCTGAAAACCTTAATAGAATAAAAGAAGAATATGGTGCAAAGGGGGTTGCTTTTGGTGTTGGAATGCCCAAAGGGCTGGAACACTTTGTCCTGATCCGACTCGCCAATCTTTTCGGTTCCCCCAATGTTATCGCATCCCAGGATGTATGCCATGCCCCTCGTGAGATAACCGGTGTCCATACATGCGGGTTTTATCCCGTGGCGGACCTTCATCACCGGAGCAAACTGGTCGTCCTGTGGGCAAGCAATATAACTTCTACAAATGAAGAGGGAGAGATATGCAATCTGCTCCTGGAACAGCTAAAACAGGGGACAGAACTGGTTGTCATCGATCCGAGAAAGATCAATCTGGTTGATAAATCGAAGAAATGGCTTCAGTTGCGACCGGGAACGGACAATGCACTTGCCCTGGGGTTTTTACATGTCATTATCGAAGAGTCCTTATATGATAAAGAATTTGTTGAAAAGTGGACTCATGGCTTTGAGGATCTGGCGGTACAGGTCAAACAATACACCCCCGAAAAAGTCTCAGAGATAACCTGGGTTCCTGCCGACCTTATCAGAGAGACGGCAAGACTTTACGCGACATCGAAGCCGGCTGTTATCCAGTGGGGGAATCCCATCGAACACAATATACATACCTTTGATACAGTAAGGGCGCTGATCTGTTTAATGGCAATAACGGGTAATCTTGATGTCGCGGGCGGCAATGTCGCGGCCCATGACCCGAAAATAATGGGACTGGGACCATTTGTCCGTGCCGATCTTATCCCGAATAAGAGGAAGGAAATGATCAGCACTTATCATCACGTTATTCCCAGACTGATGACCGTCGCTCCGTCGTTCTTTAAAAAGGCCGTTCTTGAGGGAGTCCCTTATCCGGTCAAAGGCTTCTATGGCATGTGTTCCAATCCAATGTTGTCTTACGCCGACAGCCGCCAGACCTGTGCGGCATTCAAGAAGCTTGATTTTGTGGCGATTGCCGATCTGTTTATGACCCCTTCGGCGGCCATGGCGGATATTGTCCTGCCTGTTGCAAGCCAGTTCGAGATTAACGATATCGGCCATTACGGTATCGGCCACGGTTTTATTCTGGCACGACCTAAACTGGTTGATCCCCCGGAGGAATGCTGGCCCGACATGAAAATCATGAATGAACTGGGCAAGCTCATTAGTCCACCGGAATTATGGAAGGATAATTACGAAGAATTTCTGGAAGATATTGTCAGACCGGCCGGTCTTACATACAGCCAGTTCGTTGAAAAGGGTTATCTGAAAGGTCCCGATAGATTCAAGTTTTACGAAGAAAAGGGATTTCAAACTCCTACCGGGAAGGTGGAGTTAAAGTTGAGCACGGCTGAGAAATTAGGATTGAGGCCCTTGCCCGAGTTTAGCGGTCTTCCGGAAGATGACGACCCGGACTATCCGCTCTTATTGACGAGTTCCAAGAGTCGCTATTATCTCCATTCATCCTACAGGTGGGTTGAAAAGTTGAGAAAGATGAGACCGCACCCGAAGGTTGAAATTCATCCAGAGACGGCCGGGAAGTATGGTATCAAGAATGGTGATGAGGTAATTCTTGAAACCAGGAACGGCAAGATAACACAAGTTGCCACCCTGACCGATACTGTCGATCCCAGGATTATTAGTGCATCTCATGGATGGTGGTTTCCCGAGGAGTCGCCGGAGACCCAGTATGGATGGGAAAAATCGAACCTTAATATGCTTACCTCCGCGGAAAAGCTCGGCAAAGAATACGGCACACCCAACCTGAAGGGGATTGGGTGCAGAATAAGCGGAAAAGTTCAGAAAATAGAAACTGCCTGAGAGAGGAAAACCGCATGAAACAGCAAAATAAGTTTGACAAGGTCCTTTCCGGGGCGTGCAGAAGGATGCATCTCTATACATGAGCGGAGGCCACCCTGCAGGGTCTGCAGGACATGTGGGATCTTCCGAAGGAACCCTGTTCATGGGCCACGGCCGGATACATGGGCGCCATATCGACGGGACAGACGACCTGCGGTCTTCTGATAGGATGCAGCATCGCTTTAGGCCTTCAATGCGGAAATGGGAAGGCCGGAGTGCCGGAGGAACACGCGTCCGACAGGGACACGGCCATTGAGGCGGTGGAAAGCCTCTACCGTGATTTTCTGAAACGATTCGGAAGTACGGACTGCCGTACACTCTCCGTATGTGACTATTCCAATTCCGAAGATATCGCTCGCCGTGTTCAAAATGAAGAATGGAAAGATACCTGTGACATCTTTCTCAAGTTCGTTATGACAAAATGCATTGAGATGGCACAGGAGAATCGGATATGACACGGCGGCGAGGGGATACGCCGCCCCCCTGTCAGTGACGCTCAGATGAGCATTCCTCCGTCGCACGATATGCCACAGCAGGGATTATATCCTGTCTTCAGCCGGAAGATATAATTTTGTGGAGGAAATATCCCGACCGGAAATCATAAGAAAAGAAGGCAACGAATAAATACCGGGAGATGTCTTTATATTGCGGCATTTATCGTAAACAGGGAAAGCGCCCTTTTTTAAGAGATTATGAAATGTTATCCCATTCTTCTTTTTTCGCTAAATATCCTGTCTTCGCAGGTTGTATTTTGCCATTTTCAGTTGAAGACCCTTTCTGCTGAGGCCTAACTGCAGGGCGGTCTTGCTGACATTTCCACTGCATTCTTTCAGGACCTTTATAATCATGTCCTTTTCCATCTCTTCTGTTTTGCCTTTAAGAATATTCTTGAAAGATCTTTTGGGGTCGGAGGGACCGCCTGCCATTTCAGTCGCGAGAGGAAATCGCACCTCCTCAGGAATATCTTCAAGGGTTATGGTATTGCCTGCGGCCAGCAGCACAAGCCTTTCCATGAGATTTTCCAGTTCTCTGATGTTTCCCGGCCAGCCATAATTTATAAAAAGTTTTCTTGCCTTCGGATCGATATGTTCTATCCCGCGGTTGAGCTTTTTGTTGAATTTGCTGAGGAAATAGTCGGCAAGTGTACCTATATCCTCTTTTCTCTCTCTGAGCGGGGGGAGCTTTACGGGAAACACATTCAACCTGTAATACAGATCCTCCCTGAACTTTCCCTCCCCCACTTCCTCCAGAAGATTTTTGTTTGTAGCCGCAATAAGCCTTACGTCAACTTTTATTGTCCGGAGGCCGCCCACCCTTTCAAATTCCTGATCCTGGATAACCCTGAGGATTTTTACCTGCATATCCTTCGGCAGGTCCCCGATTTCATCAAGAAAAAGTGTGCCTGTATGGGCCAGTTCGAACCTGCCGGGTTTTCTGTGAATGGCGCCCGTAAAGGCCCCCTTTTCAAAGCCGAAAAGCTCACTCTCCAGCAGATTTTCCGCGATAGCGGCGCAGTTGATTTTAATAAAGGGATTGTCTCTGCGGGGGCTGTTTTTGTGAATTGCGTGGGCGAGGAGTTCTTTTCCTGTGCCTGTTTCGCCTGTAATCAGGACTGTTGTAGCCGTAGGAGCTACTTTTCCAATAAGATCATACATCTCCACCATGCATTCGCTGGAGCCTATAATATCATGGCGGTCTATTTCCTCGGCCGACAGTACCGGTTCATTTTCATTCAAGACTTTGGTTTTAAATGCCTTGCTGATGATGTTTTTCAGGTCATCCTGGTCGAAGGGTTTTGTAATATAGTCAAATGCCCCCTTTTTCAGCGCTTCTACCGCTGTTGCTATGGTGCCGTGGGCGGTAATGACAATCACAGGAATTGAGGGGTAATCTTTTTCTATTTCACTCAAAAGGCCGAGACCGTCGAGTTTCGGCATTTTGAGATCCGTAATAACGACAGCCACATCATCGTTTTTAAGCACCTCGAGCGCTTCGAGACCATCGGATGCCGTGGCGACCTCGTACTTTTCCCTCTTGAGCATGGCCTCTAAAACAAGAAGCATGTTTAGTTCATCGTCAACTATCAGTATCTTTTTCATATTCGGCTTATTTGAGTTGATTTTTACACCCCGGAATAATTATTACGTGACTTGCTCCCTGTCAAGGTATTTAAACGAATCAGATTCTTATGAAAAAGACCGTTCCGCTGCCGGGGGTTGATTCCACATCTATACGGCCGCCGTGGTTCTTTATAATCCTCTGACATACGGAAAGGCCAAGCCCGGTCCCCTTTTTCTTTGTTGTAAAAAAGGGCTTGAAAATGTTTCTTAGCTCATCCTTGCTTATTCCGCAACCCGTGTCGCGGATGGCAATTTCTAAAGCCTTGTCTCCACCATCTTCGATTCTGGCAGTTGCAAAGCTCAGGATACCGCCTTCGGGCATTGCTTCAACGCCATTAAGCGCTATATTCAGGACAACCTGTATCATTTGTTCACCGTCCACCTTTACGTCCGGTAGATCAGGGTCTGGATTTTTTTCAATAACTATATTTTCAGGTAAACCGGCTGCCTTGATCAGTGATATAACCTTGTCTACGATACGATTTATGCCCTGCACTTCCGCATTCATTGAATAAGGGCTGGCATAGTTGAGGAACTGCGACACAACGCTATTCAATCTGTCCGTTTCCTCTACTATAATACCGAGAAGTTTATGGTTCTGTGCGGATCCCGCCTCTGACTTGAGGTATTGGGCGGCACCCTTTATGGAACTCAGGGGATTGCGTATCTCATGGGCAAGGCCGGTTGCCATTTCCTCCAGAAGCATTGATTTTTCTTTTTCTATCTCTTCGTCAATGGCATAAAGTGACACGGATACGTCTCTGCCCTCAAAGAAGAGACGATCTGAAATCTTCTTCAGGATCAGTTTGACCGGATCTATAAAAATAACGATTATAAAAGACGCCATCAAGGCACTGTTTAACGGAAGGATCGTATTTTTTCCAAACAGACTTGTAATAAGGTAAAGCGTGAAGGTCACAAACAGCACAAGGACAAAGACAATCAGGGCCCTGACCATAATTTCGTGAAGCTCCGGAAGGCGGGGATGGGTTATGATTATCAGAGTGAAGTAGATCAGAACGGCTATCGCGATATTGGACATGGCGGGAATCCTGTAGCCATAGAAGTGAAATATATCGGGAACGCTTAAAGCTGCCGCCAAGGCGCAGGCAATGGCTATATAAACCAACCTCTCCTTTTCTACATCCGGTTCCTTCGTTTTAATGGAATCAATAAGCGCTGCGTAGCAGTAAATCACGGCGAAACCGATATAAAGGTAAAAGACGAGATTCAGATAAGACCACCCGTAACACGGCGTGAGACAAATGACCGCAAGCAGGAAGCTGCCAGACGCGGTTAATGTTACAATTTTCCTTGAAGGGAACTTTTGCCGGTTTAAAAAGGAACGGCAAAAGGCAATCAGCGATGGCGGAATTGATAATGCCCCCAGATAGCTGATGGCTGTCCAGAAATTAGCGCCAAAAATCCCGTAGAAAAACGTCCCGGTCTTTTGAAGAAACAGGGCAAGGCACAGGAAAGCAAAAGAGAGCTGGGCCGGAGATCTCTTTTTCTTGATGAACAGAGAAATAGAAATTGTAAGACTGATTGCCGCCAGGGCGAAGGTTTCCATAATCTTCCAATCAAATATGATCCATTTATAAAACTTGCAACCAGCTAAAAATAAAGTGGTAACTTTCAGTCGTTATGGCATCCTCAGGATTGTATAAATAGCGATGCCCCTCTGAGGCAATGTGCGGCCACAGACCAGAGAGAAGAAAAACCTCAATAAAAGCCTATTATAACACTTCGGGATAATCAGGCAATGGTAAAAATTGGTTGCAAAGGGCAGGAATTTTTCTGCTGGATCAGTGCGTAAAACAGTTCCCTGTGGGAACAGAACTACGCACTTCGCAACCCCTTTCTGGCGTGTACTCAAAATAATTAATATATGAATCCATAAGCATCTCAAAGTGTTGTAAGGGGACAGGATTTATTTCTACTGCTGGCATGGATGATGCTTAGGATGTAAGCATCGTGGAGTTGCGCTTAATCAGCAAAAAGGAGGATTTGTTTACGATGAATAAAAAAACTACAGCGGTTGTTTTCCCCGGTCAGGGCTCTCAGCGTTCCGGTATGGGGAAAGATTTTTATGATAACATCCCGGTAAGCAGGGACACCTACCTTGAGGCCTCGAAAATTCTGGGATGGGATGTTGCTGCCATGTGTTTTGGCGAAGACGAAAGACTTAATCTGACCGAATATGCCCAGCCCTGCATACTTACCACAGAAATTGCCATGTTTCGCGGGCTTCAATTTCTATTTGATTTTGCCCCTGAATATTTTGGGGGGCACAGCCTGGGCGAATATACGGCTCTGGTTGCCGCGGGAGTTCTTCCTTTTTCTGAAGCTCTGAAGATTGTTCGGGATCGGGGACGTCTGATGCAAAGCGCGACACCTGTGGGAACTGGAGGTATGGCTGCGATTGTAGCAAATGATCTGGATATGGGTGCAGTACAAAGCGCATTGAACGGACTCCCGATAGACATTGCAAATGATAATTCTACCAGCCAGGTTGTGGTAAGCGGTATGTCCAGCGCAATGTCCGAAACGGAAAAGAGGCTTAAGGAATCTGTAGGCGACAGCCAGTCTTTTCGTTTTATCCCCCTGAATGTCAGTGCCCCCTTTCACAGCCGTTTTATGGGTACAATAAAAGAGGCTTTTGGGGAAATATTGGGTAACAGAGAATCGAAAATAAAGCCTGCCAACGCAAAAAGGGTGACTTCAAATTTCACCGGTTTTTTCCATTCGGACAACCCAAGTGAAATTGTTGAGAGAATGGTGTCTCAGATAAGCAACACTGTGCAGTGGAGGAAAAACATGGAGACCCTTGCCGCCTCGGCGAATTCAATTTTCGAAATAGGGCCGGGACGTCCCCTCAGAGGGTTTTTCAAGTCCATAGATCTGGCATGCCAATCCATTACGAGATTTTCAGCAGCGCAGAGGGTGTTTGAAAAAACCGTGGCGCGCTAAATAAGCTTTTACCGGCGCGTAACAAGTGGTTTTCAACCCTCGCCCACTCCCGTTTTATAAAGCGATAAACGTGTTTTAAACTATCCCGACTCGTCGGAATTCATATCAGCGAGCAGGTGGAAGCCTGATGGGGTACTGCAAATTATTCAGGAGAATAAAACATGAACTTTGATCTTACCAATGATCAGCAGATGTACATGGAAACGGTTCGAAAATTTGTCAGAAACGAAATAACACCGAAGGTTATGGAGATGGAAAGAGACCATGCCTTTCCCTTTGATATAGTCAAAAAAGCATGGGAGGTCGGCCTGCTGAATCTTTCTATTCCCAAATCGGTGAAGGGGTATGAGATAGATATTGTTTCAACGGCGTTGATTGTCAGGGAATTATCTTATGGTGACACCGGAATCTCAACATCGTCCATGTGCAACGATCTTGCCAATGTCGTTATTGCACAGAATGGAACGGCGGAACAAAAAGACGCCTTTCTCCGACCCTTTGTCGAAGCTCCAATAATTTCAGCTTTCTGTTTGACAGAACCGGGCGCAGGGTCTGATAATCTGGCCATGACTACATTTATAAAAAAGAGAGATGATGGAAAGTATGTCCTGAACGGGGAGAAGTGTTTTATTACAAATGCTTCTTACGCCTCCCAATTTACGGTGTTCTGCAAGGTCGGGAAACCGGTCAGCCTTATGGTGGCCTGTGTAATTATTCCCAGCGATTCTATTAGGGACGGGAAAGTTACCTCTCAGCCTTTCGATGCCAGGGAGATTGCCTTACCAGGAGGAGGTACGGTTATAACGGGCAAGCCGGAAGATAAATTAGGGCAGCGCCTCTCGAATACGGCAACGGTAAAGTTTGAGGACGTGGTTATAGAAGATCATCAGATCATCGGGAACAGAAGGCTTGGATTTAGATATGCCGTTGATGTCCTCGATTACGCAAGGCCCATGGTCGCGGCAATTGGTGTCGGTCTTGCAAAAAGGGCCTTTGATATTACGCTGGCATACACGAAGGAGCGCAAGCAGTTCGGGCAGAGGATCTGCGATATGCCCGTAGCGAGAGATACACTGGTCAAGATGTGGAAAAAAGTGGAACTGGCCGATCTCGCCCTGATGAAGGCGGCATTTAAGGTTCAGGAACAGGCCGATGACAGGGGCATCTATGCCTCTCTGGCGAAAAACGTTGCGGCGGAGGCAGCCCTTTTCTGCACAAAAGAGGGGCTGCATCTTCACGGTGGTTACGGCTTCATGTCAGAATACGAGATATCCAAACTGGTGCGTGATGCCCAGATCATCGATATATATGAAGGTGTGAGAGAAGTGCAGGATATGATTATAGGGCGGGAGCTGGTATAAAAATGTTGTATCTTCATGGGTTAGGTCACTTTCACCCGGAGAATGTGATTACAAACCGGTTTTTGGAAGAACTGGATATAGGAAGCAGTGAGGAGTGGATATTGGAGCGTGTTGGGATACGTACCCGCCGCACGAGCCTGCCCCTGGATTATATAAAAACTACAAAAAACATAGATCCCCGGGCAGCATTTGAGGCGAGTCTGTACACGAATGCGCAAACGGGAGCCCTTGCAGCACGTCTGGCCTTAAAGCGCGCTGCCGTGAAGCTTGAAGATGTGGGAATGATTGTATCCGGAAGTTCGACACCAGATTATGTAACACCAGCCGAGGCCGCCACCGTGGCGGCAGAGCTGGGGATAAATGTTCCCTGTTTTGATCTTAATTCCGCATGTTCAACCTTTGGAATACAGCTCAAGTTTTTGTCCGATATGAAACCGGAAGCGCTTCCGCCTTACGTCTTGGTTGTCAACCCTGAGAGTTTTACGCATTCGGTTGACTATTCTGACAGAAAGGTGGCTCCGTTATTTGGTGATGGCAGCAGTGCCGCGGTTGTGTCTGCCTCAGTTCCTTCAAAAATGGTATTTGAGGCGTTCTTTGCTGATTCGAACCCGCTATCGTGGGACACTGTGTGTATCTCCCGCATGGGACACTTCAGACAGAACGGAAGAGCCGTTCAGGGTTTTGCCATTCGTAAGACAACAGAATCTCTCAGAAAATTACAGGAGATTTACCAAATAAATTCAGGGCGATTCAAATTTGTGGGGCACCAGGCAAACTTCGGAATGCTGAAAACCGTATGTGAGAGGTGCGGCATCCCCGAAAAAGATCACTGGCACAACGTTGTGGATTACGGCAATACGGGAGGCTCAAGCGCTCCGTGTGTCCTGAGCCAGAATTGGGACAGGCTTTGTCCCGGAGACCACATAGCATTGGTCATGGTTGGATCGGGGCTTACCTGGGTTCGGACAATGCTGAGGATACAGAACAGTGAACAGTGAACAGTGGTCAGTGGTCAGTGGTCAGAAGAAAACTGTTCACTGTTCACTAACCACTGACCACTGCATCACTGTATAAAGTGAGGAAATAATGAAATACTCTGAATTTATGAAAACCGAAACATTTGAACTGAACGATCTGATTGCTTTTGCTTACGGGCGATTTGTTGATGACCCACCTGAAGATTTTGATGCCCGTCTGCCCGCGCCCCCCTTCCTCATGGTGGATCGGATCCTTTCGATAACAAGTGAAGGCAGGAGGGGGTCTATTATCGCCGAGCAGGACATACGGATGGATGCCTGGTATTTTCAGTGTCACATGCCGGGAGATCCAGTACAGCCCGGTTGCCTCTGCGTGGACGCAATCTGGCAACTGCTGGGATTTTACTGTAGCTGGAGGGGAGGCTTAGGCGGCGGCAGGGCGCTGGGCTGCGAGGAAATTTTCTTCAATGGACAGATACGACCCTACAACAAAACGGTCCGTTTTGAAATTGACGTGAGACGGTTTTCGCATCTTAAGGATTCAGGTTCAAGCATTGTCATAGGAGACGGCAAGGTGTTCGTGGATGATGAACTGATAATGACCATTAAAAATGCCCGCACGGGAATCTTCAGGGGGATTGTCTATCCCGATTATCCGAAGATGTCATCCAATTCCAAGGGTGGAATTATAAAGAGGGATATATGAATAATCCAGAATCAAAACCTGTAGCAATTGTGACAGGAGGAGGAACCGGCATAGGTGCCGCGTGCTGCAAGGCCCTTTCTGCCGAGGGATTTAGAATAGGTATCCATTATCGGAAAAGTGAAGCCCAGGCAAAGGATGTCCTGTCTCAAATAGAAGACGGATTTCTTTTGAAAGCGGATCTGGCCGATGTGGATGAAGTGGAAGAGATGGCAAAGTCTATCAAGGGTATGGCCGGTCGTGTGGACGTGTTGGTCAACAATGCCGGAATTGCGGTTAACAGCGATATTAATTCGATGAAGATCGGCGAATTTGACTCACAGCGAACAACGTTGCGCGGTGCCTGGTACCTGACCAAACGAATATTGCGTCTTTTCATGCTCCGCAGTAACAGCGGAAGAATTATCGATATTTCCAGTGTGGTCGGGCATACCGGCAATGGCGGACAGATCCCGTACGCTATGGAAAAAGCGGCGCTTGATGCCTTTACCAAATCTCTCGCGAAGGAATTGTGGGGGAGGAATATTCTTGTCAATTCGGTAGCCCCGGGATTTATTGATACGGCTATGACGAAGAGTCTTCCCGGTGACGTCCAGCAAAAAGTTCTTGAGAATATTCCCTTGGGAAGGATGGGCCGTCCTGAAGAAGTGGCCGATGTCGTGGCCTTTCTTGCCAGCAGGGGAACTTACATTACGGGAAGTGTCATTCACGTTAACGGGGGGCTGTATGGTGGCTGATAAAAAAACGATTGAAGATGTGCTTCTTCTTGTTCCTCAACAGCAACCGTTCCGTTTTATCGATGACATCTTGGAAATGGATGAGGGGCATATTGTCGGGACATACCGCTTCCGGGACGATGAGTACTTCTATAAGGGACATTTCCCTGGCCGGCCCGTTACACCGGGGGTTATTTTGATTGAAACGATGGCACAGACAGGGGTTGTTGCCTTCGGCATATATCAGCTCATGCGGAAGGGAATGTCATCCGATCAAATTAAGCAGCTGGTTACCCTTTTTGTCATGGTTGATGATTGCGAGTTCAACGATATCGTGAGTCCGGGAGAAATGGTTATTGTTAAGAGTGAAAAAATCTATCTTCGCAGAGGAAATTTAAAAACGAAGGTCAGTATGGAAAGGGAAAACGGAGAAGCTGTCTGTTGTGGCATACTGACAGGAAGGGGAGTTGATATTAATGAAAAATAGAGTTGTTATAACAGGAATGGGCGTTGTGGCGCCGAACGGACATGGGCTGGACAATTTTGAACAGGCCCTGCGCGAGGGGCGGTCAGGAATCCAATTCATTCCCAGGCTGAAGGAACTAAATTTTTCCTGTCAGATAGGGGGCATGCCTGAGGGGTTTGATGATATTCGCAAGAGCTATTTTGACCACGAAAAGCTTATGTCTCTGAACGATAATATCGGATATATATCCGTGTCTGCTGTCGATGCATGGCGTGACGCGGGATTTACATGGTCTGACGAGAACGACCAGGTAGACTGGGATACCGGCACCATTCTCGGGTGCGGTATCGGCGGCATGGATACGATTGCGGAAAGAGTAGTTCCCATGGTCAATGAAGGGAAAGTTAGGCGTATGGGAAGCAGGATTGTCGAGCAGGTAATGAACAGCGGGACAAGCGCCCGTGTAGGGGGACTGCTGGGACTTGGAAATCAGACCACGTCAAACTCCGCCGCTTGCAGCACGGGGACAGAGGCTATTGTAGATGCAATGTGGAGGATACGAACGGGACAGGCAAAACGGATGCTGGCTGGTGGTTCTGAAGGGGCATCTCCTTATATATGGGCCGGATTCGATTCCATGCGTGTCATCGCGCGCAAGTTCAATGATCAGCCGGAGCAAGGCTCCCGCCCGATGAGCGCCTCGGCAAACGGCTTTGTTCCCGGAGCGGGAGGGGCCGTTCTGGTTCTTGAAGATTTAGAAACAGCTCTTGACAGGGGAGCAACGATTTACGCGGAAATACTTGGCGGTATTGTTAATAGCGGCGGTCAGCGCAACGGCGGTTCCATGACTGCGCCTAACGCAGAAGGGGTCCAACGCTGTATCAAAGGAGCAGTGTCTGACGCGGGCATATCATCCGATGAAATTGACGCAATCAACGGTCATCTGACGGCGACATTTGCCGATCCCGGGGAAATCAATAACTGGTCGCAGGCTCTTAATAGAGGGCCTGAGGATTTTCCATATATAAACTCTACAAAATCGATGATCGGTCACTGTCTCGGAGCAGCAGGCGCCATCGAGAGTGTTGCCGTTGTTTTGCAGTTGCATAAAGGGTTTTTGCATCCATCTATCAACTGTGAAGATGTGCATCCCAAAATTGAGGCGTTTGCGGATAAGATTCCTCACAAAGTCATGGAATACCCGGAGTTAAAAATCATGGCCAAGGCCTGCTTCGGCTTTGGAGATGTGAACAGCTGCCTTATTTTTAAAAAGTGGGAAAAATAAATTACGTTTCGAGTTTAAGTTGTAAAATACAAAGATTGTAAGGAGAAAAAGAATGGACGAAAAGCAAATTTTTCAAGAGATGGTTAATATCCTCAAACCCTATGTAAAAGATCCGGCTTTACTGGAAAACGCGACAAAGGATACACATATACTTGATGACCTCAAGGTCAATTCCGCGCGTCTGGTAGACGTGATCATCAAGTGCGAAGATGTCTTTGGCATTGAAATCGATGATGATGATGCCGACAAGATTCGGATCATTGGGGATGCTGTGGATGTAATTCATGGGAAGTTAAATTAGGACAATCCATGAACTGGACAGCAAAAATTCGTCTGTACCTGCAGCGCTTTATGGGACACCTGTCTATTTTTATCATTGCTCCCTTTGTGTTTATTGCTGTAAAACTGATGAGGTACAGAGTAAGGGACTTGAACGAAACGAGGAAGGTGGTCCAAAACTTGTTTAAACAACACAGGGGTCCCTGGATAGTGTGTCCCAATCACTTGACAATGATAGACTCTGTGATTCTTGCTTATGCTATGGCGCCCCTGCATGGTTATATGCTTAAGTACAGGATACTTCCCTGGAACCTTCCGGAAAGGGCAAATTTTCAGAGTAACATCTTTCTGTCCGTTCTTTGTTATTTAGCAAAGTGTATCCCCATCAGCCGCGGCGGAGATCGAAGGAAAATGAAATCCACCATGGACAAGTGTGCCTATCTCCTGAAAAATGGAGAGAGCTTACTCATTTTTCCGGAGGGTGGACGTTCACGGACAGATCGTGTGGATACAGAAGATTTTTCCTATGGGGTAGGCCGCCTGATCGCCAATTCCACCGATTGCCGGGTGATGTGCATCTATCTTCGGGGCGACGGCCAGAAAACGTACAGCAACATTCCTGAATTCGGTGAACATTTTACCATAAGAATAGAGACATTCAGCCCTGATATGGAAAACAGGAGATTGAAGGCGCAGAGAAGCTGTGCGAAGCAGATAGTGGAACACCTGTCTCGAATGGAGAAAGATTATTTTGATAGGCAATGATATTGTGGATCTCGCCGATCCTCAGGCAGCGGGGAAGAACCGGAATGTCCGGTTCATAAACAGGGTATTCACGCCGGATGAGCAGCAAAAGATTCTAAACAGCGATGAACCGGACATTTTTCTCTGGAGCCTGTGGGCGGGGAAGGAAACAGGGTACAAGGCGATAAGCAAACTGTACCCTGCCGTGTCCTCTTCACCCGGACATTATGAAATAAAACTATCCAACAGACCTCTGCCCGAATCGGGCACCGTTTACACCCCCTGTGGCCCGGTACCACTCCGGTTTTTTGTAACCGGTGAGTACATCCACTGTATCGGCGCGACGACAGACGAAGACATGGATTCTATTGTCTGGGATGTTCAGGAAATACCCCAACATCAGTTTTGTCTGGATTCTAAATCGGATTTTGTCCGGAATATGGTCAGAAAAAAGATATCACGTTATCTAAAGGAAAACCCGGAAGCCATAGCGATCATTCGCCCAAAGGGGCGCCGCGGCCTTGGACCCCCGGTAATATATGCCGGAAATAAAAGAACCTTAATTGACATCAGTATGAGTCACGACGGCCGGTTTGCAGCCTGCGCGATTTCAGGGAATAACCATGATCGTGGTCACACACAAGATGGGCTTCGCCCATGAGGTGACGGACAGGGTCATATTCATGGATTACGGGGCGACCATAGAGGAAGGAACACCTGAACACTTCTTTAAAAATCCTATCCAGGAACGCACGAAGATCTTTCTGAACCAGATCCTCTGAGAACTACTAAAGATTGAATAAATTAAATTGGTTGCTGGGACAGCAGTGCCTATTTCTTTTTAAACATATCCATAAGTTTGCTAGCACTTTTGCTAACACTTTCGTTGACATCCTTGAGCATATCTGAAGCCTTGGACAGTGCCGAGTTGTCTTTTCCCTCCTCACCTGTAGCCTTCTGTTTTTCCCCTCGTGGAGGCGTCATTGACTTCTGGCTCATTCCGGGAAAAGAAGGTATGGTCGTTTTCTGATAATCGGAAGAAACTTCAAATACCGACTTTGAAAGGAGTTTCGTTTCGATATTTTTGTATTGCGTACATGTAGCTTCATTTTCAAACTTCACAGGGAATGGGAATTTTTTGGATATCCAGAAATGTGAGTTTCGACCTTCATCAGTTACTACATACTTATTGCATTTAAGACCGGAAACCTTTTCTTTGCCCAGATATTTTGCCTTTTTCTCTCTTTTTTCGTCCCACTTCTCTAATTGTCCTTCTTTCTCATCTATTGGAAACGCCATATATTTTTTTTCTGCCGGATTAACCATCCAGACCTCATTTCTATCCGGTCTAAAAATCATGGTGACCTTTCCCCCTTCTTTGTTAAGGAATTCTTGACGTATCAAGTCCCCCTTAATAGAGACCTTACCCTCTATGATTTTCTTGCCTTCCAACATCGTGACGTAATCGGCTGTGCAGTCTGCAGAAGCAATGCCCACGCCTAACAGTAGAAAGATAGAGACGATCACTATTGATTTTAACAATGTTTTTCTTGTCATGCTTTTTTCTCCTCTTGATTTTTCATACTTATTCTATCAAGGCTTGGCACGTGACCACGCTTTGGGTATGAGGCAAGCTTATGAAATTTCTGTCAAAAATAGCACATTATTAATATTTGCAGCAGAGAGGATAGCACAATTGAGGGTATATTTCAAATCGCCACAGGTCTGTTCCTGAGCGTCAGAAGGTTGTGTACTTTGCCTCGCCCCCTCAATGTTTTTGCAGGCTATCATGCACCTTATTGCACTGTCCAGTTCTTGGGGATAGTTATACTCTGAGACGAAAATATCAAGGAATTCCCGCACGAAGGGCGGCATGTTTCGTTAATTGTACTTGTTGTCGTGAGGACTGGGCTTTGGGAAGTAAGGACCAATGCGGAAATCTTTTTGAAAAAAGTGAAAATGTATGTATAAGGGTATAACGTATTGAAAATAAAAGACGGGATTCTTGCCTATGAATAGCTTCCGGGAAACCATTCAGTGTTATCTTGTTGACTCAAAGACGCCGCTGGGCAAGCTGATCGATGTATGTATAATAATTCTCAACTTTGTCATATGTGCCATTCTTGTCGTTGAGACTTACGATGTACCCGAGGCGGTACGCGGCCTGCTGTGGAATACGGAAGTGATCATTGTGGCGTTCTTCATCATCGAGTACGCGGCGAGGCTCTACGGATCGCGGAACAGGCGCAAGCAGCTGGTTGATATTTACAGTGTGATAGATCTCATAACGATCCTGCCGACGGTGGCGCTTCTTGTGTGTCCTATCTTCGGCGTCGCGCTCAATGTGGGGTTCCTCCGCCTGATACGGGCTTTTCGTGTCTTCAGGATCTTCAGGTTTTTGCGTTATACCGCAGATCCGGATTTCTTCTTCGGGAATGTCACGGTCCATGTCTTGAAGGGTGTACAGCTTCTGATGACAATATTTATGATATTTTTCATCTCTTCTGGTCTCTTCTATGCCGTTGAAAGTTCGGTCAACCCCACTGTCAAGAATTTTGGTGACGCCTTTTATTTCACGGTGGTGACCCTTACAACTGTAGGGTTCGGTGACATTATTCCGCTTTCGGAGGCGGGACGCACGGTAACGGTCGTGATGATTATCTCTGGGATTATTCTCATACCCTGGCAGGTAGGCCGTCTTATAAAGGAGTGGATACATATCGCATCGAAGCAGGATGTTACCTGCTCGCAATGCGGACTTCGTTACCATGACAGGGACGCGTCGCACTGTAAGAGCTGCGGGAATATCATCTATCAGGAACACGAAGACGATTAGTTTTGGTGGCGATACTACCGTGAAAAGGATCATAAGGAGAAGAAGATGAACATATCCGAGATGCGCTTTCCCCGTCAGTTGGAAGCGGACGGCTCTGTAGAACGTATTCGAGGGGAGTTGATGGCGCGCACCTCAAAGCTCTGGGCTGGAGGCACAATTGATGTGCCGGTCATTTCTCTGAGTGAACCGATGAAAACAGCTCTGAAGAATGCGAGGCTCCAGGGCCGGATTCGCTTTGGCTTCGAGCCGATCCTTCAGAAACTCATCGGTGAAAAAAAGGGGATTACGGCTGTCAGGGAGCAGACAGATACCCCCTATGGAGACCGGATTTCGCGACTGCTTTTATTTTCCAATGATGGCGCGGAGCGCTTCTATCGGCATATCGAACCGGTTCTGGAGGCGCACGCGCCCCGATTGCTCGGCTGCTTTCTGGATATTGACGGTGCCGCTCTGGGTGAACTGTTTACGGGTAAAGGGGGATCAATAAAGATCATTATGGCTGAGCATAAGGATGTTGTCGCCGACGTCTTGCGCTCGCTGCTTAGTTCAAAGTGAAGGTTTGATCCCCATCGCCTCTCTCAGCGCGTTCCGTGAAGCTCTGTCCACAAGGGTAAAAAGTCTGTCGATATCATCTTTTTGATTTGATACCCGATGTCCGCGCACTTTAACAAATTCACAGTCCAGCTGATCGGTCATTCTATAATATTCCTGATACAGTTCATAATTTTTGAGGCAGCGATTTTTCTTTGAACGATAATCATTGTGTTCAACCCGATCACGTCTTCCCTGCAGCCCCATGATGTTTTGAGAATCCGTATACACAATCACCCTGTTCCCCAATACTTGAATATCGCTTAGCGCCCATAGCAGGGTCTGCAATTCCAGTTTCGTTGACGACGTATGCTCAAATCGCCTCACCTTCACACTCGGCCTCAAAGAATCCAACGAATGTCCACGTTCATACACCGCCAGGTAAGCCCCAAACCCAATATTTGAATGAGGACTCACACTTCCATCCGTAAATAGCATCAGTTCATTCATAATACTTTTACATCGGGACAGTTGTTCCTATTTTGCCCCCACTCTCTTTTTGTTCTTTTCACACAGTGCACATCACGCTCATTCCCCCACTAATGATACAATTGTATCGGTTACTATAAATTCACTCAAGTCTGAATCCAGGATATTTTTAAGTTCAATAAAATTATCTTCCCTGGTTTCCGTGAACAAAAAACCAAAGACATGATGTTTTTTATAATCAATTTTTCTTAGCTCTATCGGTTTTTCAAAATTGGAAACCAATTTTTCATAATTAAATGATCCAATCTCATTTACGTCTATGCCGGTGGAGTATACGGACAACCATCGCGGCCGAGTTGCCTTCTACATCGATGGTCCTGTCCGTATACTCCACCGGCATATGTTCAAACATTTGAGAAAAAATCCGTATAGATTTCATTGATTTCCTCTCTATCGGTCTCTCTTTTCGTATTCCAGGGATTGTCGGGATTTGCTCCCACACCATGCACTATATGGTCAAAACGTTCGGCAAAGAGTTCTGAAACGGCTTTTGCATATGCTTCGATCCGATCATTTATCTGGTCCCGGGTTGTCGTTGTTATTCCTCCTTACTATTTTAATTACCTTGTTAAATATGTGTACAATAGGGCGCGGTTGTCCCTATGTTATGAAGCGAAATGAAGCCACCATGTGTATGTAAATGCCGACAGCAGTGTATTGAGCGACACGGCTGCTCCAGCAAACTCGATATCTCCGTTCATTTCCTTTGCCATGACAGAGGCAATCGTTGCCGTAGGAGCTGCCAGCAGTATCAGAGCGGGCAGAACGAGATCTTGACTGACATTAAATATTCTGAAAAGAAACAGCCCCAACCCGGGCAGGATAATCAATTTAAAAACAGCAGATGTGCACAGGAGCAGAGGCCGTGCCCTGACGACCTTAAAAGAAAGCGTCGCGCCGATAATTAACAGAGCCAGGGGCAAGGCGAACGAGCTGATAATATCCAGTGTTCGACTGATTGTAGAAGGCATTTTCAGGTCGGTAAGAGAAAAAATAATTCCGAGCATTGCGGCAAGAATCACTGGATTTCTCATGATTTTTTTAACTACAAACCACATGGTTCGCTGATTTTCTCTCGTATCCCCGGAATATACTTGAAGAGCAATAACTGAAATAAAATTTTGCAAAATCATCAGAAAAGCGGCAATCAGGCTTGCCTTTACCAACCCTTCACTACCGAGATAATAAAATGCAATTGCAAGACCAATATATCCGAAATTTCCATGCAAAGAACTCTGAATAAAGGTGCCGCGAGTAAACCAAACTTTCGTAGATTTACTGACCAACCATACCAGAAGCGCCGTGACACACACACTTGTCAGAGTTATGGCCAGAACCGTAATATTGATATTCGATTTCAACGGGCTTGAAGCGATTGCCTTAAAAATCAATGCGGGTATTCCCAGATAATATACCAGGCGATTTGCCGGATCTACGAATGTATCCGGCATCCAGTTCTTTCTCCGTGCGGCCCATCCTAAAGCAATTACGAAAAATATCGGAATAATTGTATCTACTACGTTCACAATTGTCCTTGCTCCCTTTCTTTACAAAAAAGTTTTTAGATATTATTTGGGGGATAGGGACAGCCGAAGTTCAACCGCACGAACCCTTCCGCGCCGAAAGGTTTGAAGTCAGAGAGGCCACCACGCTTTCCCCGAAGATCTTGACGGGGCAATTGCTGTTACTAATACCCTCTTTTACATATAAGAGATGCAGACTACACCGGAGAATACAACGAGAGAAGTCTTGCTTAAATGTGAATAGACGATATGTCTCGTAATGTCTCTACTATTTCTACGAGGGCTTGTACGGTAGAATCCATTTCGTCTTGCGTTGTCCCCTTTCCAAGGGAAAACCGTAATGTTCCCTGGGCATCGATTTTATTTAAACCCATCGCGCATAGCACATGAGACGGTTCAGGCGAACCGGTAGCACATGCCGAACCAGTTGATGCATATATCCCTCTAAGATCAAGGTGAAGGAGAACAGACTCTCCATCTATATCGTGAAAGGTTACACTAGTCGTATTGGGAACGCGGACCGCATCCATGCCGTTTATACTGACATTGTCGATTCTCTCTCTGACCTGATTTTCAAAGCAATCCCTCAGGAAACCGGTGCGTGCCGAGATCGTCTCGAGCGTTGAGGTTGCCAGCTCAGCAGCTTTTGCAAAGCCCACAATGGCGGGGATGTTTTCCGTGCCTGCCCTCATACCATGTTCGTGTTCTCCTCCGGTGATCAACGGAGCCACCTTCGTGCCTTTTCGAATATACAGTGCTCCGACACCTTTCGGTCCATAAATCTTGTGGGCAGAGACCGTCATGAGATCAGCGCCAAGGTCGTGTACATCTAATGGAGTCTTCCCAAATGCCTGAACAGCGTCCGTGTGGAAAAGAATCTCCTTATTCCTGGCAATCTCGCTGATTATTTTAACAGGCTGCATTACTCCTGTTTCGTTGTTCGCATTCATGATGCTGATGAGAACCGTATGGGGAGTTATGCTCTTCCTGACATCATCCGGGTCGACCCTGCCCTGTGAGTCAACTGCAAGACGGGTAATAGATATCCCTTGCGCCTCCAAATCATCACATGTCCTTAATACTGCATGGTGCTCGACAGAAGAGGTGATAATGTGACACGATTTCCCCTGAAAGATTCTGCTGACACCCCTGAGCGCAAGATTATCCGACTCTGTGCCAGAGGCTGTAAAAATGATTTCTTCAGCAGTTGCGCCCATGGCTGATGCAACGGTATTGCGCGCACCCTCAAGGACCGCTCTTACAGCACGAGCGGGCGTATAGAAACTCGATGCATTACCGAATTGTTCACAAAAAAAAGGCCGCATTGAATCGAATACTTCTGGTAATACAGGTGTTGTTGCATTGTGATCCAGATAGATCATCTCACTTCGCCTCTCCCGCTCCCGTTCCCTTTCTTAAAAAATAATCATTGATTGCCCCATGGATAGCTGTGATACCAAGCAGCGAGCAATGTTTTTTCTCTTCAGGAATACCTCCCAGCGCCCTGATAACATCGTCATCTGTAAGTTGGACAGCTTTTTCCAGTGTCTTGCCCATAGCAAGTTTGGTTGCCATGCTGCTCGTTGCGATTGCCCCGGGACAACCGAACGATTTGAACTTTATATCTGTTATTGTGTCTGACTCTACTTTTATCCACAGTTTCATTTGATCGCCACATGTCGGATCACCGACAAGGGCAAAACCATCCGCCTCATCTTGAAGCATTTCGCCTACATTGCAAGGATTGGTAAAATGTTCAAGGACAACATCGTTATAGAACAGGATCGGGGCTTGAACACCATTGTCTTGCTCAGTATCCCCGCCCGGTGGGTCGGCATTCTCTACAACAGCCTTTTCTTCATTCATATCTCTTTATCTCCTGATTACAGGTACAAAGCGCCAAGTAAAGAGCATTACAATTTTTCTGTTCACTATAGTTTGGTACCTGATTCTTGTATTTTCTGAATCCCCATTTCCATCTAGTCTCCGGTTTTTTTAGGGGAGAAAGATGTTTTCTTCCTTCAACAGACAAGACCTGGCGATTAAAATCAACAACAGCATTGCAAGCCCCCACAACCGATAGACTTTGATCTGATTGTTTGATGTACAGTAACCGGGACAAAAGAACGGTTTGACCAATATGACCAGCCATAGGAATTAGCACTTACATATCTACCTTTGTAAAAACCTTCCTTTTTCTCGGGGGGGAGTATAAGAAAAGCGGCCTTGCGAGTCAACGAAATAATGATCACAACCTTTTGTAATGAGTGCGGTGATCATGGACAGAAATGGAAGCAACGCCCTTAGATTGGAATCACCTTCCGCATTCTCTCCAGGGCTTCCTCCAGTACGGGCCGGGGGCAGCCGAAGTTCAACCGCACAAACCCTTCCGCGCCAAAGGGTTTGCCGTCAGAGAGTCCCACCCCGGCTTCCTCGAAGATTGTGACGGGGCCCTTCATGCCAGTCTGCCTGGTATCGATCCACGCCAGGTAGGTAGCCTCCACATGGTGCATGGAGAGACCCGGGATTGCTTCGATAAAACGCTCGACAATATCCCTGTTTTCTCTGAGATAGTCAAGCATCGCCATGTGCCAGTCCCGGCTGTCCCGGTAGGCAGCCAGTGCTGCCGTATATCCCAGTGCGTTGACGTGGGGCACGATTCCCCTCATCGCCCGTAGAAATTGTCGGCGGAGCGGTTCATCGGAAATGACGGCGAAGGCACAGCCCAGCCCCGGTATGTTGAAGGTTTTGCTGGGCGCCATGAGCGTTATGGTGCGCCTCTCCACTTCCGGGCTCAGGGTCGCCGTTGGGATATGTTCCTTGTCCGTATCGAGCACCAGTTCGCAGTGGATCTCATCGGAGCATATCACAAGATCGTGCCGCTCACAGATCTGCGCCAGGGTGGAGAGCTCATCGCGGGTAAACACCCGCCCGGTGGGATTATGGGGACTGCAGAGCAAAAAAAGCCGGGTGCGCGGCGTTATGGTACGCTCCAGGAGGTCAAAGTCAATCTCCCAGCCCCCCGTTCCTTCTATCAGCGGAACCGTCCTGAGTTCTCGTGAAGAATTTCCCGGAGCCGTCAGAAAGGGTGGGTAGACCGGTACCGTGGTCAGAACCTCATCACCGGTATCGCCCACGGCGCGGCAGGCCACGTTAATTCCCGTAACCAGGCCCGGAAGCCACACAATCCAATCGCGTTCGATCTTCCATCTATACTGCGTGGCGAGCCTTTCGATAACCACATCGATCAGCTCATCGGGAACGAGGGTATAACCGAATACTCCATGGTCGACATGGGCCTGCAGGGCTCTGCCGATCGCCGGTGAAACCCGGAAATCCATATCCGCCACCCACAGCGGAATGATTTCTGTCCCCTTGTACAGGTCCCACTTCAGGCTGTTTGTGCCGCGCCGGTCAACGGGCGTGTCAAAATCATGTATCATAACCTTACCCTTTATAGATGAGACCCTGATCCTTTTGCTGCCAGGTGACGATATATTCCGTAAGCTTGTCAGGTTTCTCTATACCCTGTTCAGCGTGTATCCATTCTCCGGACAAACCCATCTCCCGAACGGTGAGTTCGAAGTGACACATGGCAATACCCATATCGATCCGCTGCATGTCGGGCAGATTAAAGAGAGCCGCGTTTCGATTGCCATAGCCACTCGTGCGTTGCACATAGAAATGCCACTGTGTGCCATCCCTGATTATGCGCCACGGTTGTTTGTTTGACGCGGATGGTCCCAGACGTACCATTTCGAGGGGTGTGACAAAAGGACCGGATGTGTCGGCCGACAAAGGTGTGCGGAAGGTTCCGTCAAAAAAGAGCTTATCCCATGGAAGCCGGCTGTCCGATCCTGCTCTCCGGCGAACGAAGGAATCGAACCAGCGGCGTTTGTCCGCGGCATATCCCACAGCCGCCACTGCCGGGAGTATCTCGGTCTCCTTGAGGGAAATCTTTCGGGAAAAACCGCTCTTTCTGAAGGTGCCGCCCAGCCAGCAGGTGCCGAGACCGATATCCGTCGCGAAAAGAATGGCCCATTCCAGCAGGTAGCCATAATCCTCCATATTGTTCTCGCCCTGGTCAACCGCGCCGATGATAAAGCCGCTGGCCCCCTTGATGAAACCGTATGTTCCCAGCCCCTTCAACGTGGCCAGGTTATCTTCCCCGGCGGATACCAATTCAAACCGCGCCTTTGTGCCGAGAGGGCCTGTCGATGACCCGGCCAGCACCCTCGATAGTTGATCCCTGAGCCCCGGCTCGATTGGTTTCGGGACATAACTGCGGCATGAAAAGCGCCGTCCGATAATCTCGGTTATCGCCTGATTATATGCTGCCATTGAATCATCCATTCAGATCCTCTCCGGTGTTTTCTAATATCCTTGCTGTCAACGTCTCCTCCTCCCTCTCTCCGTTGCGTCAAGCCCAGCCAGGCACGTGCCTTGAGTGGGATCAGGCATTGCTCATCAACGATTGAAATGTCTTCAATTTCACGTTTGTGTCGGTGGATAAAGTCGTAATAGTTTTCATCTAACAGAATTGCTGAGATCCTGGGCAATTAGACAGTGTCCTTCCAGATATGTGACGTGTAGCATTATTTGCCGCAAATGTTTTTCGAACACAGATGGCCGGAAATCAATGGTATCTTTGAGGATGATTCCCAAAAACCGGCGGCGGCCGATTGACCGGCCACCTCAGAGACGTATTCCACAAATTGACGAGTTAGCTTCTCCATAGCACCACAATAACATTTTAAATGTTATCTTATGGTTTTTTCCTTGTTTCAACATATTTATCCAGATCGTCCATCTGTCTGCCTCCCGCCCCGTTTATTATCGCGTCAACTGTCGGTATTTGATCCGGTGCGGCTGGTCGGCGGCCCTTCCAAGCCTCTTTTTCCGGTCAGCCTCATAATCGGAATAATTGCCTTCAAACCAAAGGGCGGAGCTGTCTCCCTCAAAGGCAAGGATATGCGTAGCAATGCGATCGAGAAACCAGCGATCGTGACTGATGATGACAGCGCATCCTCCGAACTGCTCTAATGCTTCTTCAAGGGCTCGCATCGTGTTCACATCCAGATCGTTTGTCGGTTCGTCAAGCAAAAGCACATTGGCACCCTCCTTGAGGATGCAGGCAAGATGGGCGCGGTTGCGCTCGCCGCCGGAAATCATGTTCACCTTTTTCTGCTGGTCCGTCCCGGAGAAATTGAATCGTGAGACGTAGGCCCTTGAGTTCATTTCTCTTTCCCCCAGCTTGACCAGATCGCTGCCCCCGGAAATCACTTCCCACACTGATTTGTTCGGGTCAAGCGTATCCCGTTCCTGATCGACGTACGCAAGGCAGACTGTTTCGCCGACTTTTATCGTGCCTGAGTCGGGAGTTTCCCTACCCGTTATCATGTTAAAAAGCGTTGTTTTCCCTGCGCCGTTAGGTCCGATTACGCCGACGATTCCTCCCGGAGGCAACGCAAAGGTCATTCCTTCGAATAAGAGCCGATCGCCAAATGCCTTGCTCACATTATCCGCTTCAATAACGACCTTTCCGAGACGGGGTCCTGGCGGTATGTATATTTCCAGTTCTCTCTCCTGCTTTTCAGCGCTCTGGTTCATCAGTGATTCATAGGCATTGATACGGGCCTTCGACTTTGTCTGGCGGCCCTTCGGCGACAGGCTTATCCATTCCAGCTCACGCTGCAAGGTCTTTTGCCGTTCCGTTTCTCGTTTTTCCTCCTGTTGCAGCCGTTGCTCTTTCTGTGAAAGCCAGGAAGAATAGTTGCCCTTCCATGGGATACCCTCTCCCCGGTCGAGCTCCAGAATCCACCCGGCAACATTATCCAGAAAATACCTGTCGTGTGTGACGGCAATGACCGTCCCTTCATACTGCTGAAGGTGACGCTCAAGCCAACCCACCGTTTCGGCATCCAGATGATTCGTCGGTTCGTCCAAAAGCAGAATGTCCGGCTTCTGGAGCAGCAGCCTGCACAGAGCCACACGTCGCTTCTCACCGCCGGAAAGAATCTTTATGGGAGTATCTCCCGGAGGACAGCGCAGGGCATCCATAGCCATCTCCAGACGGGAATCGATGTCCCAGAGGTCGCCGTGATCGATTTTCTCCTGCAATGCACCCTGACGCTCTATCAAATTATTCATCTCATCGTCAGACATGGGCTCGGCAAATTTTTCACTTATTTCATTGTATTCTCTAACGAGATTTACCGCTTCCTGCATGCCTTCTTCAACAACGGCCTGTACTGTCTTGTCGGGATCGAGCACCGGTTCCTGCTCGAGAAACCCCAGCGTATATCCCTGCGAGAGGACGGCCTGTCCGTTATATTCTTCATCAACCCCGGCCATAACGCGCAGGAGTGAACTTTTTCCGGAGCCGTTCAATCCCAAAACGCCGATCTTGGCGCCGTAAAAATAGGAAAGGGATATATCCTTTAATACAGCCTTGTTCTGGTAGAACTTGCTGACCCTCATCATGCTATAAATAATCTTTTTCGTATCGATACTCATGGAATACCTCTCTTGATCTCTAAAGTATGTCGAGCTGACATTGTCAGCCGACCGTCTCTTTATCAGCTTGTCCCGTTGACAACAATAAATAAAAAGGTAGAACCACGCCCAGTGACATCTTGATATAATGATATGTGGTTTTTATTGTTTTAAAGTTTAATTGCAGATTCCGGCTCAAACCTGCCACCCATTCCGGAACAAAGTTGCCACTGATTCCGGGTGAAACCTGCCACCCATTCCGGAGGAAAGTTTACCACTTTTCTGATCATTTCCG
>JAFDBG010000089.1 GCA_019313385.1 Deltaproteobacteria bacterium | reverse complement strand
ACAATCTCTATGACTAAAGCTAAAAACAGGATATTCAAATGTGCAATCTCGCACACGACAATTTTCTGCTAATTTTTTTAAATAAAACTTGACTACAATAAACCAGGCGCAAAGCGCTAGGAAAAGATTATCTGGCTGTTTTGTCTGGGGGCACTTCTCGAAGTACGGGAGATGTCCCTGTTCCCATAATCTCATTCAATTTTGAAACATCTGTGATTCCTGATTCCCAGTAGTCCTTCGCCCGAAGGCAAAAATGCTCTCGCCTTGGATAATCACGTGACGCTGGGTCGTAATCCGTAAATACTATCCGGTAAGTCGGGTCAACAAGACACCATCGATCTTCGAGGTATGCTTCGATAAAAACATGTTCGGTAGGAATGAGTAAATTATTTTCCCTGTAAGCCAGCATCCAATCCACATTTGCCGTCAGTACCATACTTGCAGGTATTCCCAGCGCCCTGAAAAGGGTTACTGCAACCAGGGCATAGTTGCTGCACCCGTCCAGGACTTTGCTTTTGAAGCGTTCATCCGCTGTCCGGGTGAACGCTTTATCGCTGTACCAGTTGTCATATATGAAATTCTCATGGATGTAATCAATCACCTTGTAGAGACGCTCTTTTCTGCTGCGGCCTGTTATCTGTGAGGCGATGGCGGATATTGCAGGTGTTATCTCACTCTGCTTTCCGCATTCGAGCCAGCCTGAAACATCCGCGGGAATGGGCTTATCGCGGAATTGCGAAAAATCAATTGATTTACAGGTGATCTGTCCCGAAGTTGCGCAAGAAACAAGGGTTGACGCACTCGTAAAAAGTCAGAAAACGCCATTTTTCGTCATTCCGGCGGAAGCCGGAATCCAGTAAATTCAACAACTTCTGGATACCCCCGTATCAGGTACGGGGCAGGCTTATCGAGTCCGATATGACGGTTTTGGGACTTTTTACGACACCATCATACTTAATTCCCGTACTATTAGGAGGATGCTGTCCCCATTTCATATCCCTCCATCATCTTCCGCTCTATACGGAGGCGGACCTCCTCAAATCCGGCGGAATCCATATCTTGAGGAATGAGCTCAAGCGGACCGAAACGGATTATCACTTTGCTGAGCGGTTTTGACGTCATGATTTGATCCCCGCTGTTAAATGCCCAGGTATTTTCATAAAAAGCACAGGTGAGACAGACTGCCGCTCCCGACTGTTGCGCCAGGGATATAAGACCCGGTTTTATAACATGGGGAGGTGCCGCCATCTAATGCGCGGCTTTTTTCTTGACTTTCGCCCTGTGACTCTTTAGTGTTCAGCTCGCTTCAAGAGCTGCGTAAATAGGGCGCTGTCCCCATTTACCCCATTTACCCACAGGAGGTTCCATTAATGGAAGGCAAAGAATCAGGGCAGAATCCGTATCCGCAGAGTTACCCGCCATACGAGGAAGACGAAATTAATCTGCTGGATATGTTTATTGTCCTGCTGAAGCACAAGTGGATGATATTTTCAGTTGTCTTTATCGCGGGCGTGGTCGCGGTTGTTGCCAGCCTGCTCATGACCGATATATACCGTTCCGAATGTACCATCGCCCCGATTGAGCAGGAAAAGGCCTCTCTGAGCAGCAGTCTGTCTGCCCTGGGCGGATTCGGCGCCATGGTCGCGTCTCAGGTCGGCATCGGTGGGGCCGGATCACTGGAGAAATTTGAGGTAGTTCTCAAGAGCCGCGAACTGACCAATGACCTGGTTGAAAAGCATAAGCTGATGCCGGTTATCTTCGAGGATTCCTGGGATGAGAAGACAAAGGCATGGACGGTCGAAGATCCTCCCACGCTCCAGGACGCGTACAGGTCCATGCGGGGCATGCTGGAGATTAAGCCGGACAAGAAGACTGGTATCCTGAAACTCGGGTTCATTTCCCGGGACCCGGCAGTTGCCCGGAGGCTGCTCGATTACTATGTTGACGGCATGAGTGAGTTTATGCGGCAGCAGTCACTTGAAAATGTCTCGACACAGAGCAAGGCGCTTCAGGAACAACTGGTAACCACGACCGATCCGCTCCTGAGAACAAAGCTGGCCGAGATAATAGCGCAGTATGTGGAAAAGGAGACCCTGGCAAAGGTCCAGAAATACTACGGCTTCAATATCATTGATCCGCCGTTTGTTCCGGAAAAGAAGTTCAAACCCAAACGGGCGCAGATATGCATCCTGTCCGTCATAGTTGCCTTTTTTATGGCTATATTTCTTGCGTTTATCATGGAATATGCGGGCAATTTAAAGAAGAATGAAGATCCTGAAAGACTTGCCAATCTTAAAAAATACATGAGATTGCGGAACAAAAAACAGCGAGGTTAAAATTTATGAAAAAGTCCATCCTTCTATTAATCGTTATCCTGGGCCTGATTTTGCCGGCAAATCCGGCTTTTTCCCAGAACGTAAACCCTTCTGACGCAAAGAAATATCTTGATGCCCATCCGGAATTACAGAAATATGATATTTATGGAAATACATCAGTTCCTGAAAAAGCTGATGCTGTTGCAATGGATAAAGAAAGTTTGAAAGAGCTCAAGGGGGCGGAAGAAAAGAAGAAGGAAGGAGAGTATTATATAAAAGAGCCGAGGAGGGCAGATATTCTGCCTGTATTTGGCAAGCAGTTCTTCTCTGGAGACCCCACGTCTTTCACTCCCCCTTCAAATATCCCTGTATCTACGGATTACATTGTCGGTCCCGATGATAATATTGTTGTACAGCTTTGGGGCAGAATAAATGAACAATATGATCTTAATGTGAAGCGGGACGGAAGCATACAGATTCCTAAGATTGGCGTAATACAAGTTGCTGGTCTTACATACAAGCAGTTGCAGGATTTAATCAAGCGGGAAGCGGAAGCAATCACCGGTGTAAACGTAAGCGTTTCAATGGGGAAATTGCGGAGCATAACGATTTTTGTGGTTGGCTCCGTTAAAACCCCGGGGACCTATACGGTAAGCGCCTTTGATACCCTATTGAATGCCTTGATATACGCGGGTGGTCCCGAGATTATGCCCCCGCAAGAACCGTATGAAGATCAATCTTTTTCAGCTGACTCGAGATATGCTTCTTCTGCATCCGACAAAGAAGGCCCAACACTTTCAGGATACAAAAAACTTGCAACAAGACTTAAAAAAGAAAAAGGTTTAAAGGAAAAATATCAGCTGTATGACAAGCTTGATACCTCTCAACTTGAAAAAGAAATCAAGGCGTTAGAGAGGGTCGAAGAAAGGCAGCAAGAGGTTTTTAGACTAAAAAAAGTTCTAACTGAGAAGGAATCTGCCAAAGAACTAGAAAGGCTTGGATCCATGAGGGTTCAAGAGCTTGAAACAGAAATCGGAAAAATCGAAATGGACAAAATTCCGGAGCGGCAATTGTTCTCAGAAAGGTCCTATGCTTTTACTGGCAGAGGGGAGGAGAAAGAAACACACCGGTCTGTTCTACTGGGGTCCATGAGGAATGTCCAGTTAAAGAGACATGGAAAAACGATAACAACCTTCGATCTTTACGACCTTATCCTGAAGGGGGATAATTCAAAAGATGTGAGACTGGAACCGGGGGATATTGTATTTGTGCCAAAGGCTGATGCCGTGGTTGCTATAGAGGGTGATGTCAAAGCCCCTGCGGTCTACGAATTAAAAAAGGACAAAAGCCTGCTGAATGCCCTGAATCTTGCGGGGGGTATCAAGTCTTCCGCCTATTCGGAGCAGATACAGATCCAGCGATATCTTGAAAACAGGGAAAGAGTCGTACTGGACATGTCGATGGATGAATTAAAAAGGGAGAAGAGGAGCTTTACACTGCAGGATGGAGATGTCGTAAAAATTTTTCCTATCGTTAATGAAGATACGAATGCTGTTTATCTGTTCGGAAATGTAATGAGGTCCGGGAAATATGGATACTTTTCAGGGATTAGGGTGTCTGACGTCATAAAAATAGATGATCTTAAGCCTGAGACATATTTTCCCTATGCCCTGATCAAAAGATATAATCCGCCGGAGAGAATGCCAATCCTGGTTCCATTTGATTTGGGGAGAGCGTTGCTTAAAGATAATCAGGAGGATGTCCTTCTACAGTCAAGAGACGAGATTCAGGTTTTCAACAAATGGGCTTTTGAAGACAAACCGGATATTAAAATGTCGGGAGAGGTGAGGAATGCCGGGACATATAGATATGATAAAGGCATGCGAGTTAAGGATGCCATATTCAGGGCCGGTGGATTGACTCCTGATATCTCAATGGGACCGGTCAATATCTTCAGAACAGACCCGAAGACCAAAGAAGTGAGTATGATTGTAATAAACCTTGCAAAGGCGATGACCGGGCAGGAGAACGCCAACATAGTCTTGCAAGACAAGGACAGGGTTATCGTCCATTCAATTCGTGAATATGCACCTGAGAAGAAGGTTTCAGTTAAGGGGGCGGTCACAAATCCCGGAGAATACCCCCTCTCAAGCGATATGACAATTCGCGATCTTGTTTTTGCGGCTGGCAATCTCACGGAAAGTGCCTATATATATTCGGCTGAACTGACACGCTACAGTACATCCGATGGTAAGCTTTTCAAGACAGAGGTCTGTAAGCTAGATCTGAAGAAGGCGCTGGAGGGGGGTGTAACGGATAATGTCAAGCTCCGGAATTTTGATGAACTCTTTATTGCCGCTATCCCAAAATGGCAGACAAAAACAAAGGTATTGATAACCGGCGAAGTCGCGCTTCCCGGAGAATACAGCTTTACGGAAAAAGGGACACTGTCTGAGCTGATCGAGAGGGCGGGTGATTATCTTCCAACAAAATATTTGCGGGGGGCCGTACTGACCCGCGAATCGGCGAAGGTACGACAGAAATCAACACTTGACAAACTCATGTTCGAGATGGAGAAGGATCTCGCTTCCTCCGCGGCAGCAGCCCAGTCGGGGGCGCTTTCGAAAGACGATGTTGCTTCGGCTCAGGCGGCCATGGCCGCAAGGCAGACACTTCTCAACAAGTTGAAAGGAGCGGAAGTAACAGGCCGCGTCATTGTTAGACTGGTATCCCTCGACAAACTGAAGGGCTCTAAATATGATTTTGTGCTGGAGGATGGGGACGCCCTCTATATCCCGAAGAAAGAAGGGGTGGTTCATGTGATGGGCTCCGTATATAATCCGACATCTCTGCTCCATGAAAAGGGAAACACGGTAAAAGAATACCTGTCTATGGTTGGTGGCCCGACCGTTAACGCAAATCCTGACGACATGTGTGTCATACGCGCCGATGGAACAATTGTCAGCAACAGAAGCGGCGGCTCGAACAGCTTCAGATGGGACGAAGGGGATAGCAGGTGGTTCAGTGGCGGATTTGATTCGACCGTAGTCTACCCCGGTGACACAATATTGGTACCGAGAAAACTGATAGAGATCTCAGGTCTCAAGATGGCAAAGGACATAACTTCCGTCCTTTATCAGATCGCCGTCTCAGTCGGTGTAATCAACACGTTGTTCTAGATATACAAAATCTCTTTCTCTTTATTTATCAGCGTCCTTTGCGTGGGAAGGCTTTTTGAAAATGCAAAAATCAAAACTACTGATCATATCCGTAACAGTTGTATTGTTCTATGTGACAACCGCATACGCCTCTGTGAACATACCCGTTAATTCCTCCTTTTACGGGGATGTTAACACCCTGATTTCAAAGGGTCTTATAGAGAGCAACCTTTCATCCACAAAGCCCTTTACCCGGGCCGAAGCCGGCAGACTGGTGGCGGAGGCGATAGAAGAATCGGAGGAAAAAGAGGTTCCGACATCCGCCGCCAATCTCCTTGACAGAATGTCAAAAGAGTATAAGGACGAAATATCCGAAGCCAGGGCTCCGGGGAGTGCGCCCAGAACCTTTCTAAAACCGGTGGACGAATTTTCCGTCAGCTACAATTTCATGGATGGCCCATATTCAACATTCAACAACGAAGGGATCGACTACTACGATGGCCACAACGCCATGATCCAGTTTCAATCGATGGGGAGGCTCTGGAACGTCTTCTCTTACTATATCGAGCCCATGATCCTTTATAACCAGCAAGTGGGAAACGTTGATGGCAACGATGAGACTGAGGTTCGGTTGCATAAGGGATATATCAAGTTCACCACCGGAGATTTTGAGATCGCGGTCGGGAGAGATTCTCTCTGGTGGGGACCGGGGTATCATGGATCTCTTCTCATATCGAATAACGCAAGGCCCTTTGACATGATAAAGCTGTCCAATGAGCGAGCCGTGCTTCTTCCCTGGATTTTCAGTTACCTTGGTCCGTTCAGATTTAACCTTATCTTCTCCAGGCTGGATGATGACGATCACAACATCACCGACGCCGCCACAGGCGACGACCTCTCAAAACCATACCTTCACGGCCTGAGACTCAACTTCAAACCCCATCCGCTTTTGGAAGTGGGACTGTCACATCTCGTTATGTTCGGGGGCGAAGGGCGCAGTACGAGTTTTAAGGACTTTTTCAAGATTGCCTACAGCAACCAGAACAGGGACGGTACGACACTCGAAAGCAATCAGGAGCTTGCCATCGATCTTGCCCTGTCTATCCCAAATGTGGACAAGTTTATCCCGCTCGCAAGTTCAATAAAACTATACGGGGAAATCGGCGCTGAAGATACCGGCACCCCACCCGACAGGAGAGCGTATCTTGCTGGTATTACCCTAAACGATGCCTTCACAGTGAAAGGCATGCAGTTGAGAGTGGAATACGCGGATCTTTCGCCAGACAGCGTTCCGACTGCCTGGTACCGCCACGCCTCCTATCCTATGTCATACAAGGGAAGGGGGTTCGGGCATCACGCCGGCAGCGACTCCGATGATCTTTTTGTCGAACTTTCGCAGACATTTGAGAACAGCTTTTCATACAAAATCGGTTTCGACAAAGAGAGAAACGGCATCAGCCAGACAAATATCCAGGAAAAATACCAGTATTTTCTTGAAACAGGGTATGACATCGACGACCGGGTGGACTTGACTCTCAGATACGCCTATGAAGAAATCAACAATTCCGAGAACATAAAAGACAACAAACAAAAAAATCACTTTATAGGGATAGAACTTGAATACGACTTTTAACTCAACTCTAGGGCCTGCTGAACTAACGGGGTCAGGCTTTCCTTATTGTCGTTATTGTATACTTAATTCGCTTTTATCTTGCAATCCGAACAGTTCTTTTCCGCAGAATTAAGTATACTCCCCCTATTTCACA
>JAFDBG010000088.1 GCA_019313385.1 Deltaproteobacteria bacterium | reverse complement strand
GGCCCTCGCGATCTTTCTCAGTTCATTGACTGGCAGAGGATTTCTGCTTATGCGGGCATAAGCGGCAGAGATGGTCTCCGGGGTCAGAGATTCACTTCCATACCCGGAAAGGGCATTTTCCAGGGACGCGCGGCATTCCTTTATTACCTCATAATCAACGTTGTGGCCTGCCAGTATGACTTTCATGAAGACTCTCCAGCCTACATTTTGATAAGATTTTCCCTGATCTTTTTCTGTATCATTTCCGCCGCTATATTGTTCCCCGCGAGTCCCGCACGCACCGAAACCTTCGTCAGGTTCTTCTCAAGATACTGAACAAATATGCGAACATTGTCGCCTTCCAGCACGGCCTTCAATGTTCCCTCCGATATCTTCTTCTCTCTCTCAACAACGGAGGCATCCATATCGGTCAGCGTTTTTTCACAGGCCTTCCATGCCCTGTCGAAGGAAACATCGTAGTTTGTAACCAGGTTTCCGTCTGTATAAAAGAACTTTCCTGAATGAATACCGGCTACCCTGTCTCCAACCTGCAGGGAGCAACTTGAGGTAAAAAAGATTCCCACCAGTACGGCCAGTATCCAGCAATTTCTCTTTAACATGTGACCCTCCTTTTAACTCTGTGGGGCACAGAGGCCCCACGCTACTTGAGTCCTAGACGCTTTGAACCCTTCTGGTAGATATAGGTTAATATCCGGCGTGTGTCAATCCTGCAGTTTGTCATGATAGATCCTTGTGTGTCAGGTAAAAGAGTAATAGATGGATTGCAGGACAGCCCACAGCAGAACCCCCACGGTCAGCAGTATACAGCTTGTCGACAGCACACGGTGAAGCTGATTTTCCCCACGCTTTTCATTATATCCCATAAGAAAACCCAGAAGAATGCCGGCGACTATGCCACCCCCGTGCCCCCAGTTATTAATCCCCGGAATCATGAAACCGAATATCGCCAGTCCCACCACCCATCCCATAACCTGCTTGTAGATTGCCTGTCCATAGATATCGCCCCTGCTCTTTCCATAATAGAGAGTTGCACCTATAAGACCGCAGATGCTGGCTGATGCCCCTATGGTCAGGGGAACGCCGGCAAGATATGACAGGTAAAATCCCGCGATACCGGTTACAGTATATATTACAAAGAAACGATTGACACCATATTCCCTCAGCACAAAAGGCCCTAATTGTTTCAGGGCTATCATGTTAAACGCGATGTGAAGTAATCCGCCGTGGAGATAAGAGGCTGACAGGAGCGTCCACCACCAGTGCAGTTTGCCTATGGGTATGGTTCCCGTCGCGCCCAGAAGCAGAAGGCTGTTGTTGGAGGGTGAAAGGAAGGCGAGGGGATTGGCAGACAGGCCAAGCGCCATGGGATTCAATAAGAGAGCAAGCACATAAAAAGCCGCGTTAACATATATTATGATCTTTATCATATCATATGGACTGCGCAGCAGGTTTGAAGGGGTGGTTTTCTTCCATGCCGATCCGGGCCTTGAAATCCCACAATAGGGGCAGACCGGCTCGTCATGGTTGATGAGCTTCCTGCAGCTGGGACAAAGCATGGATTTTTTCTCAGAGCGGTGCATCTAATTCAAAAACCTCATCATCAGCGGAATGGCGACAAATGTTCCGATGGAACTGCCTATATTTACAAATACTATAAGGAGAAGTATGCGGGTAATCTTGTTGTGCCAGAACCCTTTCACCGAAGATATATCCGTTTTCAGGTCAATGAAATCCTTCACCTGAGGCTTTTTTAATGATGCCTCTGTAAGACCCGCGACCCACCCGGCCGCTATCATGGGGTTTATTGACGTAAGTGGCGCGGCAATGATTGAAACGATAATTGTAAGTGGATGGGCCAGCACTATCGCAGCGCCCAGGCCCGCGCATACACCGTTCACAAGAAACCACCATTTAATCATATTCAGGCTCGCCCCGCTGCCTGAATGAAAAAATCCCGCGACTATAAGCCCTATAACGGCAAAAGAAATTCCCCATCCCACAAACCGCCCCGCCCTGCCCTTCGGCGGAACCTCGTTTATCGCGGCAATGTCTATGTCTCTATCAAGATTTTTCAATATACCGGGCACGTGACCAGCTCCCACAACCGCAACTATCCTGTCACCGGGCGCGCTGGCAATCGAATGGGCCAGAAACTGGTCCCTCTCATCAATCAGTGTGATCTTGATCTCCGGCAACTCCTTACCGAAGGTCTGTAGGGCCAGTTCAAGGGCATCACGTTCTTTCAGCTTCTCTATATCTTCCTCGCTGATATCCTCACCCATAAAAATGGAAGATATCAGTTCAAAAACAAAACGCAGCTTGTTGAAGAACCGCATATTCCGCCATGTTCTCTTCATGGTAACACGGATGTCGCGGTCAGCCAGAACAATCTCTGCCCCAGCCTCTTCCGCTTTGTTTATCGCGCGTATCATCTCCTCGCCTGGATTTATGTTGAATTTCTCAGCGAGTTTCTTCTGAAATGACGCCATTATGAGCTGCGACAACAGGAGCGCGGTTTGTTTCTTGCGGATTATCTTCAGGATATCCATCTCTTCCCAGTTGGTCTTCTGGGTGATCGCGTCATACCTGGACTGGCACAGCTCCACGCATACCGTGTCAGGGCGTTCCTCTTCTATGACCTTCTCCACCAGATCAGCGCTGTCCCTGGAAACGTGCGCGGTGCCTATGAGGATGATCTCCCTGTCACCTGTCTTGATGCGGTTTATATTGTTGTTGTTATCTATCGGCATGTTACCTTTCGGGTAAAAAACGTATAACCGTTCACAGTTGCCGGTTCACAGTTCATAGCTCACGATTTTTTCAACCGTGAACCGTTACAAAAATGAAGGCAGGGAATATCAATATTAGCCATGCTTGTAAAGAAAAATAAAGGTTTGTTTTCCCTTGTGCAGATCCTCTCGACAATGTATAAATGGCTGTCATGGATGAAGTATTACACGCAGGAGACATAATTGAAACGTCTATCGAGGCTGTCGCCTTTGGAGGCAATGGAGTTGGACGGATTGATGACATGGTTGTCTTTATCCCCTTTACCGCTGCCGGAGACACAGTCGAGGCGAAGGTCGTAGAGGTGAAAAGAAACTACTGTGTCGGCGAGTTAAGGGATATAATCACCCCGTCGCCAGACAGGATCGAACCTGTATGCCCCCACTTTTCCACATGCGGCGGATGCCAGTATCAGCATATATCTTATAAGACCCAACTGGAAACCAAAGAAAGGCAGGTCGCGGAATCCTTTGAAAGAATAGGAAAAATCGCGTCTCCACCGGTACGAGCTATCATCCCTTCGCCACAGGCCTTAGGCTACAGGGGAAAAGCGGAATTCCACTGTATCCCGGGTGCCGATGGGCAGTTGAATCTGGGTTTCATGGACACAGTGGGAGGAAAACTGGTCAATATAGAGAAATGCGACATTGTGGACGAATCCATAAACATGGGATACCACAGGCTTCGAGAAATGCTCGCCTCCGGGGAAATTCCATCACACCGCAGTAGATACATTCTCTGGTCTGAAACCACCTATCCCCCCGGGAAATACATTACAAGAATAGCAAAAGGGAAAGAGGTGCAAGTTGCAAACGACGGTTTCTTCCAGGGGAATATATATCTGGTAGACACATTAATAGAACACGTTATGGATATGTGTGATCTGAAAGAATCCGACACCGTCCTGGACTGTTACTGCGGCTCCGGCCTCTTTTCACTCTTTATCGCTCCCCACGTCAGGAAGGTCCTCGGCATGGAGATCAGTGGCACAGCCGTCCACTGCGCGACGCACAACACCCAGAAATACGGCATAACAAATACCCGTTTCTATAAGGGGAACGTGGAAAACATACTGGGCAGATTTATAAGAGAGAAAACCCGCGCGGACATCGTGCTTATAGATCCGCCACGAACCGGCTGCACGAAAAAGACCCTCGCGCGTCTTGACGCACTGAAACCGAAAAGGATTATCTACATTTCCTGCAATCCCGCTACCCAGGCACGCGATATCAGGTACCTGACCGGCAGGGGATTTTCTCTTGAAACACTGCAGCCGATAGATATGTTCCCCCAGACAAAGCATATAGAAGTTATCGCGTCACTCATCAGATAAACGTTAAAGACAGGGGTCAGCAGGAAGGAGTCAGCGTAGCGTTGCCCCTCCCCGAGCAACACGATGGTGGGGTACAAAGCTCCCACGCTACTTGTCACAAATTACTTTACATCACAAGGCGATTGGGATTAAAACATGTCCCATGTCGGTAAAACCAAAAGACGCGGCAACTATCATCCTCATGCGAAACAGCCCGGACCCGGACAGCAGGGGTTTTGAGGTGTTGATGGGACTGAGAAGTCCCAGGAGCAAGTTCGTGCCGAACCTGTACGTGTTTCCCGGCGGCGGCCTCGACGAAGCAGACTGCCTGTCGGGGATGGAAAATCTCTGCACGGGCATGGACAGGAAGCGGGCGCTGCACATGCTGGATGATATCTCATCACCCGAGAAGGCTTTGGGGGTATGGGTTGCGGGGATTCGCGAAACATTTGAAGAGGTCGGCCTTCTGCTGGCATACACAAAGGGAGGGTCTGTCATATCCCTTAACTCGGAACCCCTCAAGGAAATGTTCCTTTCGCACCGCCAGTCTCTTCTCGATGGAAAATCGGATTTTTACGATATTATCCGGGATGAAGGGCTTATCCTCGCGACTGACCAGCTTCACTACTTTTCCCACTGGATAACCCCCAGCCCTTTTCCCATACGTTACGACGTAAGATTCTTTGTGGCAGAAGCCCCATCAAACCAGAGGGCCCTGCACGACGGCACCGAACTGACCGAACATCTCTGGATAACGCCGGAGGAAGCCCTCGAGAGATTTCATAAGCGGACATTCGATATGGCACTGCCGACTGTCATAACGATGGAGGAACTGGCCGGTCATAAAACGATCGAAGATGTTATACAATCCGTATAGGGGAAAAAGGTCCAGTCAATCCTGACGAAGGTGATTATTGACGAAAACGAAGTATTGTTGGAATATGCACCGGACGGACATTCAAGGTAAACCCTTCTTCGGTATAATTATGACACGGGCGTAAAAAGTATAAGCAACAGGAGGATAATATGAAACTACAGGATATGTTCAAGTTAGACGGCAAGATAGCGCTGATCACCGGCGGAGGAAGGGGTATAGGAAAGTTTATAGCTACCGGTCTCGCTGAAGCGGGTGCAAATATCATTATCACCTCAAGGAAAATGGATAGACTCGAAGCAACGGCGAAGGAGATAGCGGATGAGTTTGGCGTCAAGGCCCTGCCCATCCGGTGCGACGTGAGCAAAGAAGAAGATATCGATAATATGTTGAAAGTGGTAAGCGAAAACTTTCCCCGCGTAGATATCCTTGTAAATGACGCGGGTGCAACCTGGGGCGCGCCCACGCTGAAATTTCCCATAGAGAAGTGGGATAATATATTCAACGTCAACGTAAGGGGCGTGTGGATGCTCACGCAAAAGGTTGCCAACATGATGAAGGAACAGGGCGGGGGAAACATTATAAACCTTTCATCGGTCATGGGATTCAGGGGATCCGACGAACTCTCCCATCCGGCTGTAGCCTATAACTCAAGCAAGGCGGCCATCAACCTGTTGACCATGAACCTCGCCGTGAAACTGGCGCCTTATAACATCCGTGTCAACGCCATAGCGCCCGGTTTCTTCCGGACAGACATGATGGCATTTATTGAAAAACCCGAATTCAAGGAGGCCTACGACAAGGCCATGAATAAGATTCCCCTGCGAAGGATAGGGGATATTGATGATATGAAGGGCGTCGCCGTCTTTCTCGCTTCCGATGCTTCATCCTATATAAACGGCCACATACTGATTAATGATGGAGGACTGCTGGCAAAATAGGGCCGGATTGAAAGACCGTAGCGTGCCCCACAGATATGTTGCCCGCAGAGGGGCAACGCTATGCCGCCTCCCCTCTCCTTCCTCCCGTCTCCCGTCTCCTGTCTCCTGTCTCCTGTCTCCTGTCTCCTGTCTCCTGTCTCCTGTCTCCTGTCTCCTGTCTCCCGTCTCCCGTCTTTTACACCTACTCGTATATCTTCTCATCCAGGGCATCGGCCTCTTCGGCGTCAGCCTCAAAATCGCGCGCGAGGGTTGCCTTTTTGCTCATGAAAAATTCCCTGTACCACTCATGCGCCACAATCATGGACATGACCTCGCTGGTTCCCGTCCAGATAGAGGCGAGACGCACATCCCGATATATACGCTCAATCGGGAATATGTTTGTATAGCCGATCCCCCCGACAACCTGCATGGCGTTGTGAACGGCCTTCTGACATGACTCCGTTATAAATTTCTTCGATTCGGATACCATACGACGGACACGATGCATCTCAACTCCTGCATCCACAGCGCGCGCTGTCGCGTAACCCATCGCCCGAGCCGCGTCCAGAAGCATAACCGCCTCCGCCACCTGAAAGCTCACGCCCTCGAACTGCGCGATAATCTGCCCGAAGGCCTTTCTGCGCGATGTATAACTGGTGGCTATATCAACGGCGGGCTGAGCCGCTCCTATGGTCATCACAGCCGTGCCGAGTCTCTCTGGAATCATCATGGTATTGAAGACATCATAGGCCCCATGAATCTTTCCGACTATGTTTTCCTTCGGCACCTTTACATCCTTGAATATGAGACGAGCGGTCCCGCCCCCACGACACCCCATCAGGCCGTACTGATATTTTGTTTCCACCCCGGGACCGCGATCCACTATCAGCGCCGACAGGGCCTCCTGCGGTTTGTCGGTATCAGGATCAGTCCTCGCATAGAGCAGAAAGAAATCCGCGCCCTCTCCGCCGACGATAAACCTCTTCTGGCCGTTGAGGAGAAAATAATCCCCCTTGTCTTCAGCTATGGTAGTAGCCCCGAAAAAATCGGACCCGCCTCTCGGTTCGGTAAGTCCCTCCGCGGCAAATATCTCACCCTTCAGGAGGGGTTTTACATATTTTTCTTTCTGCTCATCCGTACCGTGCTGAATAATGGCGTCACACACCAGCTCCGCCCCCACGCCAAAAACGCAGGCGAATTCATAGCCGAGCGTTCCAATCTCTTCCAGTATCACGCAGGTCGTTACCCAGTCCATGTCCCTACCGCCCCATTTTTTGGGATAGCGACACCCCAGGAGGTTCCTGCGTCCGGCCTCCCGGAGGAACTCTTTCGGAAACTTGATTTCATCCTTGTCCATGTCCAGAATCATCTGTTTG
>JAFDBG010000087.1 GCA_019313385.1 Deltaproteobacteria bacterium | reverse complement strand
CGGTAGCGCCCTCAACGTGGAGGGTTTCGAGGCCCGCATAGATTCCAATCCCCATTATGAGATCGACAGCAGATATGACACCGCCCTTTATGCCACCATATCGGGCAGTCAGGGGTTCCATCCTGGGTGCCCTCCCCTCTCCCCACAACCAGATTGAATCGGCGGTTTTTTTACCCTTCGACGCACGCGCGATGTTTACAGGATGATTTTTCAATATATCGCGCGAACGCTCCATGAGACTGCTGATTTCTTCTGATCCTTTTCCTTTGGGGGGCCAGCCCCCAATGGGCCTTCCAATAATATCGTGAGGGGGGGTCGTCTGCAGCGACACAGGACCACCTTTATAGACCATCAGGTGTCTGTATCCGACTCCGGGATGAAAATCTATAACCGGCGAAGCGAGCTCCCTGTTGAGACTGTCCATGATAAGAGATGCTTCTTCAGATGTTATATGACCGGCGGTGAAATCGTCCATCACAGTTTCACCCTTTGTTGAACCGAATGTCACGAGATTGCAGCGAAAGGCAACATCATCGGGGGCCAGATCTAGACCCATACTCGCCGCTTCCAGGGGCGCGCGTCCGGTATGGTACTTTTTTGGATCATATCCCAGCACGGACAGATTCGCCACATCACTTCCGGGTGTAAATCCGGCGGGAATAGTATCTATCAATCCCACTGTGCCGCCCTTCGCCATTCTGTCCATATTGGGAGTGCCGGCAAATTCAAGGGGAGTCTTCCCTCCCAGCTCGGAAAGCGAATAATCCGCCATTCCATCACCCAGCAAAACAATATACTTCATCTCAATCTGTCATCCTCTATTCTGATCAATGTCGTTTTTCCGAACACAATGTCAAGCCTGTCGATCTCTTCCAGCGCCATTTGAACATCTTTTTCCCTTGCCTTATACGTTGTGACGACAATCGGCACGGCGTCCCGGTCAAGTTTTCTCTCCTTTTGGATGACGGAGGATATGCTTATGTTGTGAGAGCCCAGGATTCCCGATATCGCTGAGAGTACTCCCGGACGGTCAACCGCTGAAAATCTGAAGTAATAATTGGTCGCGACATCATCCATTCCGAGCAGGTCGATGTCCTCGATCTGGTTTTCCCTGTAGGAACGAAGCGGAACCCTCCTCCATGCTCCAGCCATAATATCCCTTGATATATCCATCAGATCCCCTACTACCGCGCTTGCCGTCGGCATCATACCGGCACCCTGTCCATACAGGAACACAGAACCAGAGGCATCGCCGATCAGATGAAAGGCGTTGAAATTTCCGTTTACACTGGCCAGTATATGGTCAAAGGGTATCATGGTCGGATGTATACGCGCCTCTATGACCTCTCCCCTCCTGATCGCGATGGCGAGAAGTTTGATGGTATATCCCAACTCTCCGGCAAATTCTATGTCCTGCTGACTTATTTCTGATATTCCCTCTCTGTAAATATCATCTAGTGAAACCCTCTTGCCGTAGGACAGAGACAGGGTTATCGCGAGTTTGTGAGCTGTATCGACGGCTTCTATATCATACGTCGGATCCACCTCGGCAAATCCGAGATCCTGCGCGTCTTTCAGAGCCGAGTTGAAGTCCTTGCCGTCTTTAGTCATACTCGTTAGTATGTAATTGCATGTCCCATTCATAATTCCGAAGACAGACTCGATGTTATTCCCAGCAAGGCTTTCCTTTAGTGTCTTTATAATGGGAATCGTTCCCCCTACGCTTGCCTCAAAGCCTATATTGACTTTTTGGTCTTCGGCGACGCTGAATATCTCATCCCCATAATTGGCGAGGAGCGCCTTGTTCGCGGTAACCACATGTTTCCCGTTGCGTATTGCCTCCAGTACAAACGTCTTCGCGTGGGTGCAACCCCCCACAAGTTCCACAACTATGGAGATATCCGGGTCTGTCAGGATATCATCAACGTCCGTCGTAAGTTGCTCTCTTTCGACCGGCACCTGCCTTGGAGTTTTGATATCGACATCCGCTATCTTTTTGATAACAAGCCTTGCCCCCAGGCGTTTTTGGATCAATTCCTCATTTTCCCGCAGCAGTTTTACAACTCCTGTGCCGATAGTTCCGAAACCGATCAGACCTACAGATATATCTTTCACAACTCCTCCTACAAAATATAAACTGATGCACACGTAAAGAATCAAAATTTGATAGCAGATTGCTACAACAGTTACATGAAAGTTTCAAGGTTAAAGTGATCGCAAAAAATGAAATCTGTTCAGGCGAGGCAAAAGAAATACTTCTTGCCTGATCTGTTTTCCTTACTGTATAGAACCCGAAGAGAAAACCAGCAAAACGGGAGGTGGCGAATGGGTGCTGATAATATAATATTTCTGGAGGTCATCGAATGGTTTCATGAAGGAGAACATGAGCTTGTTCACAGAATTCCGCAGAGAGATTCAGGTGAGATCAAATTTGGAGCACAATTGATTGTTCGTGACAGCCAGATAGGAGTGCTATTCTATAAAGGAAAATCGTACGAAGCCTACGGCCCGGGTCGTCATACTCTGACGACGGCAAATATACCGGTTCTTACTAAAATGCTGGCAATTCCCTGGGGCATGACAAGTCCTCTTCGAGCAGAGGTCTATTTTGTCAACATGAGGATATTTCCGAATCTGAGGTGGGGTACGCGCGATCCCGTGGCCTTTAAAGATTCAGAGCTCGGTCTGGTTCGTCTCCGTGCATACGGTGTTTTTAACATCCGTGTGGTCCAGCCGATACTTTTCATCAATACGCTCGTCGGTACTATGGGTAAGTACTCAACAGAAGAAATAGAAGAATATCTGAAGCAGGTAATAGTATCGAGGTTTAATGATCATCTCGGGGAGAACCTCGATTCTCTCTTTAATCTGCCCGGACGTTATGACGAACTTTCAAAGGGCCTGCAAGACAGGCTCAAGGAAGATTTCAGCCATTTCGGACTTGGGCTGGATCATCTGTATATAAGTTCGATCACACCACCGAAGGAAGTTCAAACAGCGATTGATGACAAGAGTCGTCTAAGTGTGATTAAGGATCTCGATAAACTGGTTAAAATGAAGGCAGCCATGGCAATGGAAAAGGCGTCTGTATCTACCGGCGATGCCGGTGCAGGCATGGGAATGGGAATGGGATTTATGATGCCGGCTATGTTTGCGGATATGTTCAGGTCTCAGACTGCACAGGCCGGTACCGCGGCAGAGGAAGAAATGAAATGTCCTGACTGCGGACACGTGATTCCAAAGGAAGCAAAATTCTGTCCCCACTGCGGTCATCAGCAATTGGTTTTTGACCAGTGTTCCGACTGCGGCAAAAACCTGCCTCCAAACGCCAGGTTCTGTCCCAGATGTGGTAAGCTGGCGGATGAAAAACCGGCTCCGAAATCCTGTCCTCACTGCGGCAGCGAAAATCTTACAAATTCTGTTTTCTGTAATCAGTGTGGTGAAAGGTTAAAGTAGATGCCTTTCATCGTCGAACACGAGTGTCCTCAGTGCGGTGCCCCCGTGGAACTGGAGGAAACAAACCGCCTACTCCGCTGTCCTTATTGCGGTGTTAAGAATTACCTCTTTGCCGGTGACATGTTCCGTTTTGTACTGCCTGACAGGGCTCCGGGCAAAGAGATTATCTATGTTCCCTACATGCGTTTCAAGGGCAATGTCTTTTTATGCAAGAATGCTTCTATAGATCACCGCGTCGTGGACATTACACGTCTTGGCGTTCCCTTAAGCGGTATTCCCTTATCGCTTGGGTTCCGGCCACAGGCAATGAAAATGAAGTTTGTTACCCACGATATGGCCGGTTCAATTCTCTCAAGTACCCTTAAATCCGACGATATTCTGGATAGCGCGGGCGCGCATACGGCGGCCTTTGTCTCAAAAAAGTTTTTTCACCGGGCCTATATTGGTGAAGCGCTCAGTCGTATCTATTTGCCACTGTATATGGAAGGTAACAAATTATTCGATGCCATAACAAATCAGTTCCTCGTTTCACTGCCTGCTGATCACGACGTGCTTGCCCCGCTAATGGATAAGTGTCCAAGGTGGAATGTTACTTTTTCCCCAACCATATGTCCCAACTGCGGATGGGATCTGGACGGAGAGAAGGACAGTGTGGTTCTGACCTGTAGTAATTGTGACTCTGCCTGGCAGGCATCCGACGGCAGGTTTGCAGAGGTGAGCTTTAATGTCGTACCCGGCAGCCGGGAGGGTTCATTATATCTGCCTTTCTGGAAAATATCCGCCGAGACAAAAAATGAAATGGGAATACGTTCCTATGCCGATTTCATCAGGGTTACAAATCAGCCAAAAGTTGTTCAGAAGGATTGGGAAAACCGCGGTATGAGCTATTGGATACCCGCCTTTAAAATCAGACCCAGGATCTATATGCACCTGTCTAAACAGCTGACAATATCTCAGGAAAAGTTTGAAACGGGCGATAGAGTATCCAGGTTGAATCTTTACCCGGTAACACTTCCACACAGCGAGGCCGTGCAGAGCCTCAAGATTACACTCGCAGACTCCATCATGAGCAAGGAAAAACTTTTCCCTCACAAGAAAACCCTGGGATATGGCCGATATCTGTAGTTCGAAACGTACCTACCCCGTTTTCGCAATCTCCAGCCGGGTTTCCCACCTTTTCATGAGCACCTCTTTCAGTGCCTCGTGTTCGGGGTTTTCAAGGTCGGGATCTTTCTCAACCAGCAAAAATGCCTCTCTCCTCGCTTCGTTCAGCGTGCTGGCGTCTCTCAGTATGCTAGCGACCCTGAAATCGGGAAGCCCTGACTGCTTAGTCCCCATGAACTCGCCCGGGCCACGGATCAGGAGATCCTCCTCGGCGATTCTGAAGCCGTCATTTGTCTGCTCCATTACACGCAGCCTCTTTCTCGCGTCCATACTGCCCTTGTGTTGAGCGATCAGCGCGCAATAAGACTCCAGACCGCTTCTTCCAACCCTTCCCCTTAACTGGTGCAACTGTGAAAGGCCGAATCTCTCCGCGTGTTCCACAACCATCAGGGAAGCTGTAGGAATATCTATCCCAACCTCTATTACAGTGGTAGCGACAAGAATATCAAGACCGCCATGCTTGAAATCAGTCATCACCGCTTCCTTCTCGGTACCCTTCATCCTTCCATGAATCAAGCCGACGTGAAGATCTGGAAAAATGTCTTCCCGGAGATGCGCGGCCATACTGGTAGCGTCCTTCAGGTCAAGCGCTTCCGATTCCTCCACCAGTGGATATACTATGAAAGCCTGATTACCCTTACCCGTCTCCCTGCGTATTATATCGTATACCTTGTCGCGACCCTTTTCATAGAATACCTTTGTCTTTATTGGTTTCTTCCCGGGCGGCATCTCGTCAATCACAGATATATCCAGATCACCATACACAGTCATGGCAAGGGTCCGTGGAATCGGAGTGGCAGTCATGACGAGGACATCCGGATTTGTCCCCTTCCCCCGGAGAGCGGCTCTCTGTATAACGCCGAAGCGATGTTGCTCGTCCACAACGACAAACCCGAGATTCTTGAAATCAACCCCTTCCTGTATTATCGCGTGAGTTCCCACAACGATATTTGTATCGCCCGATTCGATCCCTTTAATGACCCTCTTGCGGTCAGCCGCTTTCATCTTTCCGGTAAGGATCGCCGCCTTTATTCCAAGCTCATCCGCCCATTTCCTGATATTGTTAAAATGCTGTGCTACCAGTATCTCTGTTGGTGCCATGATGGCTGCCTGGTAACCCGACTCACAAGCGGCAACCATTGCCGCCATTGAAACGACTGTCTTACCGCTTCCGACATCTCCCTGGAGAAGTCTGTTCATGGGGAAGGCCCTTGACATATCAGCTTCTATCTCGCCTATGACTCTCTTCTGGGCCCCTGTAAGTTCAAATGAGAGAATATCGTAGAATTTTTTCACCAGGGCACCGCCCGTCGTGAAAGAAATCCCCGGTTCAAACAGATGCCCTTTCCTCTTGAGGGCCATTCCCAGCTCAAAGAAGAAAAGTTCATCAAACACAAGTCTCCTGCGTGCCGGTGATCTGAGGTCATTGAGCGCCTCTATATCCTGATCGTGGTCGGGGAAATGCACATTCCTTATGGCATAGTCTATATCAACGAGGTTGTTTCTCCCGCATATTTCGTCCGGGATAGGACTGGAAATGCAGGGGGAATAATCGTCTACAACCCTCATCATTATCTTTCTTATATACTTCTGATGAAGTCCCTCCGTCTCGGAATAAACGGGCACAATCCTCTTGAAATGCAGTAGTTCATCATCATTTTCATCCAGTATCTCGTAATCCGGGTGCAGCATATCCTTTCCCAGAAGATATATTTTGACCCCTCCCGTGAGGATAACCTTTTCCCCTGGTTTAAACTTCTTTCCGAGGTACGAGAAGTTTCCCTGAAACCACTTTGCGGTAAGCAGGCCGGTTCCATCATCGATAGTCACTTCAAGCACACGTCTGTTCCTGTACCGCTGTATCCCTACGCCCATTATCGTACCAATCACTGTTTCGCGGACGCCAATACCCATCGAAGAGATAGTCTTTATGTGTCTTCTGTCTTCATACCTCCTCGGTAGAAAGTAGAGCATATCCTCCACATTACGCAGCCCTTTCCTACTCAGCAGTGCGGCTATTTTCGGGCCGATACCCTTGATATACTGCACATCTGCCGAAAGCTTCCTGAAGCATTCATTCATACTTTGTTTGGTTTGAATGGCCAAATTGTCTGGGATCCCGACGGTATCCGACGGTATCCGACGAGACTGGCCGGAGCATGAGCTCTGCAGCTCCTTTATATAGACAAAGGCGTTATCAATGCGCTTCTTTTTGTCGGATATGGAAAGTGAATCAAATCCCCTGAATGTTTTACGAAGCTCATCTATAACGTCTTCAGGAATCTCCGTCGAGGAAGCCTCGTCGTGGTGAGATAAAAAGGCAGACTTTAACTCATCAAGAAACCCTGACATGGTACGTTCAAGATCTCTGACAACCGCAAGATTTTTGTAGGAATTCTTCGACAGAAAAATCAGAGGATTTTCAATTTTATTCAGAATTTTCAGGATATCTTCCATAAATACTGCCTCTATTTCATAAGAAGATCGGACAAGAATGAAATCTCGGAGAGATTAGAAACATTTTTGACTCAATCTGTCAATAATATTCAGTATAAAGATTTGGAAAGTCAATTGTGTACTGAACAGAGTTGTCTTATTACACGAGGGGAATAAAATGGTCGTAGCGGCAGGGGTTGAATTGAACAGTTATCGCATTCCCCGCTGCTTGCGGGAAATGCGAGTGCTGTTCAGTTCAAGCACAGGAAAGCAGGTCTCTTGTCGAACCAGGGTCTCGCCTCTTCCAGTTGGGCCGCCAGACGGAACAGTGTCGCTTCGTCTCCGAATCTCCCCATAAAGTGAACTCCACAGGGAAGACCTTCTCCCGTCCAATAAAGGGGGACTGACATTGCGGGCTGACCTGTGAAGTTGGCCAGTTGTGTGAAGGGGGTCTTCGCCAGGCTCTCTACCGCAAGCTTGTCTGTTATGCCGGAGAGTTTTAGCAATTCCCCCAGTCCCATTGAGTTCACTAATGTCAAGAGGGCGCGTTCGGCAGGCTTTGGCTGTAGCTCCCCTATCCTGACGGGAGGATACGCCATGGTCGGTGTGAGATAGAGGTCATATTTTTCGTGAAAGCGTCCCATCACCCTGGAGGCTATACTCCATTCGCGCATCTGTTTTACAAAATAGCCCGCGGAAAAAGTGCGCCCAAGCAGCCCGAGGGTCCATGTCAGGGCTTCAACATCATCCTTTTTTGCCTTCCTGCCTAATATGGGTTGCAGTTCCTCTATATCGGCCGCAATCTCTCCCATATACATGGTAAGATAACTGTTTGCCAGGGCTGTTCCATCAATATCTGGACGATTCTCCTCAACCTTGTGCCCCAGTTCTTCAAGGAACTGAGCCGTTTTTTCCACGGCCCCTGCGCACTCGGGATGAACCTCTGTATCAAGTGGAGAGTGAGTATTGAAGGCTATTCTCAGAGAACCGGGCGCCCTTTTGATCTCTTCCATATATGGTCGCTCCGGTAGTGGAATAATATATGGAGCTCCCACATCGGCCCCGCTCGTAGCGTCCAGCATGGCCGCGCTGTCCCTGACAGAACGGCTGACTATATGTTCAACAACGGCGCCCTGCCAGATTGCTCCATGGTCCGGACCGGTAGGATTACGACCCCGTGTCGGTTTGAGACCAAAAAGAGCGCAGCATGACGAGGGGATACGAATAGAGCCGCCGCCGTCACCCCCCGAGGCCATTGGCACCATACCGCTTGCGACCGCAGCCGCGGAACCTCCGCTTGAACCGCCCGGCGTATGATCAATATTCCAGGGATTGCGCGTGGGTCCATGAAGCTCCGGTTCCGTGATACCCATAAGACCGAATTCCGGACAATTTGTCTTCCCCATGATCACGAGACCCGTCTTCTTGAACCGCTTAACCAGTTCACTATCCTCTGTTGGAATATAGCTTTTGTATGCCTTGCTTCCGCCAGTCAGGGGCACGCCGGCATACGCCGCAACCAAGTCTTTCAGCAGAAAGGGAACCCCTGAAAAGGGGCCATCGGGGAGACCTTTTTCAATATATTTTTGCGCAAGGTCAAATATTGGAGTTATGACCGCGTTCAGTTCAGGATTGAGCTTTTCTATCCGGCCTATTGCTTCTTCGTAAAGATCCGCGGGGGAAACATCCTTCTTTCTGACAAGCTCAGCCATTCCGAGTCCATCATATCTGTCGTATTCCTTGAATTTACTCATAAAGATTCCCTCCCTTCAGGGTGTAACGAAAAATGACTCCATTTTCTGTTTGTAAAAGGCATATCGACTTTTTCACGAATCCGGCCTCTTGTAAGTCGTTCAGCTATAAACTCGAGAGTTGAAATAAGCAAGGAATTTCAACGAGTATTAGCACGATTTATCGAGACTATGGATCACCTTGCCAGATTTGTAAATGTTTTTATCGTCTTGACTTTCGAGTCCGATTTGATAGAGTCCAAGCATTTGTATAAAATGAGAAAATTATGGGAACCCTGATAAAAAAGACATTCTCTGTGTCTCCTCTAAAGATAACCATCCTTGCCATTTTTTTATCCCTTACAATGTACATTACAAACGTCCCCTTCTTCCATTTTATGGAATTGAAGGCGTTGGACTTGAATTTTATGGCTCGTGGCACCAGAGCGCCAGGGGGGGAAACAGTAATTGCCGCTATTGACGAGAAAAGTTTGACAGAGCTTGGTCGATGGCCGTGGAAACGGACTACAATTGCGCTGCTTGTAGATAAACTGAAGGAGTATGAAGCTAAGAGTGTCGGTTTTGACGTTGTGTTTGCCGAGCCAGATGAAAATTCATCACTTAAAGACCTGGAGGGATTGTCAAGAAAGATTGATGATATGGGACTGAAAGATCCGGTGTTATTGAAATTTCTTGATGAGAAAAAGGAGGAGGCCGATACAGATCTTATCCTTGCACGATCTATCAGGCGGGCAGGAAATGTTACTCTTGGTTACTTTTTCTACGTCTCTAAAAAGGATGCGGAACACCTCTCGGAGGAGGATATCAAGAGAAGTGCGAAATATATCAGTGGATCGAAATACGACATCGTTCATATGAGAGGCAAGCTCGACGAATATGCCGTCATAAACGCGTATTCCGCTGCGCCTAATGTGAAACCTCTCAACGATGCGGCAGCGCGTAGTGGGTATTTCAACTCATTTTCCGATATTGACGGTGCAAATCGACGGTCTCCTCTGGTTATCAGGTTCAGGGATAATTTTTATCCCCCATTATCCGTTTCCGTCCTGAAGCAATATCTGGACAGCCCAGGGCTTTCATTGAAAATAGCAGATTATGGTGTTGAGGGGATAAAGATCGGCGACATAGAGATTCCCACAGATGAAGCGGGGCGGATTCTCGTTAATTTCCTGGGGCCAGCAAAAACCTTCCCGCATTATTCTATTACCGATATAATCCACAACCGTTTGGATCCGGACCTTTTTAAGAATAAGATTGTGCTGATTGGCGCCACAGCAACGGGAATTTACGATCTGAGGGTAACACCTTTCAGCACTGCTTACCCTGGCGTAGGTATCCATGCCACGGTGATAGACAACATCCTTCATCAGAACTTTATCAGGCGGCCGGGATGGACATCACTGATTGATATTTTTATTATTATTCTGGTTGGATTTATAATGGGAATTATCCTTTCGCGGGCAAAGGCTGTTAGCGGATTTTTACTAGCTATAGCTTTAATTATCGTCTGGGCTTTGACAAACCGGTTTATTTTTTCCAGTTATAATCTCTGGCTTAACACCGTCTACCCGTTATTTACCATATTGACAGTCTATATCGGGATAACCATTTACAGATATATTACGGAGGAGCGGGAAAAGAAGAAGATAAGGGGCGCATTCCAGTATTATTTGACCGCGTCGGTCATCACCGAGATGCTGAAGAACCCCTCAAAGCTAAAACTGGGAGGGGACAAAAAGAATCTATCGGTACTCTTTTCCGATATCAGAGGTTTTACAACTGTGTCGGAGAGGCTTACACCGGAAGAGCTTGTCCACTTGTTGAATGAGTACCTCACCGCCATGACAGATATTGTCTTTAAATATGACGGACTTCTCGATAAATATATGGGGGATGCCATTATGGCAGTATTCGGCGCCCCGCTGGATCAGCCGGATCATCCGAAAAGGGCATGCATGACGGCAATAAGAATGATGGAGGAATTGAAAAAACTTCAGAAGAAATGGTCTGATGAAGAGCGCCCGATACTCGACATTGGAATAGGTGTAAACAGTGGCGACATGGTTGTCGGCAACATGGGTTCCGAGATGAGATTCGATTACACCGTTATGGGCGACAGCGTGAACCTTGGCTCCCGCCTGGAGGGGATAAACAAGGAGTACGGAACGAACATAGTTATCAGTGAATTTACTTACGAAAAAGTTAAGGATACATTGTTATGTCGCGAACTTGATTCCGTCAGGGTTAAAGGAAAGGCGCTTCCCGTCAGGATATACGAGCTTTTGGGGGAAAGGAAAGATTCAGATAAGCTGAGTGGTTTTGTCAGTGCCTTTGAGGAGGGACTGGTAAATTACAGGCAATATCAGTGGGATGAAGCAATATCCTGTTTTAAAAAAGCGATAGAGATCCGTTCCGGTGACCCACCATCCGAATTGTACATAAAGAGATGCGATGGATTAAAGGAAAATCCTCCGGAAACCGGGTGGGATGGCGTATATACGATGACGAAAAAGTGACAGAGTGCGACTCTTTGATTAAATTGGTCGGGGCGGCAGGATTTTAACCTCGACACACTTAGTAATATCATTAATCACTAAAAACAAAAAAGGGAATAACCCTTTAAAAGGGCTATTCCCTTTTTAATAAAAATATTATTCCTGATCTGTTGTTCTACAGGATATCCTTTTTTCATCCATGCATTGAATCCATCCTCCATATTTTGGAAGATCTTTTTCGCTCTGGGCAGGTTTCATATAAGACTCGTCCCCCCCCCCGCGTAGAGTAGGATTTCGCTTGGGATAATGTTACCAGATTGTAGGATTTAACGGCTTTTAAGGTAAGTCAGAACAGTAGTGACAGAGCTGGTCTGGGAAAACTGTACAGGTGCATAAGTGTTGAAGCTGCGCTATAATGGAGTCGAGGAGGAGCTTTATATGAGTAAAAGACCAAGAAGGAATCATGCACCGGCATTTAAGGCCAAAGTGGCATTAGAGACGCTGAAAGGCGAGCAGACGCTCGT
>JAFDBG010000026.1 GCA_019313385.1 Deltaproteobacteria bacterium | reverse complement strand
CCCTCTAGCTGGAAATCATTTTGCGACTATTACTTCTGATCTTGAAAAGTTGAGGGATATTGGGATTTCTGCTCTATGGGAGGGCAGAAAGAGCATTGTGTTTAGGGATTAAGCTAATACCTGACAACGCTAATGCAGTCGACTTCTCACAGTCGCGGCTGATCCAGGCGTTGGGCATAACAGAAAAGACAACAAATAAATGGAGAACAGCATGTTTGAAAACATTGCGCCCGAACACAGTGTGGCCCTTGATGTAATCATAAGAGCACGGCGTTCAGTAAGAGCGTTTAGCTCTACCCCGCCAAGCGAAGAGGCTGTTGAGGCAATAATCCAGGCGGGCCTGTTAGCTCCATTTGGAGCGCTTGCCGTTGCCGGGAAACCTGATTTTCGAAAGGTATTCGTGATTCGAAAATCGTCAGCATCAATGGAAGCGGTAGCGAATATGATCAAAACCCGAATGGCAAAACAGGCCGATGAACTTGAAAAAAAGGTGGGGTTGGTTCCTTTTGTGCAGATTCTAAAACGAATCGGACAACAAGGCGTGCCCGTTGTCGGCAGTGCACCATATTTCATTGTTGTCGGAGAAAGAAAAGGGATGCCTGCTATTGCAGCGCAATCGCTCAGTTACTGCCTACAGAATATGTGGCTGAAAGCAACATCACTGGGGATCGGGCTTCAACTTATCAGTGCGACGTCGCAAATGGATAGTGACCCGGATTTTTGCAGACTTCTCGGCATTCCTGCTGGGGAATACGCACTTGATGGATGCTCTCTGGGATATCCGGCAGATAACTATCAACCTCCTTCCGTCGAATATCCTACACTGACAAAATCGGTAAGCTGGTTGTAAATATCAGACGGTGACCGGTGCCGTTATGTGTAGAAAAAATAAATGATGAATGCGTCAACATTAATGTGGGGAATGATATTTGGATCTGTAGGATTAGGATTCTTTGTGTATGGCAAAAAACAAAAAGCTATCATTCCGTTTTTAAGTGGCATAGGGTTATTAGTATTCCCATATTTCATTTCGAATGTATTTATTCTTGTCATTACAGGTATTGTTTTGGTAGCCTTGCCTTTTTTTATCAAAAGATAGGGCACTTCTATGAAAGGTATAAAACGGAATTAATGGTCTCGCGAAGGGAGAACGAATGAAATGAAAGAGAAAAAGGAACCACTGGTAAGTATAGTGATGGGAAGCGACTCTGACCTTCCCGTAATGGAAGAGGCGGCATCTATCCTCACAGAATTTCAGATTCCACATGAACTGTTTCTGACATCGGCGCACCGCTCGCCGGAGAGAACATCACTGTTTGCAAACCAGGCTGCCGGGCGCGGCTTCAAGGTTATCATCGTCGGAGCGGGTATGGCTGCGCATCTTGCAGGCGTCATCGCGTCGCAGACACCGCTGCCGGTAATCGGCGTCCCTGTTGATTCATCCGCATCTCCCCTCCACGGACTCGACGCGCTTCTTTCCACGGTGCAGATGCCGGGAGGAATACCAGTCGCCACAATGGCTATAGGAAAAGCGGGGGCAAAAAATGCAGCATTGCTGGCAGTCAGGATACTCGCGCTTGAAAACGAAGGCCTCCGGGGGAAACTGGCTGAGTACATCAGAGAGATGGCTGATAATATCGAGAAAAAACAGCAGAAGTTACAGGCTGACTGACCTGTTCGACCTGTATCCCGCGGTGAAAAAAATGGTTCCTATCATAGAGATAAATTCTGACAAATCGTCGATCATGGAAGCAGTGAAGATCATGAAGGAGGGGGGCGTCATAGCCTACCCGACAGAGACCTTCTATGGTCTTGGCGCTCATATCCAAAACGCAAAGGCTCTGGAGAAGATATACGCGATCAAGGGGAGGGATTTTGACAAACCCATTTCCATAATTATAGGCAGCCGGGAGGACCTGGCAACATTCGCGAGAGATATCACTCCGGCAGCCGAAGCCCTCATGGATAGATTCTGGCCCGGGGGAATCACCCTGCTCTTTAATGCGTCTCAAGATGTTCCCGAAAAACTGACGGCAAAAACGGGGAAAATAGGCATTCGCCTGTCCAGTAATCCCGTCGCCACTCTCCTCGCGCAGAATCTCTCCGGCGCCATCACCGCCACCAGCGCCAATCGTTCCGGACAGGATGAATGTGTATCGATTGAAAAGGTGATGGACAGCATAGGGGGAAAACTGGATGCAGTCATAGACGGGGGCAAGACGCCGGGCGGTGCTGGTTCAACCATCGTGGATACAACCGTTGACCCGCCAGTTGTTGTAAGAGAGGGAATTATACCCTTGTCAGTGATAGAAGAATAAAGGCGCCATCATACCTGACATATCCCGGAAAACTTGACCAGATTTTCTTCTTCGCCCAGTGTAATCAGTTTGTCTCCTGACTCTATCACATAAGAGGCCATAGGGTTAAATACCATCTGTCCCGATTCTTTTTTGATGGCAACCACAATCAGGCCGTACGTTTTTCTGAGCCCTGACTCTTCCAGGTTTTTACCGACAATTGGTGAATCTTTGCAGACATCCACCTCTTCCATCCTGAGCGCGAGGCTTTCTCCCCTTGTGGTAATTTCTATAAAATCCAGCATGGCGGGTCTCAGAATAGCTTGGGACATCCTCATTCCTCCCACTCTGTAAGGCGATATAACCCTGTCCGCTCCCGCATTTATCAGTCTGCGTTCCGAGGCGTTGTCTTCGAATCTGGAAAGTATGTATATCTCCGGATTCAGTTCCCTCGCAGCCAATACAACATAGAGGTTGTCCGCATCCGTGGGAAGAGCGCAGATAACGCCCTTGGCCCTCTTTATTCCCGCGGCCAGCAGGGTTTTGTCCTCCGCCGCGCTGCCATTTATGTAGGCAAACTCATTGTCTTCAATAGCCTGTATTACCTCCGGGTTGTTCTCCACGATAACGAACTCTACCTTTTCATGAGCCAGCTCCACGCAGATAAGCCTGCCTATCTTACCGCAACCACAGATGATATAATGATTTTTCATCTTTTCTATTCGTTTTTCCAATTTACCCCTCCCCAATATCTTCCTCAATCGCCCTTCCATAAAGGTTTCCATTATCACCGCGAAGGTATAGGCCATAGTGCCCACACCAAAGACGATAATAAAAATAGCAAACACCTTTCCCCCAGAGGTTACCGGGTAAAAATCTCCGAAACCCACTGTGCCGAGGGTTACTATTGTCGCATAAAAGGAATTCGTCAGGGACCATCCTTCCAGAAAATGATACCCCGCGGTTCCCGCAACAGTTATCAAGAATAGAAAGGAAAAAGCGACTTTGACCTTGCGCACTAACAACACGTAAAAAATCCCTTCATCTCCATCTTTTGGGAAAGCCATCTCCAGATGGACGTTATTTAGTCTCCGCTGCCTTTATGCCCGCAAGTTCAACTACGAATTCACTTGCCTCTTCGGCAGGCATCACAAATACCAGCATAAAGGGAATATCCGCGCCCGGTTCTATGCCTGTATTAGAGAAATTTCTTCCGTAAGGATTGGAGAGCTCTTTCATAATTTCTTTCTCCGTCAGGACGTTCAGTTCGTCATCTGTAAGTATATTGCCACAGTTAGATTCCACCTCGGCAAGAATGTTGCCTGATGAATCCAGTATCTTCCCCCTGACTCTTATATCGGAAACTGCGCATTTATTGTTATTCACGGCAAAACCTTCAACCAGCATAATTTCTCCGGCAACCCAGTTTCTCACGAATCGTTCCTTCACATTTATCAGGTCCACACCCAGTTCGGACAGGCGCTCCTCCGCAATATCCTTTTCTGTCCCGAGAAACTTCTCCGCTCCAGGCAAAGTCCTTATGAACTTTTCCACCCGTGGCAAAATCCCGTTCGAAATTACCTTTGTTGCCCGGGGGGAAGTCCACAGATAAAGCCCCCCCGATAGCAGAATAACCAGTATGAGAATGATCGCTACTTTTCTGCCGGATGACCGGGGATTTGGTGCCACTGCTTCTCCTTCAGATGCGTCCTCATTCTCTATGATCTCACCCGCATCGCCATGAGCTTCTTCCTGCTCTAGGTTCTGCGCGGCATCTTCCGTTTCATCTTTCCTGAAAATCCTGTCTATATCTTCCGCGCTATCCTTATTCGTTTTCTCGTGGATCGCTTCTCCCGGTTCTATTGAATTTGTCAACGAAGAGATTTCCAGCAGAGGATTCTCCTGGAAAAAAACCGCAGTGCAGCGACTGCACCTGACCCATATTCCCTCGCCATCTATCTGCGATTTATCAAATCTGTACTTTGTCCCGCATTCTTTACACTGGATAATCACGGCTCTACTCCTTGATGGTTTTTGCGAAATTGTCACTCTTCAATTACATAAACATCCGGCAGACACCTGAATCTTTCGTCAAAATCAAGCCCGTATCCTACAATAAATCCCTCATCCAAATCAAATCCCACATAGTCCGCATCGATGGAGGCCTCTCTTCTCTGCTTTTTGTCTATCAATGTACATATCCTTATAGAAGCCGGCCTCCTCTTCTCAAGTCTCTCTCGCAGAAATGCCATCGTGATTCCGGTATCTATTATATCTTCCACGACAACCACTTCTTTCCCCTCTATATCTGTCTCTATATCTTTCGTAACGGTTATGCTCCCCGAACTCACCAGCCCGGAACCATAACTTGCCAACCTTGTAAAATCCACACTGTGCGGCACCTTCAGATACCGCGCAAGATCCGCCATGAAAATAAAGGCCCCATTGAGGACACCTACAAGCACAACCTCTTTCCCTTCAAGGTCACGCGAAATCACATCAGCCAGGTCTTTTACACGCTGATCGATAACCTCTTTTGAATAGAGAACCTTTTTTCTCAACACCATTAAAAACCTTCCTTTCACAGATTATCGCGTTAAACTGCGAAGCTTATAATTGCCCCACAGCACCCATTTTATAACAGGCTATAAACTCTTCTATATTTTCCCGGATGATGTCTTCACCTCTTCTGAGTTCTTCGAGTGTGCTGAATCTTGAGGTGAAGCTCAGGAATATCTTGTCGAACTTAGACCTTTCACATCCAAGAGCATCATAATCAATGTGGCTTATCATGTATTGCAAACCGTCGAAATAGTATTTTCCGAAGCGGTTCGTGTCCGTTGCCCTGAATGGCCAGGAAATCTTCAATGAAAAAAATCTGAGGGCAATATCCCTGAGTTTGCCTTCAAACCTGTCAGGACGGGGAACCCCGCATATGCCTTCGCTTATAAATCGGAAATACTCTTTTACCAGGTCTATATCGGTAATGCACAGGCCGTAAAGATACCAGTCATCAACAATCCTGATCATGGAAAGCTTCTCTTCACGGGATAAAAATTGATAGCTGGGGCAGAAGTGCCCGTTGCACAATTCCTTTCCATAAAAGGATACATCCCTCATGTCTACCCCGTCGTTCTGAAGGGGATGCAGGAGGCACCCGACTCTTTTTTCCTCACCGTCGAGAAATCCCAAATACTCACAGCAATATATCACCTCATAGAGTTTCTCGCTGGACTCAAGTTCTTTTATCCTGTCTGAAAAGGCTTTCAGATCAGCCATATCCTTAACTATTTTACGAAATAGTCCTGTCCTGTTTCTCAGCCTCCTGATTAGAGAATCCTTCGTGTTGTCGGCATAATTATATAAGCCGCAACAGGCCCCACAGGAGTTACCTGAATCCGGCTGACACAGATGAATAAAATCTTCTTCTTTCATAAACTACCCTCTATATTTCCCCCGATTTGTTCCTTTTATATAGTAGGGCGGCCTGAAAAAGCAAGGGATATACCGGTCATCGTCCCTCGCGAACAGTCGCTACACAAGAATCAGGCTTGTAATCTGACACAAAAAATTATACTAACACTTTTGCTGAATAAACCTCTGACAGATGTCAGAAAACATCAAAATTCAAATGACAGGAAAATCAAGATGCATAAAGACAGTAATCAGGTAAGGGTAAGATTTGCGCCCAGTCCTACAGGATATCTGCACGTAGGCGGACTGAGAACGGCATTGTTTAATTATCTGTTCGCGCGCAAACATGGTGGAAAATTTGTCCTGCGGATTGAAGATACAGACCAGAAAAGATCCATTCCCGGAGCTCTGGAAGAACTCACCACCATACTGAAAGGAATCGGCCTTCAGTATGATGAGGGTCCTGATGTCGGGGGAGACTACGGGCCTTACATACAATCGCAGCGAACAGACATTTATAAAAAATACACCCAAAAGCTCCTGGATTCCGGGAACGCGTACTATTGTTTCTGCTCTGAGGAACGGCTGAACAACCTGAGGGAAGAACAGCGAAAGAGAAAGAGGCCGCCGATGTATGACGGCAAATGCAGAGACCTGTCAAAGGATGAGGTTGAGAACAACCTGGCGCAGGGGATGCCCTTCGTCATCCGCCTGAGATATCCCAGAGAGGGAAAAACCGTCTTTGATGATGTTGTGCGTGACAGGGTCGCCATTGACAATTCAATGGTTGACGACCAGGTTCTTATAAAATCCGACGGATTCCCCACCTATCATCTCGCAAGTGTGGTGGATGACCACCTCATGAAAATAACACATATAATACGCGGTGAGGAATGGCTTTCCAGTGTTCCAAAACACATCTTTCTGTACAAATCTTTCGGATGGGAAGCGCCTGTGTTCGTTCACCTTCCCCTGCTGCTGAATTCCGACAGGAGCAAACTGAGCAAACGACAGGGGGATGTCTCTGTCGAAAGTTACCTCCAAAAAGGGTATCTCCCCGAGGTGATGCTGAATTTCATCGTGCTTCTCGGTTGGCACTCGGCGGACGACAGGGAGATATATTCCCTGAAAGAACTGGAGGATGCATTTTCACTGGACAGGATCAACAAGGCCGGGGCTGTATTTGATATAGAAAAACTGAACTGGATGGGGGGCCAGTATATAAGGACCCTTGATGTGGGATATATCGCCGATCAGTCGAGGCGTTTCTTTGAAGAGGCTGGCATAGATATAAGTGACAATAACAAATATCTGAAAGTAATCAACACGGCGCGTGATTATGTTTATTGTCTCTCCGATATTGTGAAACACGCAAAGATGTTCTACGAAAATATTATCTTCTCGGAAGAAGACCGGAAGCTGATCGAAGAGGAAAACTCGCAAAAGATCTATTCATACTGGATCGAGGGACTGGGGAAAAAGACCGAGTGGGAATCCGAAGAAATATTATCGCTGACAAAACAGTCGATCGGTGATCTGGGTATAAAGGGCAAGAACTTTTATTTTCCCATCCGCCTCGCCCTTTTCGGAACCTGCCACGGTCCCGACATCCCGACGCTTATCGATATTCTGGGAAGAGATGATTCAATAAAGAGGCTGAAAGACTGTCTGATCTGACAGGGCTACCAAGGCGAAAACGAGATCATTCATATTTCCAAACGGTTTTTGTCGGCATGAATGAAAGAGATCTTCTATCGGCTATCTTTTTCTTTCTTTTTGTCCCTTCTAATTACTGAGAATCCAATGAAAACCATGACCCCCCCAATGAGGAGGCTTATCCTGTCACCGATATAAAGACCGTAGATAAAATCAGCCGCCCCAAGGATCACGAAGAAAATGAGAAAGAGTTTGTTCATTTCGATATTGTTTCCTTTGTACGTGAATCAGTGCGGGGTTTTATAACTGTTTAATGGAAAAGATGTATGCACACCGGTCAATAACCTGACATCTTTCCCGTGACAGTTTCTATGTCAACCTTTATGATCGCAATCTTCTTCACCGCTTTTTCCGGATACACGAAGGATTGCTCCGAATAGTGACTCATAATGATTTCGAGGGCCTTGATCTTCGAATCGACATCTTCAATAAGCCGCGCCTTCCCATATCCTATCACGCTTTTATATCTGACCGTCCAGGGGCATGCCCCATCCGATGGAATGGGCTCGCCATCACTATCAAATTCAAAGCATACATTACTATTCTTTCTGAGGATGTCAATTTTTTTACCCTCCAAGGCACCGTGAAAATAGAGGGTATTACCATCATAGCCAAAAGAGAGGGGAACAATATAGGGCTGGTTTTCTTCCGAAAGGGCCAGTCTGCAAAATGTAGATTCATTGATAATGATGGTGTCGTAAAAAGTCCCAAAACCGTCATACCAGGCTTGATAAGCCTGCCCCGTACCTGATACGGGGGTATCCAGAAGCTGTTGAATTTACTGGATTCCGGCTTCCGCCGGAATGACGAAAAATGGCGTTTTCTGACTTTTTACGAATGCGTTAATAATGGAATCAATTACGTCTCGATCTGTGATCTCTTTGTCATTTCTTCTCATAGGCTGCGAAATTTTCTACCAATTCAGTGGATAAATCATATTCTTTGTACATAAATACACGATCCCAGAGAACAAAAACGTGGTCAAATAAGACCAGGGCCTCATGACCGCCGTAGTGCATGTTTCCCCTGTCTATGGGCATGGCAAAAACCACCAGAATATATCTTTGATAACACTGACATCTGTGAATGGCAGTCTATTAGAATCTACATCCGTAGTCAAATGCAAAATAGAAGGAAGTACCCATGCCATAAGACAGGATTGATTAAAATAGAACAAAAGGGTATATAAAGAACCACAGGAAAAAAGGGTTAAGGAGGCCGTTATGAAACCAGACATACTCTTTATGGGAACACCTGAATTTGCCATCCCTTCATTGAAGGCCCTCGTGAAAAACGGTTATAATGTTGTGGGAGTTGTCACTCAGCCGGACAAACCGAAGGGCAGGGGGAGAAAATACATCGCTCCGCCTGTGAAGACCTGCGCGCTGGAGCTGGGAATTCCCGTCTATCAACCTGACCACGTCCGGGACGAAGATTTTCTGGATACATTCAGGAAGATATCCCCGGACATGGTGGCACTGGTCGCGTTCGGTCAGATACTCCCCAGAGAAATTCTCGATTCTCCCCAGTTCGGCTGTCTCAATGTGCACCCATCCCTGCTCCCGAAGTACCGGGGGGGAGCGCCCATCAACTGGCCCATTATTAATGGGGACAGGAAGACAGGTGTTACCATAATGCTTATGGATGAAGGGGTGGATTCAGGAGATATCCTGTTGCAGGAGGAAATCGATATAGACATTGATGATACATTTGACGATCTCCATAAAAAATTATCCGCAATGGGCGCGAGACTCCTGATAGGGGCTGTAGGGGGTGTGATGGACGGTATGCTTGCCGGAACCTCGCAGGACTCTTCCCTCTCCACCTTTGCGCCTCTTCTTACAAGCGAGACAGGATACATTAACTGGGACAATGAAGCGGAAGTGATCGTGAATCTCATCAGGGGGCTTTCGTCTAATCCCGGAGCGTATTCCTTTCTCGGGGATAAGAAATTGAAGATATTCTACGCGGTGCCGGGAAAAGAAAAATCTTCGGGGGAAAAGGCACCGGGAACACTGGGAACTCTTATGGAAGCCGGACTACAGGTAGCCACAAGGGACGGACATATATATCTCAAAGACGTTCAACTTGAAGGTAAGAAAAGGATGTTTATAGAAGATTTTCTGAGAGGATATCGTCTCTTGCAGGGTGATACACTTGAATAGAGACAGCTTTGTAAAAGATCTTGCTCGATGAAAAATACCCCACGCAATCTGTCTGTTCAGATTCTGAACAGAATAGAGGAGGGACAGGCCTTTGCGCAGCCCCTTCTGGACGCATATCTTTCAAGGAATATCCTTGCCAATACACAGGACAGGGGGCTTCTGACCCGGCTTGTCTATGGAGCTCTCCGTCTCAGAAACCGTCTGGACTGGGTTATACGCGCGGTATACTCGGGCAACTTCGAAAGCATGGAGCCGGGGATACGCAACATCCTGAGAGTGGCGCTCTACCAGGTGATGTTTGCCGACAGGGTGCCGGCGTATGCCGCGACGGATGAAGCGGTCAAGATGACGAAGAAGATGTATCCCGGGCGTTCAAACCTGGTTAACGCAATCCTTCGTAACGCGGCAAGAAAGATGGATACAATACAATATCCTTCCTTCGATGAAGATCCACTGCTTCACATCTCTGTATTGCATTCGCACCCATTATGGATTGTGAAAATGTGGGCGGAGGAGCTTGGCATTGAAGATACGCTTGCTCTGTGCAAAAGCAATAATGAGATACCACCCCTTGCCATCAGGACGAACCGGCTGAAAGCCACCCGGCCTGATCTGATCGGAATGCTCGAAGATTGCGGCTGTGGCGCCGTGCCCTCAAAATATTCACCCGACGGCATCGTGCTATCTGACCTGTCCGCACCTGTCGTCAAAATGCCGCTGTATGAAGAGGGATATATACAGATCCAGGACGAGGCTTCCCAGTTGATATCCATCCTCTTAGATCCGAAGCCGGGGGAGATGGCACTGGATGTGTGTGCCGGTGTGGGCATAAAGACGACGCACATGGCCGAATTGATGCAGAACAGGGGCAGGATAGTTGCAATGGATATAAGCAGCAAAAAAGTGGACCTGTCACGGGTACTGGCCCGCAGGCTGGGCGCGACAATCATCGAACCAATCGTCCACGATGCAACAAAGGATCCGCAGGATGATCTTCGCGGGAAGTTCGACAGGGTTCTTGTTGATGTCCCTTGCTCCGGTATGGGAACATTGAGGAGAAACCCGGAAATTAAATGGAATACCACAACGGAAGACATGAAAAAAATCCCTCCTCTCCAGAAAGAGATACTGAATCACTCTGCTCCTTACTTGAAGAATGGGGGAATTATGGTGTACGCTACCTGCACCATTTCGTCCGCGGAGAATGAAAAGGTCGTAAGGGAATTTCTGGCCGTCCATCCTGATTTCGAATGCACCCGCCAAACCACCTCCCCTATCGACATGCTGGACGGGCATGGAATGTTCAGGACATTTCCCCACCTCCATGGGACAGACGGCTTCTTTGGAGCCGCATTGAAGAGGAAAGGAGAATAGTTATGACGAAGAAGATACCGACCCGCGATGAGGCTCTCGCGCTTCTGCATGAATATAACGAAAGCGACAGCCTGCTGAAGCATGCCTGTTCCGTAGAAGGGGTTATGCGTTACTGCGCGAGGAAACATGGTGAAGATGAAGACAAATGGGGAATTATCGGCCTCGTACATGACCTCGATTATGAACGTTTCCCTGACCAGCACTGCACCATGACAAGGAAAATCCTTGAAGAACATGGCTGGCCGGAGGAATATATACGCGCTGTTGTATCCCATGGATGGGGGATATGCTCGGATGTGGAACCAAAGAGCTCTCTGGAAAAGACACTTTTCGCTATTGATGAACTAACAGGCCTCGTCACCGCCAATGCCATGATAAGACCTTCCAGAAGTGTAATGGACATGAGCGTGAAATCGGTCAGAAAGAAATGGAAGACCCCTTCGTTCGCGGCCGGCGTGGACAGGTCAATCATCCAGAGGGGCGCCCAGATGCTGGGGGTTGAAATAAGCGAGCTTATCGAAGACACCATTAACGGCATGCGTGAAGTTGCCGATGAGATAGGGTTGAGGGGAGATCCCTGCACACCAGAGAATACCTGAAATAGTTTGACTTTAAACCAAAAAAAATATAGCAGTTACCCTTCGAAATATACAAGGAGAGTGCGCAAAAATGTTTTTAAAACAGATGCAGGTAGGCCAGATGGCGGTATTCGCCTATATTGTGGGTGACAGAGAAAGTGGAGAGGGACTGGTTATCGACCCCGCCGCGGATACTGACCGCATAATATCAGAAGCCGACAACAATGGCATAACCATTAAATATATCGTCAACACCCATGGACACGTTGATCATATCGGCGGCAACGCCGACATGAAGGAACGGACAGGAGCGGATATTATCATTCACGAGTATGACGCCGATATGCTTGTTTCAACTCCTCCCGAGATGCTCCGCATGTTCCACGCAAAACCCTCTCCCCCTGCGGATATTACCGTGAAGGAGGGCGACATCATTACAGTTGGGAGAATCGGACTGAAAGTCATACATACTCCCGGTCACTCGCCAGGAGGCATCGCGCTCTATATACCCGGATACGTCTTCACTGGCGACACCTTGTTTGTAGAGGCTCTTGGAAGAACAGATCTTCCGGGTGGATCATGGGAGGTTATGTATGAATCGATCATGAACGGGCTGCTGACCCTCCCTGATGACACCATTGTACTGCCGGGACACAACTACGGAAGGATGCCAACCTCTACCATAAAAAATGAAAGGGAAAACAACCCGTTTCTGGGATAAAAAAGGGGGATTACCTGTGGACAATAATGCTTTGATCAAGACAGAATTTGAGGGATTAAAACTCTTCAGCAGAGGAAAGGTAAGGGATGTATATGAAGTCGGAAACAACCTCCTTATCGTCGCAACGGACAGGATATCCGCCTTCGATGTCATTATGCCCGATCCCGTTCCTGAAAAGGGGAAAATCTTAACACGCATGTCCTCCTTCTGGTTTAGCGAGATGAAAGACATTATAGCAAACCATATGATCTCAACGGATGTGGACACGTTCCCCGAAGAATGCGGCATTTATAAAGACGTACTGCGGGGAAGAAGCATGCTGGTCAAAAAGGCTGCCGCCCTGCCGGTGGAATGCATTGTACGGGGATATCTGAGCGGATCGGGATGGAAAGATTACTGCATCGAAGGGACCGTTTCAGGAGTGCGTCTTCCCGGGGGTCTGAAAGAATCGGCAAAACTCCCGGAGCCTATCTTCACGCCATCAACCAAGGCCGAAGAGGGACAGCATGATGCCCCTATGACGAAAGAGGAAATGAAAAATTTGATCGGCCAGGATATGACGGGCAGGATCATCGACATCAGCATGAAGATTTACAACAGGGCACTCAAGATTGCAGAAAAGGGTGGAATCATCATTGCCGACACCAAGATGGAATTTGGAACAGTCGAAGGTGAATTAATACTGATAGATGAACTCCTGACACCCGATTCATCAAGATTCTGGCCTGAAGACGATTTCGAGGAAGGCAGACCTCAGAAGAGTTTTGACAAGCAATTCCTGAGAGACTATCTCCTCTCAACAGAATGGAACAAGAAACCTCCCATCCCCCCACTGCCGAAGCATGTTATAGCCGAAACGATGGAAAAATATAAAGAGGCATTGAGGCGCATCGCGGGACAAAACCTTCCTTAAGGTCCTTGACATGCAGGCAGGCAATCATTACTTTAAGTGCGCCGTTCGTACACCCTGCGAACAGTAAATTCGCCTATCGACTGGAATCCATAAAATAGACCATGAAGAACGATTATTATTCAACCCTTTGCGTGGACCGAAACGCCGCGAGTGAAGAGATAAAAGCAGCTTACAGAAAGATGGCCTTGCAGTACCACCCGGACAGAAATCCAGGGAACAAGGAGGCCGAGGAAAAATTCAAGGAAGCGGCCGAGTCTTATGAAGTCCTGTCCGACCCGAGAAAAAGAGAACTCTACGACAGATACGGACACGATGGGCTGAGAGGGAACGGTCCTCAGGGATTTTCAGGATTCGAGGATATCTTTTCGAGTTTTGGCGACATATTTGAAGATGTCTTTGGACTCGGCTCCGGCAGGAGAAGGTCGGGTACTGCAGCCCGGCAGGGTTCTGATCTTCGTTATGACCTGAAAATCTCTTTTATGGACGCCGCATTCGGAATATCTCCGGAAATAGAGATAGAAAGATTTGAAAAGTGCGGAGAATGCGAAGGTAGCGGCGCAGAGCCCGGAACACAACCGACAGTATGCCCGACTTGTCGTGGTGTGGGACAGGTAACCAGGTCAAACGGCTTTTTCAGTATCAGTTCCGCTTGCCCGCAGTGTCACGGCGCAGGAAGGATAATAGAGAACCCGTGCCGAACCTGCAGTGGAACAGGCAAAACAAACGCCAGAAAATCCATACAGATTAAGATACCGCCTGGTGTGGAAACCGGTTCACGCCTGAGACTTAGCGGTGAAGGCGAAGAGGGGGGATTCGGTGGACCCAGGGGAGACCTTTACGTCTTTATACACATAGAGCCTCACGAATTTTTTGAAAGGGATGGAAACGATATAGTGTGCCGCATATCGATCCCCATGACCCGAGCCGTGCTTGGCGGAAATATTGAGGTTCCCACCCTGGAGGGCACGGAACGGATAAAAATACCCGGCAGCACCCCTCACGGCAAGATATTTAAACTGAAGGGCAAGGGAATCCCACATCTCAGGGAATTCGGAAGGGGAGACCAACTTGTTCAAGTCATGATAGAAATACCGACAGACCTGGGCAAGAAAGAGAAAAAACTGCTCCGGGAATTTGCCGAGCTGCGCGGTGAGCTATAATCGGCAGAATTCACATCCTTATTAAGGCACCTTGATGTTAGACGGCAATGACAATATGGGCATGCAACCCTTAGCGATTGTTTCCGAGGTGATACCCAGTGTTGAAAAAACCATTTAAAATTCTGTTAAAAAAATGGAAGTTCCGAATTATCGTTTCCAAGCCTTTTCTCGGGTTTCTGTATCATTTCATACGAATCTACTCATCAACATTTCGCTTGACTATAGAGAATGAAGACGCCTGGCGCATGCATATCAGGCAAGGAGGAAAGGTCCTTCTCTGTGCGTGGCACCAGCAGTTCTTCTCTGTAATCAGACATTTTAAGGAATACGTACACTTACGACCGGGCCTCATGATCAGCCGAAGCCTTGACGGCGAAGTTATCGCTGGCATTGCAAACCGCACCGGGTGGTATACCATGAGGGGGTCTTCTTCAAGAGGGGGCCGCGAGGCATTAGGTGATATGATAATAAAGCTTAAGGAAACGGGGCTCGCCGCACATATAGTTGATGGACCGACGGGACCTGCGGGAATCGTCAAGGCGGGCGCCGTACAGTTGGCGAATGCCGCAGGAGCTGCTATCGTGCCATTTTATACCAGCGCCGACCGTGCATGGTATTTCGGGAGCTGGGATCGGTTTATGCTCCCGAAACCCTTTGCCAGGGTAACAATACGATTCGGCGATATCATTCCCTGGAAAGCGATGAAAAACGAGGCGGAATTTGAAATACAGAGAAACACCCTTGAAAATATCATGCTACCCTCAATCCACTTACCCCAGATAGAAAATTCATAAAGATACGATGAGATTGCTGCGATCAAAGAAATGACTCAGGAGTGGGAAGTACAGACTTCGTTGAGTGATTGAAGGGAAGAATCCAACAATCTTTTGACATATCCCGGCAAATAGATTAGAAGAGCAGTCTTACTGAAATTCGCAGAAACACAGGAGCTAATCATGTATAGCGCAAGCGACTTGAGAAAAAACCTGAAGATCCAGATCGACGGTGATCCTTACGTAATAGTTGAGTTCACATTTTCAAAGCCTGGCAAGGGACAGTCCCTCTATCGATGCAAACTCAAGAACATGATCAATGGAAACCAGTTCGAGCGTACTTACCGTGCCGTGGAAACCTTTGAACCCGCCAATCTCCGCGAAAAAAATATGCAGTACCTCTACGAAGAAGACAACCAGTACTGTTTCATGGACACGGAGACATACGAGCAGGTCTACCTGAACGAAGATCAGGTCGGTGACGCGAAAAACTACATGTCTGATAATCTGGATGTGGAAATCCTTTTTTTCGGAGAGAAACCGCTCGGAGTAACTCTACCCAATTTCGTAGACCTCACAGTAACCAAAGCGGAGCCCTGGGCAAAGGGAGATTCCGTTACGGGAAGAACTAAGCCGATAGAGGTGGAAACGGGCTATGCCCTTCAGTCGCCCCCCTTTGTTGAAGAGGGTGAGAAAATAAGAATCGACACACGCAGCGGCGAGTATCTTACACGCGTCAAAGAATAATGGTTTTCAGGCAACTGAATTTCGTAAATGCGTTGTAATTCCATTGAAGTGTGACATACAACCATCATCCCCATCTCTTCTATCATCCTCGATGAAGACATCTATCCGAGAAAGTCAATCGATTCCCATCATTTCAAAAGAGTTGTAGTCGCAGGCTGGGTTGAGGAACGAAGCCCGACAAGGGAAGGGAATGTTGCCCCTTTTTCTAATCGAGCCGTTTTCTGAAGCGGCTGACGGCACCGGCAAAAACAGCAAGGCCCAGGACAGCGAGCGCTAAGTATTGAGGCCAGAGCACATCCAGCCCGACCCCTTTGAGAAAGATTCCCCGGATAATGACAAGAAAATATCGCAGGGGATTCAGATAAGTCATCCATTGTACAACGACTGGCATATTGGCGATGGGAAAAACGAAACCGCTCAGCATAAAGAACGGGAGAATGAAGAAGAACGTGGTCATCATGGCTTGCTGCTGCGTGGAAGAAACGGTGGAAATGAACAGACCGATGCCGAGAGTGCTCAAAAGAAAGATGCACGTGGCAAAGAAGAGGAGGAGGATACTCCCCGACATGGGAATCTGAAACCATAACAGGGCGATGATCGTCACCACGATCATCTGCGCAACTGAAATGACGATATAGGGAATTGTCTTACCGACAATCAGTTCAATTGGCTTCAGTGGGGTAACGATGAGTTGTTCCATTGTCCCTGCCTCCTTTTCCTTGATAATGGCAATGGAGGTCAGAAGCAGAGCGATCAGCATGACGACAAAGGCGACGATCCCGGGGACAAAGAAATGCTGGCTGTCGAGATTCGGATTATACCAGGTCCTGGTCCTCGCATCGATCTTTCCATAGTCCATGCGAAACGGGTACAGTTCCTTCATCAATTTCTGATTCAGTTGGCCAAGAACCATCATGGAATAGGCTATCCGAATGGAGGCCATATTGCTCATACTACCGTCTGCCAGGATCTGTATCTGGGCCGTTTCCCCTTTCCTGATTTTACGACTCAGATCGGACCCGATCTTGATGCCAAGATCGATTTTACCCTGTAAGAGATCCTGTTCTATATCCTTTTCGTCCTGCGAGACACGGGTGATCCTGAATATTCTGTTGGCGCTGAAGGCATCGGCGATCATGCGGCTTTCCCGCGTGCGGGCCTGATCGAAAATCGCCACCCTGATGTCCCTGATATCGTAATTCACGACATATCCGAATACGAGCAACTGAATGATCGGAGCAACGATCAAAAAGCGACGGTTTTGCGGATCCCTGAAGAGGAGAATAAATTCTTTGCGCACAAGTGCCCGGATGCGTAGCCAGCTCATGTTACAGCCCCTCCCTTTTGAGCAGCAGACAATTCAGTGCCGCCAGGATGATGAACATGACGATCATGACGAGAAAACTCGGCCACAGATGCGACAATCCGAGGTTTCTTAAGTATAAACCGTTCAGGATATCGATATAATAGGTGGCTGGAACAATATACGTCAAAAGCTGAAGACCCTTCGGCATATTGACCACCGGAAAAACGAAATTCGACAACAGCAGGGAAGGAAGATAAGTGATAAGGATAGCGCCCTGGTTCGCTACCAGCTGAGATTTGGTGACGGAGGAAATCAACAACCCCAGGACAAGGGCAACGGCCAGATAAATGGAAGAAGCCATAATCATAAGCCAGAAGCCGGACTTTATGACGATGCCGAACAAAAGCTGCCCCATGAGAATGGAAACCAGGACATCAATCATGCCGATGAAAAAATAGGGAATGGCCTTACCGACCAAAAACTCGCCGGCATTAATGGGAAGGGACTTGATCGTTTCCATCGTCCCGTTTTCATATTCCCGTGCAATAACCAGCGACGTCAGCATGGCTCCCACGATCATTATAATGATCGCAATGATGCCGGGGATAATGAAATTTCGACTTTCAAGATCCTCGTTGAACCACACCCGTACACTTCCCTCTATGGGCACTTGTATCTTCTCCATTCCCCGGCTGTTCAGAAATTCGGCCAGCAGTTTCTGATTGTACTGTTCGACAAAGGCATTCACATACCCCCTTGTGATACTGGCAAAATTGGGGTCGCTTCCGTCAAGAAGAATCTGCAACGGAGCTTCCCGATCCGCCCGGAGTCTTTTCGCCCAATTTGGAGGAATCACCACCGCCAGAGACGCCCAGCCATGATCCAGATACTTCGTCACCTCTTTTGTAGCCCCAAGATGCGCCCCGATATGAAAAGAAGAGGAGGCGTCCATGTGTCGTATGAATTCGCGGGAGATATCGGTCTTGTCATAATCCACCACCACCGTCTCGATATTGTCCACATCGAGGCTAAGCGCGTATCCGAAGAGAAGGATCAGAAGCAAGGGAATGACAAAAGCCAGGTAGAGACTGCGAAAATCCCTGATGAGATGATAGAACTCCTTGCGGGTTATGGCCCATATTTTTCTGAGGTTCAATGGTTGATACCCCCACGGGTCATTAGTGTGACAAACGCATCGTTCAGATCCGCATCAAAGCGACCGGGACAGGCAGTAGCAATGATCTCCTGGGGACTGCCAGAGGCAACGATTTTCCCTTCGTTTATCATTACGATGCGCTGGCAGTGACGCGCTTCATCCATATAGTGAGTAGTCACAAAGACAGTAATCCCCTCGCCGGCAAGTTGACCGATAAAATCCCAAAAATGTTGACGGGTGATGGGATCCACTCCGGATGTGGGTTCATCCAGAAAGAGAATGTCCGGGCGATGCAGGAGCGCGCATCCCAGGGCAAGCCGCTGACGCCATCCGGGAGGTAATGCCCTGGTCAAACGATCCTGAACCTCCTGCAGCTGCGTCATATCAAGGATCCATTCAATCCGATCCTTCCACTGATCCTGTGCCACACTGTAAATGCCCAAATAGAAACGAATGTTTTCAATAGGGGTCAGGTCTTCATACAGGGAAAATTTCTGAGACATGTAGCCGATGGACTTCTTTATCTCTTCTGGCTCCGTAAATATATCATGCCCGGCCACCTGCCCCCGACCGGATGTCGGGTTGAGGATGCCGCAGAGCATGCGAATGGTCGTGGACTTACCGGAACCGTTGGGACCCAGGAAACCGAGGATTTCTCCCTTCTTAACCGAAAAGGAAATCTTGTTGACGGCGATAAACGTCCCAAAACGCTTCTCCAGTTCCCTCACAGCAATGGCATCACCGTTTGAAGGAATCATGGGCAAGCTCCTGATCGACCTCCCGGATGCGGGAAATCATGGCGGACTCCAGTGTGGGATGAGAGGCGCGCATATCCGCCGGGGTCGCTGTATCCAAGAGCTGCGCCCGGTGCATCAGCCCCAGAAAATCGCATTTCTCTCCCTCGTCCAGATATGCCGTGGAAACCACGATGGTCATGCCTTCCTGTCTCATCTGTGCCAGTATATTCCAGAATTCCTGCCTGGAGACGGGATCGACACCATTTGTCGGCTCGTCAAGGATCAAAAGCCTGGGCTCATGAACCAGGACACAGGCAAGCCCCAGTTTTTGCTTCATGCCGCCGGACAGATCCCCTGTCTGACGGTCAACAAAGGGAAGCAGGTTCGAAAATCCCAGATACTTCTCACGCCTCTTTATTCTTTCAGCACCGGTTATATTGAAAACATTCATAAAAAAATCTATATTCTCAGCCACAGTGAGATCCTGATAGAGGCCGAATCGCTGGGGCATATAGCCCATAATATCCTTGACCCGCTTCCTTTCGGAAACGACATCGATGCCGTCAATCAGAATGTTTCCGGAAGACGGACGGATCATCGTGGCCATCATGCGCAGGAGGGTGGATTTGCCGGCCCCATCGGAACCCACGAGGCCAAAGATTGTCCCCTTTTTTACCTCAAAGGATACCTCCCGAACAGCTCCAATCCGGCCGAAATTCATCGATATTCGATTAACCTGCACAAAAGAATCATCGTAACCATGCATCGGCTGGCATCCCTGATTTTAACTCGAGATCCGGATTGGGTAAGAATACCTTGACAAGGTAGACGAGCTTTACCCTTTCTTTCCGGGTCTGAATAATTTTGGGGGTAAACTCACCCTCGGAAGAGACAAAGGAGACATATCCCTTATAAACCTTTCCGGGAAAGGTATCCACCATGACCTCCACCTTCTGCCCCAGCTTGACTTTTCCGATCTCGGTCTCATCCACGAATATCTTAAGGTTCACTCTTGAGAGATCCGCAAGCGTCAGGACCTCACGACCCGGCGTCACCACTTCACCAGGCTCAACATTACGACTCGTTATCGTCCCTGAGAAAGGCGATTTAAGCTGCGTATACCCCATCTGAATACTCGTCTGATCAAGGGCCGCTCTGGTCGCCTGAACCTGAGACCTGGCGGCTTCAACATCCTGCCTGCCGGCTTGGATTTTTTTCAGATTGCTCCGGACCTGCCTGAGGACGGCTTCTCCTTCGGCCAGCCTGGACATGGCGGTTTCATAGCCCAGTTTCACGGCATCCCGTTCCTTTTCAGAAACGACGCCTCGCTGGAACAGTTGTTCATACCGTCCATTATTTTTTTTGGCATCATCCATAACATATCTGGCGCTTGCAACGGCAGCTTCTGCTCTCGCAACCTCGGCAGGCAACGTCTTCTTGTAGATCTCCAACATCGTTGAAATCTGTTCCCGGGTTTTTAACGACCTGTCCAGCGTTGCCTTCGCCTGGTCATATCGTGACTGGAACTCCGCTCGGTCGAGTTCAGCCAGCACCTCATCCTTTCCCACATGCTGGCCTTCATTGACAGCCACCTGAAGCACCCGACCCGCCGCCTGAAAAGCAAGATTGGATTGGATCGCCTCAATCGTTCCCGAGAAGTATAATTCTTTGTGTTTGTTCTTCCACTGTCCGTAATAAACGAAACTACCCACGCCTATAAGTAAGACAAAGAAAATTACTACGATGATTATTCTCTTTTTCAAAGCAATTGCCCCCACCCTTTAGATGATCACTGTACCCAGCTTGCCAACTCCTGTTCCACACCCATAGCCCGTTCCAGATTTGCATGACTGATATGATAATCGCCTATGGCGTTGGTGTAGTCAGATTTTGCCCTGGTCAACAAAATTTGTGCGTCAAGAACGTCCGATGAAGTCGTCACCTGTTCTTTGTACCTTTCCTGAGTGATGCGAAAATTCTCCTCTGCCTGTTCGATGGCCTTCCGGGACACAAGGATCTGTTGCTCCGCCTCACGCATGAGAAGATCGGCATTTTTAACCTCAAGTATAATCATGTCTTTTATATTGGCCAAGACATACGCTATCTGATTTTCCCGGCTTTTACTTACATCAACCCTGTTTTTTGTCCTTCCCCATTCCCAAAAATTCCAATTTGCAACCGCCATGAGATACCAGCTTTCCTGATCCTTGAATTCATTTCCGGAAACGCCGGGAGTATCTCCGAAACGGGAGTAATTACCGACAAGGGCAACATTGGGGAAAAACTCACTTTTTGTCTGGCTTACAATCTTTTTTGCCTGCTCTACTTTCATAGAATAGGCCCTTATCTCTGGACGGTTTTCGAGAGCAATCTTCTGACAATCCCCGGGAGATTTCTCAAAAGGTTTATATGCGAATATATCTTCCACCTTCACTGGCGCATCTATCGTTCTCCTGAGAAGCGTATTAAGTTTTGCCCGTGCCAGTTCAAGACTGTTTTCTGATCTGAAAAGGAATTGCCGGCCATTGGCAAGCTGGACCTCGGCATGGAGAAGATCATTCCGCGGTATCATCCCGACATCAAAAAAGCCCTGAGCCATATCACGGTGAGCCTCAAGTTGCTTGACCGACTGCCGCGCTACCACCAGAAGTTTCTCCGCCTTGATCACGTTAAAATAGGCAACCTTAACGCCCTGGATAATATCCAGCACAATTCCCCTCTCCTCCATTTGCGCGGCGCTGACCCCAAAGCTGCTGGCCTCATAGTTCGCAAGAATGCCTCCACCGGCGAAAATAGGCTGTCTGGCCTCCAGCGCCCAGGTATAATTATCCCGAGTTCCTGTTGTGACAGTCCGAGGAAGAGCGGGAGGTATTCCCGGGAAAAGAAACGTGGGGGCCTCGTTGAGCCTTGTATAGTTATAACTTGTGCTCAGTTTGGGCAGAAACCCGGTAAATGCTTCCTTCCTGGAGGCCTCCGCACCTGTTACGCCTTCCCTGGCTGCGTGAATGATGACGCTTTGCTTCAAAGCCAGATCAATACTGTCCCGCAAAGTCAGCATGCCCTCCCCTTCTGCCGCTGACACAGCCGATGACATTACAAAACAGCCCAGCAAAACAACAACCAGTTTCCGTAATATGGCATTTGGTCTCATAACTTCATAGTCCCACAATAATTGTTTTCTTTTATCGTTTAATGACTCGCGGAATCAGATGTGCCCTTTCCCCTAAAAAGTAAGCACACAGGTAAGTTGCCATAGACAGCTTGCGAAAGTCAACAGGAGAAACATATCCCAAAGCTGAATGTCTCCTGATCCCAATTTCGGCGCCCTGGATTTCCCAATCCAGCAGTTTTTTGTCTTTCTTCAGAGCATCAAGAAACATTTGTACACTTAGATCCAACGATTTATCTTGTCGCGTATTGGAAAACCGCAGGAACTTACTGACCCAGTAAGCGTAAAAAGGGATTTGGTTTTCCGGTGCCAACTTACGCTGGGCAATAAACTTTTGAAACTCAGGCAAAATATCATTCATCTTTCTGCTCCCGATGACGAAAACCACCCAACCTGTCCATCATTTGCCAATAAACACAGATTATACGTATTACGCTTTTCCTGATAATAAACACTTTTTATAGAAGAGTTCAATAATAATTATTTGATTTTAAAGGAATATGGGTGTAGGGGAAAACTTCACAAAGAAAATTTTTCTGCTCAGACTGGTATATTATGTCGTACGTATATTAATTGTTAGCTGCATAAGCGCTTATCCAAAGGAGAAATAATGAATATTAGAATTATTGCAATCGTAATGTTTCTATTAGCAAGCAATATTGCATGGGCAGAAACCACTGTAACAAATACTGAAGTTTTCGGTGCATGGAGAGTTATAATACCTATACGTAACAAAATGATGGTTGACAGTTTATAGGATAGTTGTCATCATCTGTCTGTTTTTCTTATTTAATTAGGAAAAGGAGGACATGATGATGAACAGCGATATCAA
>JAFDBG010000086.1:520-12175 GCA_019313385.1 Deltaproteobacteria bacterium | reverse complement strand
TGAACCGCCTGCCATTCGCCTGTGGGATTAAACATGAAATCGGCCTTTTCATTCACCCACTCACCCAGAGAATCAAAGGCTATCTTCCTTGCGGTTTCTTCGATTTCCTCGTTTTCCGCCACATGACGATAATCAATAGCGTTGGACATCAACACTTTTGAAACATGTGTCGGCTTGCCATTCTTATCATAATTCACCGTTACCTGCCCTTTTCCGTCGGGGGCAAATATGGGATTTCCACAATCTTCGAACGCCCTCATCATCCTGCTGACCAGGACATAGGTAAGGGGAAGCAGTTCAGGGGTTTCATCACAGGCATATCCATACATGATACCCTGATCTCCCGCGCCAATCTCTTTATATTTCCCCAGTTCGGCACGCGTTCCCATATTGATATTGGGGGATTGAGGAATAATCGCGTTGAACACGCCCAGCGAGTGCCCGTTGAGGCCCACCGCCGCGTCACTGTATCCCAGAGACAATACAGTCTGTCGCAGACTCTTCTCGATATCGACGTATATCCTCGTGGCAACTTCTCCGCCTACGATACAGAAACCCTTCCCCAGAAACACCTCAAGACCACAGTGGGGCATGGTATTTATATCCATCCCTGCTTTCTTTTCTTCATCCAGTATCTTGGCTATGATATTTGCCGCGATGGTATCAGCCACCATATCCGGATGCCCTACCTTGACTCCCTCAGACGTTATTTGCATGCATTTCTCCCTTCTCAGATATTTGTTGAACGTCTCCCGGCGAGACAATACCACCCGATATAATAAGGGTGAACGCCTCCTCAACCGTCATATCAAGGCTGATCGTGTCCACTTCTGGAACCATTATGTAAAATCCCGATGTGGGATTGGGCGTGGTGGGAACAAAGACATTCACACACTTCTGTGATGTCCTCACTTGGACCTCTCCCCGGCTCACTCCGGTAACAAACGCTATTGAGTATAAGCCCTTCCGTGGATACTCGATCAGGACCGCCCTTTTGAAGCTCTGCCCATTATCGCTGAACACGGCATCAACGAGCTGTTTGAGCGCGTTATATATGCCCCTCACCAGAGGTATCTTGCCCACCAATCTTTCGCCTAAGGAAACGAGCTTCGTGCCCAGATAGCTCTTTGTAATAAGACCGATGATAAAGATAAGAATCAGTGTAATGATCACACCGAGGCCCGGTATATGGAAGGAGACCAGCTGGTCGGGATGAAACCTGGCGGGAATAATTCTTACCAGTTTGTTCATCATCCCGATGATAAGGTAAAAGATATAGAATGTCACTCCTACGGGAATAATCGCGGCTACCCCTGTCAAAAAAACACCCTTGATTCTTTTTCGGATTTTCTTTACCATCCCTTACCTCACAACAACGCGGATATATATCAGAAAGCTTCACCCTCTGCAATAGCAAAGGCGGGGCACATATGGCCCCGCCACCTCAAAAATCCCAAGTTATAACAATCGTTACGAAGCCAATCGTTACGAAGCCAATCGTTACGAAGCCAATCGTTACTTCTTAATCCTGTTTTTATCATCAAGCAATACGCACTTGGGGATCCATCCTTTCGTCGAATCCTCTTCAACCAGCACAAAGCTTGCGATAATTATGATATCCCCTCCGGAAGCCTTTCTTGCCGCAGCTCCGTTCAGACAGATAACGCCGGACCCCCGGGGACCCTTGATTACATAGGTGGAAAATCTCTCTCCGTTGGATACATTGTATATGTCAACCTTTTCATAAGAGAGCAGATCCGCAACATCCATAAGATCCCCATCAATGGTTATGCTACCCTCATAATGGAGATCGGCATCGGTAACAACCGCCCTGTGAAGTTTTGATTTCAGCATCGTTCTCTGCATCATTTCACCTACCTATTTATTTTCTCCAAACACATAATTATCTATAAGCCGTGGCGTGCCTACCCAGACAGCCAGAGCCAGCACAGATCTTTCATCAAGACGCCCGGCATCTTTCATTGTCTCGACATCACATATCTTGATATAATCAATCCTGGTACCGGGGTGTTTCTCAATAACGTCCTTCACTTCCTTTATTATTATGCCGGCATCTCGCTGTCCATGATTATAAAGATCCGCAGCACGTTTGAGCGAGCGACTCAGGCTCAATGCGGACTCTCGCTCATCCTCTTTCAGATACGCATTTCTGGAACTCATGGCAAGACCGTCCGGTTCTCTGACAGTCGGCATCCCCACAACTTCAATATCCATATTGAGATCGGTCACCATTCTCTTTATCACCACAAGCTGCTGAAAATCCTTCCTCCCGAAAATGGTGACATGGGGTTTGACTATATTGAACAGCTTTGCGCAAACAGTCGCCACACCTCTGAAGTGAACAGGTCTCGTCAATCCACAAAGGTTGTTAGTTATATTTTCCACATTTACATATGTCTGGTAATTTTCAGGATACATCTGTGAATTCGGTGGGTAGAAGATAACGTCCACCCCGGCATCTTTGGAAAGCCTTTCATCCCTTTCAAAATCTCTGGGGTATTTGTCCAGATCTTCACCCGGGCCAAACTGCGTGGGGTTCACATATATGCTGGTTACCAGACAGTCCGACCGTTTTTTCCCCTCTTCCATCAGCTTCAGATGCCCGTCATGAAGATAACCCATGGTAGGGACAAAGGCAATTCTTTTGCCCCGGAGCCTGAGGGACTCTGAAAAATCCTGTATATCGCGTACTATCTCAATAATCTCCATATGGTAACGGTCCCTCCATAAAAAAAGCCTCTCCGCTCTGAAACGGGAGGCTTGAAAATCACGTCCATACTGTTCTTAATCCTCTTCCGTCCCAGTCCATAAATGGATCCAAGCAGACTTTTCCGCCAACTATCAAAAGATCTTTCCCCTGTCAAGAAATTTATGCATGGGTGTTATAATGACGCTTGCAATCCTGTCCCGGATAGTTTAGATTCAACGTCCTTGCAGGAAATCAAAATTCGGAAGTTTTACGATTTTTAGCCAAACGGCGGGTTGCCAGCTATTGACAAATCAATATCAGGGATTAAAGTATTAGTCTGGAATTACCTTTATTATAAAAACCTCGATCCACAACGGGAAGGAAAAGCGATGTCAGCTCTATATGTATGCAAGAAGACACAGGATTTCATTGTAGAGCCCTGCGATGACAATACCTGTGAGTGGTGGTTAAAAAATGAGACCTTTTGCAATTGCACCTGGGTTGCATGTAACTACGGCCCTTTTACACTTGAGGAAGTCGGTGATATGATGGGTGTTACCAGGGAGAGAATAAGGCAGATAGAGGCAAAAGCTCTCAAGAAACTGCAGCACAAGAAGAGAAAAGACCAATTGATCGACTTTGCAGCAATGTAAGATATCGAATAGCAGGTTACATCTTTTTTCTTGATTTCAACTTGTTAAGAAATCTTGTTATATGTTTTTTTATCTCTGCCTTCGAAAAAAGAAGCTCGGTTGTCTCAAATTCGTATTCCAGGGCTGTGGCCTTGTCAAGACGCGGAACAATATCTGATATCCTCTTTACAGCTTCGACCGCCCTGGCAGGTCTTCGGGAAATTTCACCCGCAAACGACATCGCGTCTTCCATAAATTTCTCCGGCGGGGACACTTTGTTCACAAGTCCGATCCTAAGTGCCTCCCTTGCGCCGATGGGTTCGCCCAACATTGCGATTTCTTTTGCTTTTACGGTTCCAACGATTCGTCTGAGCGGACCAAATAATGGATTCAGACCAAACTTCAGCTCCGGATGACCGAATATAGCCGTCTCAGAGGCAATAATCATGTCGCATACAGTGACAAGATTAAATCCTCCTCCAAGGGCTATCCCGCTTACCGCAGCGATAACAGGTTTTCTGAAAGTGTAGATATTCTGGAGGCTTTTGATCATAATCCTCATATAATTTTCTAATTCGTCACCTTCCAGGATTGATACTTCTTTCAGATCAACACCGGCAGAAAATACATTATCACCCCCTGTAAGTATAACAGCTTTAACAGAATCGTCTTTTTCCAACTGGCTGAAACAATGGATCAACTCATGCCTCATCTCGCTGGAAAGTGCGTTCATTTCACCAGGACGATTCAGCGTCAAAACAGTATAACCTTCTTCTCTTGTGATCAGTATTGTATTATATTTCATATGAATCCGGCCTGCTGTTCACCATCTTCTTCAACTCTTTGCCTGTTTTGAAGGACACGATATTTCTTGCGGGCACATAGACCTTTGCCCGTGTCTTTTAAACCAGATCCTTCTTCGTCATATCACATCCCGCGTGCCGGTCTATACAAATAGCCGATGCCGGTTCCGGTTCCGACTCCTCTGAATTCTTCAGAGATGGCAGAGACTTCCATGTTGCCAAGATCGTCTACGAGACCTGCTTTGAGCGCCTGTCTGCCGGTAAATATCCTCGCATCGGCAATATCTTCTACGTTCTCCCTGGAAAGGTTTCTATTTGACAATACTGCTTCCATGAACTGGCCCTGAATATCATCAATTACGCCCTGAACAAGGCCTTTATCAGCGGTCGTCATTTCGCGCACCGGAGACCCTACATCCTTATACCTGCCTGTTTTGACAACTGTGGTCTTCAGCCCCACCTTTTCCAACAGATCTTCTATTTGAGAAAACTGCGCTATAACTCCTATGCTTCCGGTTATCGTGCCTGGATTGGCAATAATCCTGTCAGCGGCACATGCAATATAATATCCGCCCGATGCCGCGACCGATCCCATCGAGACAACCACTTTTTTGGATTCCTTCAAGCGCAATACCTTGTCATATATCTCCTGAGAAGGAACTACTGCTCCGCCCGGTGAATTTATACGCAGTACAACCGCTTTAACATTGCCATCTTTCTCATACTTATCCAGCTGTTTGAGGGTGTCCCTCGAATTGCTCAGGACCCCCTCTATCGTTACAACACCGATCTTGTCTTTGTCTTTAAATGAAAAATCCTGATTCTTCTCTCCGAAAAAAACAAGCATGCGAAGAACCAGGAAGAAGAGCACACCGACAATAGCAAGAAGCAGGAAGCCTACGATCACGGGATGTTTTTTCATTAATCCTCTCTCAAAAGAGATGATTTTCTATAAATGGTCAAATCTTTATACCTGCCAGCATATCCCCAAGATTGGAAACAACTTTTTCATTATTGTTTATATACTGTTTATTAGACTTTTTATCAGATGCCTTCTCCAAATTCTTAATACTCAGACCTATTTTATGGCTGGCAATATCAACATTCGTTACAATCGATGACACGACATCTCCAACAGAATAGATATCTCTGGCAGATTTAATTCTTTCGTGGCTTATCTCGGAGATATGAACCAGACCCTCTATGCCCTCTTCTATTTCAACAAAGATGCCGAAGTCAGTAATATTCGTCACCTTCCCGGTAATTATAGACCCTGGAGCATATCTGGATGCAAGGGTTTCCCATGGATTCTCCTCAAGTTGTTTGATTCCGAGGGAGAACTTTTCCGAATCCACATCAATCCCTAAAATCACGGCTTCAATTTCCTGGCCCTTTTTATAGAATTCCGACGGGTGTTTTATTCGCTTTTTCCAGGAAATATCCGATACATGTATCAAACCGTCAATATCGTCTTCAATTCCTACAAAGAGACCGAAGTCTGTAACATTTTTTATCTCACCCCTTACAACGGTCCCTTCGGGATATCTTTCTTTAAGCTCTATCCACGGATTGGGCATTGTCTGCTTGAGGCCAAGCGATATCCTCTTGTTTTCAGGATTCACATCCAGCACCATTATCCTTACTGTATCATCTACAGATAATATCTTGGAGGGATGTCTTACCTTCTTGGTCCAGAACATCTCGGATACATGCACAAGCCCCTCGACTCCCGGTTCAATTTCAACGAACGCCCCATAATCCATAAGGCTTACAACTTTCCCTTCTATAATGGACTCAACGGGATATTTCTCTACAATGGCATCCCATGGATTTCCCGTAAGTTGCTTAAGGCCCAGCGACACTCTCTCTTTTTCTCTGTCAAAACTAAGGACCTTAACGGTTATCTTGTCTTCCCTGGAGAATGTCTCCGACGGATGCCGTATCCTTCCCCAAGACATATCGGTAATGTGTAATAATCCGTCTATGCCTCCCAGGTCTATAAACATGCCATAATCGGTTATATTCTTTACGATGCCCTCTATTATTTTACCTTCTTCCAAGGTTTCAAGTGTCTCTTTCTTTTTCCCTTCCCTTTCTATTTCCAGTATAGCTTTTCTGGACAGGACAACATTGTTTCTTTTTCTGTCGTATTTCAGAATCTGGAAATCCATGGTCTCCCCGACATACCTGTCAAGATCCTTTACCGGATGCGTGCTGACCTGAGAACCCGGAAGAAAAGCGGGGAATCCGATATCAACCGAAAGACCACCTTTTACTCTCTGCACAATCGTACCCGGTATCGTGCCGCCATCGTCGCATATCTTTACGACATCATCCCACATTTTCATCCTGGCGGCTTTTTCCCTCGATAGTATTAATTCGGCATCTTTTCTCCGGTCTACTAGAACTTCGATCTCATCGCCAACAGAGATTGTTATATTACCATCGCTGTCTGTAACTTCATTAAGATAGAGAACGCCTTCTGTCTTGTAGCCAACATCAACCATCGCCGCATCATCATTTATCTGGACTATTTTCCCCATCACAACCTTACCGATGGCTACGTCCTGTAGATTCTGCTCGTAGAGTTCCACAAAACTTATATCTTCTTCCTCTTTCTGAAACTCCACCTCCTCAATATGTTCTACTTCTTTCTCTTCCGGTTCAGTTGTTAAGTTACCTTCGTTAACCATTAATAAAATACCCCCTGACATTTTTCTGGAACTACATTTGATCTTTCCCATTTAACATACTGAAAGTAAAATATCAAGCCTAGTTATGTCCCCCTGGGGTCTGCGGTCAACCTTGATTAAAAGTGCGAAAAAGGTTATAGCCGTACAAAATACCATGAAATCAGACACTCGCCACAACATAATAAAAATATTCTCTATTGTCATCACCTTCCTGTACATGCTCATGTCAGCAGGGACAGCCTTCGCCTCTTTCACCATAGAAGATGAAAAGAAACTGGGAAAAGAATTCTATGAAAAGTTGAAAGACAGGGGCCTTTTCGTAAAAAATACAGAAGCAAATGAATATATCGACAGGATAGGACATCTCTTACTTTCGCACGGGGGAAAGCCCCTTTTCGACTTTACTTTTTCCATAATTGACAGTCCCGGGATTAATGCCTTCGCGACCCCGGGAGGTTATGTGTACGCCTACAGCGGCCTTATAGAACTTACCGAAGACGAAAGTCAGCTCGCCGGAGTGCTGGCGCATGAGATAGGACATATAAAGGCCAGACACATCGCGCAAACCATCGAGAAATCGAAGAAGATAAACATCGCAAGCATTGCGGCAATCCTGGCCGGAGCCTTCCTCGGGGGTGGCGGCGAGTTAAGCATGGCAGTTGCGAGTTTTTCCATGGCGGCAGCGACGACTCTCAATCTCAAATACAGCAGAGAGCACGAGGAAGAGGCCGACCGTCTCGGGATGTCGTACCTTGTGGAAACCGGATATGACGGCGAGGGCATGCTGGATTTTCTGAAGATTATGAGAAAGTATGAATTCTACTCAAACTCCATCCCCTCCTATTTTCTGACCCACCCTGGCACAGGTGACAGGATAATATATCTGGATGGTTTGCTTCAGACAAGATACACGGCAGGAGGTGCCGAGAGTATAATTGGAAGTCTGAACAGGATAAAAACCACACTGGTTATAGATAGAAAAGATCTCGACTCAAGTCTCAGATATTTCCAGAACGTGTTGAAAAAAGATCCCAACAACCCGAACGCCTTGTACGGTCTCGCTGTCATACAGGGAAAACTTGGCAAGACTTCGGAATCCTTTGCTAATTTTAGTAGAGCGATATCGCTGTCCCCTGATGATGCCGATATTCTCCGCGAACTGGGCATCAGGCACTTTAACCTTGGGAATACGGCCGCCGCTATAGAGGCCCTGCAAAGGGCTCATTCCATAGACGAGAAAGATTCCAGCACTATTTTTTACCTGGGAAGATCATACGAAACCACCGGAGATCACAGAACCTCTCTCAGGTTTTATGAAGAATTTCTGAAGAAAAACCCGGATGACATCCTTATATATTACAATCTGGCAATGCTCTATGGAAAGATCGATATGCTTGGAGAATCCCACTACAATTTCGGTATCTTTTTTAAAAAGAAACAACGTATCGAGAGCGCGCTGTTTCACTTCAAGGCCGCCCAGACGTTCTTTCCGCCCGGCAGCGAAATGGCCGGAAAAATTAACGAAGAGATAGACTCCATCGACAAACATCCCAAAACCCTTGAAGACGCACACACAAAAGATTGACATCTGCGCAAAAAAAACGTCCCAACGGATACCGTCGGGATTGAAAATAGAGGAATCCGGCACATTGACATTTCGCGCCCATGTGCTATTTCCCCCAGGGCATACAACAATTTTAGGAGGCACAAATGGATATTATTGTAAAAACGGGAGCTCTTGCAAATTTCGATTGCGAGATACTGATTGTGGGGCATTTTGAAGACAATCAAATGCCGGAAGGGGCAGCCCATCTCATTGACGAAAAGTGCAATGGTCTTATCTCTGAACTGATCGAGCAGAGAGATTTTGAAGGAAAACTCTATAGTTCTTCGGTTGTATATACCAGAGGATTGCTCCGCGGCAGAAGAATAATTATTGCTGGCCTGGGCAAAAAGAAGGAATTCAACCTTGAAAAATTAAGAGGGGTATTTTCAAAGGCATGCCAGAAGATAAGGGATCTCAACATAACGCGGCTGGCCGCGTCCCTTGATTTCGGCAAGTCGGAATTCTCCATCAGAGAAACGGCACAGGCCGCCGTTGAAGGCGCAATGCTGGGACTGTATCAGTTCACGCCCTATAAAACCCTCGAAAATGACAAAAAAGGGGAAATAAGCGAATTTACTATAGTAGAGGACAGACCCAGTCTGTTGGAAGATGTAAAGAACGGCGCAAAGACAGCGGAGATTATCTCCCGGGCAGTCTACTGCGCGAGAGATCTCGTCTCTACACCACCCAACGATATGACACCCACAATCCTGGCGGGGAGAGCTGGTGATGTCGCGAAGGAGGGAAACCTCAAATTCGAGGCATTGGATGAAACCGTAATGAAGAAGCTGGGCATGAACGCCCTGCTCGGGGTAGCAAGGGGCAGTGCCGAAGAGGCAAGATTGATCGTACTGGAATATAACGGGGGCAAAAAAGACGACAAACCGGTAGTCCTTGTCGGCAAGGGAATCACCTTCGACAGTGGTGGAATTTCCATAAAACCTTCTGAAAAAATGGATGAAATGAAATCGGACATGTCCGGCGGCGCTGCGGTGGTCGGCACAATCAAGGCAGCTGCTGAGCTGAAAATACCACTCAATGTTGTGGGCATAATTCCTGCCACGGAAAATCTTCCGGGCGGAAGAGCGTACAAACCGGGAGACATATTAAAAAGCATGTCAGGCATCACGATAGAAATCAAAAACACCGATGCCGAGGGTCGGTTGATCCTGGCGGACGCGCTTACCTTTGCGGGAAGATACAAGCCGGCGGCAATAATAGACCTCGCCACGCTGACAGGAGCGTGTGTGGTGGCGTTGGGTGATTACATTACAGGTATGCTTGGAACAGACAGCAACCTGAAGGAAGAGATACGTAGCGCCTCGGATGCCACAGGCGAAACGGTATGGGAACTTCCCCTGTGGCATGAATATGATGATCTGATAAAGAGCGACGTGGCAGACATCCAAAATACCGGCGGACGGGCGGGAGGTACAATAACCGCGGCTCTTCTGCTCAAGAGATTCACGGGCGATTATCCCTGGGTGCACCTGGACATCGCCGGTCCCGCGCTACTGTCAAAAGATAAGCCTTACATCCCCAAGGGTGCGTCCGGCGTGGGCGTAAGGCTTCTCGTGCAATTCCTTATGGACAGGAGCCGGGCTTTCAATGCAAATCCTTGAAGTAAAAGGCCTGAAGACATATTTCGAGACAAGAAACGGTACCGTCAGAGCCGTTGACGGGGTGGACATCTCTATCGACAGGGGAGACACTCTGGGCATCGTCGGTGAATCAGGGTGCGGAAAGACGGTGCTCGCCCTCTCTATAATGAGACTTCTATCAGACCCGCCCGGCCGAATTGTGTCGGGACAGATCAACTTTAAGGGCATCGACCTTCTCAATCTTGATGAAAACGAGATGCGAAAACTTCGAGGAAGCGATATATCCATGATATTTCAGGAGCCGATGAACTCGCTCAATCCCGTGCTGAAAGTGGGGGATCAGATCTCTGAAGTAATAAGGCTCCATGAAGGACTTTCAAGAAGAGACGCGCTGGACCGTGCTCTCGATATGCTCCGGTTCGTCGGCATACCCTCCGCGGGAAACAGGCTTAACAATTATCCACACCAGATGAGCGGTGGAATGCGTCAACGTGTAATGATAGCCATGGCACTCGCGTGCAATCCCGGACTGATGCTCGCGGATGAGCCAACAACGGCACTTGATGTAACCATCCAGGCTCAAATTATCGATCTGATAAACAAGCTGAAGGATGAAGTGGGAACATCTGTAATGCTCATAACCCACGACCTGGGAATAATCGCTGAAACTGCCCGGTACGTGGCGGTAATGTATACAGGCAAAGTGGTGGAATACTGTAGTGTACTTGAGCTCTTTTCCACACCGCTCCATCCATATACAGTAGGACTCATGGAATCCACACCAAAACAGACTTCCGGGGGAAACGCGTACCTCAGCACGATACCAGGTACCGTTCCGAACCTGTATGAACTCCCTTCCGGGTGCAGTTTCCGGAACAGATGTCCAGACGTCATGGATATATGCGCCCAAAAAGAACCACATCTCAGAGAAAAATCTCCCGGTCACCAGGTAAGGTGTTGGAAATATGAGTGATATAATGTGCAAATGAATCCAATCTTATTAAATATTGAAGGACTAAAAAAATATTTTCCCGTACGGAGCGGCCTCCTGTCTGGCCGTCAGAAGATGGTAAAGGCCGTGGACGGTGTGGACCTACAGATTTTCAAGGGGGAAACCCTGGGATTGGTGGGTGAATCAGGGTGCGGTAAAACCACCATTGGCCGTCTCATCACCAGACTCGAGGAACCAACCAGCGGAAAGATCTTTTTCAATGGGAATGACATACTCAGGTATTCCGGAAAAGAATTAAAGGCCTTTCGAAGAAAGGTACAGCTGATATTTCAGGACCCCTCCTCATCCCTGAATCCGAGAATGAGCGCGGGCGCCATCGTGGGAGAGCCTCTCACCATACACACCATGTCCAGAGGAAAAGAAACCAGGGACAAAGTTGCCAACCTTATGGAAACTGTGGGATTGAACAGGGAACAGATGGGACGATACCCCCACGAATTCAGTGGCGGACAGAAACAACGCATCGGCATAGCGAGGGCACTTGCCCTCAATCCTGAACTTGTTGTCGCGGACGAACCCGTCTCAGCGCTGGACGTTTCCATACAGGCCCAGATTCTCAACCTCCTGAGAGATCTACAGAAGGATCTTAATCTGACCT
>JAFDBG010000086.1:0-513 GCA_019313385.1 Deltaproteobacteria bacterium | reverse complement strand
CTCAGCGTCGTTGAACATATAAGTGACAGAATCGCCGTAATGTACCTTGGAAAAATCGTGGAGCTCGCGGACAAAAAATCACTCTATAAAAACCCCCTTCACCCCTACACAAAGGCCCTCCTCTCAGCTGTCCCCGTCCCGGATCCTGCGTACAGAAAAAAGCGGATAATACTTAGCGGCGACATACCCAGTCCAATAGATCCTCCCTCCGGATGTCCATTCCATCCCCGGTGCCGATACAGTATGGATATATGCGACAAGATGATCCCGACTCTTGATGACAGAGGTGATGGACATTACGTCGCGTGTCATCTCAAAACGGGATTCTGACTTGAATTGGATCCCGACTCGTCGGGACATTCCCCGCTGCCTTCGGTGGGGTTAGCAAGCGAATAAAAAATGTAACCATTCAGCACAATTTATTTTCAGTTCTTTGAAAAAAGTTCTTGACACGGTTTTTGGGCGAATTTTCAAAAAACCGATACAATCTAAGAACATGTCCGTAGTGTTGTT
>JAFDBG010000085.1 GCA_019313385.1 Deltaproteobacteria bacterium | reverse complement strand
TGCCTTCCTCCCTCTTCAGTTGTCCGGCATACTCCCTTTACAGGAAGAAAGTACAGGGCCTCCCGGGTTGCCGTGTAATCACAATGTCAAACATGCCATGGTCTCAGACCCCGGAGAAGTGAGCATCGCCTTGCCATTTGCGGCTATGCCCATGTTGACTTCCACCATACTTAGAGTGTCGTCCTTCTCGACGCGACACTTTCGAGGCTCAATCCCTTCAACCTTTCGGCTTACGGCCTGTCTGCTTGCTGTCCTACGCTTAAAGGCTGATGTTACCATCAGCCCTCCAAGAACTCGCTATCCGGTGGCTGGCTTACCTTCCGGAATGGGATTTACACCCATTTGACTACACGACCTTGCCCGGCCGCACAAGTAACGTGTCCCCGGAACTTTAAGGTGTCCCCGGAACTTTAAATCTTTGCTTGACTCCCATTGGAAAACGTTTTACTTTCCCTATCACATAAATTTGTGCGGGAGCATGATTGGCATGCTGAGAGGGAACTACCCGACCGTTCATGACCTGATCCGGATAATACCGGCGGAGGGAACGAATTGAGTTTAAACCATCCTCTGATGATCAGGTGTCTTTATTCAGAGAATGGTTTTTTTATTTTGGAGGTAGAAAGATGAAGCGAACGTTTTTTTTGATAATGATCAGCCTGATGGTGGTCAGCTTTTTTGCATGCTCTGAGAATGAGCAAAAAAAGGAAACTGCCAAAAATGCTGCTGTTGATATCCCGACAATCACGATCATGACCCATGACAGTTTCAGTATCAGCAAGGCGGTGGTGTCAAAGTTTGAAGAAAAATTGCATGCACGACTGGTTATCCTGAAATCTGGAGACGCAGGAGAAGCCCTCAACAAAGCAATCCTGTCAAAAAATAATCCCCTCGCAGATGTGTTTTACGGTGTGGACAATACATTTTTAAGCCGGGCACTGAAAGCAGACATGTTCGTGCCCTATTCTCCGGCGAACCTGGATGCGGTTGATACTGCCCTGAAACTGGATCCTGAAAACCGGCTGGTTCCGGTTGATTTTGGTGATGTGTGTCTGAACTATGATATCAAATGGTTTGACGCTCATCAGATTCCACCACCTGCCATGCTCGAAGACCTGATAAAACCTTTGTACAAAGACTTGACCGTTGTTGAAAATCCTGCGACATCCTCTCCGGGGCTTGCTTTTCTGCTGGCAACCATCAGCCGATTCGGCCAGGACGGGTATCTTGAATACTGGCAAAAGCTGAAGGCCAACAATGTCCTTGTGACCAATGGCTGGAAAGAAGCCTATTGGGGTAAATTCACCGCTGCATCAGAGGGAGACAGACCAATTGTGGTCAGTTATGCCTCAAGCCCGGCTGCTGAAGTGTTTTATGCTGAGAAAAAGCCAGACAAAGCCCCCACAGGGGTGGTGATTGAAAATGGCTCTGCCTTTCGCCAGATTGAGTTTGCAGGGATTTTAAAGGGGACGCCTAACCTTTTACTGGCCCAGAAAGCCATGGACTTTCTCCTGTCACCATCCTTTCAGGAGGATATCCCTCTCCAGATGTTTGTCTTTCCTTCAAACAAGGAAGCGGTCCTGCCCAAGGTGTTTGAAAAATACGCACATATCACTGAAGCGCCCGCACTTTTAGACCCTCAACTGATCGGCACCCAGAGGGATGCCTGGATTCGGGAATGGACCGACACATTACTTCAGTAAAAAACAGACGGTATCTTCATCCGTATTTCCTTGCCGGACTGGTCCCGGCCGGGTTTTTCCTTGTCTTTTACGTCTATCCCCTGGCCGGTATTTTTTTGAAAAGCTTTTTGCCAGAAGGAAAGCTGGTACTGCTGCCCTTGGACCAGATCATCTCTTCACCGCGCATGATGAAAATCATCTGGTTTACCTTCTGGCAGGCAGGGATTTCAACCCTTTTAACACTTGTCTGCGCGATGCCCTGTGCCTTCGTTTTGTCCCGTTATGCATTCAGAGGAAAACGAATCATCAAAACCCTGGCATCCATCCCCTTTGTTCTTCCGGCCGTTGTGGTGGCAGCAGCATTTCAGGCCTGTTTTGGAACCAGGGGGTTTTTCTTCGGGGTCCAGATCAATTCGCCCATAGCCTTGATCCTCCTGGCTCATGTTTTTTATAATTTTTCCGTCATGCTGCGGATAATCAGCGGGTTCTGGTCGTCTCTCCAGGGACGGATCAGAGAGGCGGCAATGGTCCTGGGGGCAAGTCCCTGGCAGGTTTTTTTAACCATTACCCTGCCTCTATTGAAACCCGCTATATTTGCTGCCTGCTCCCTGGTGTTTATTTTTTGTTTTTCAAGTTTCGGGATCATCCTGATTCTCGGCGGCCCCACTGTTTCCACGATTGAAGCAGAGATATACCGGCAGGCCGCTCACCTGTTTAACCTGCCACTGGCCTCTTTTCTGTCGATTCTTCAAATCGGGTTTACCTTTGCCCTTATGTGGCTCTATACCTCGTTTACCCGACGGGCAGTCCGCTTTTCGCCGGAAGGGGAACAGGTTAATCTCAAACACCCGGTCTGCCTGTGGGAAAAAATACTCATCGCCGGCGTTGTCCTTTTTATTCTCCTGCTCTGCGTTGTACCCTTACTGGCACTTGTGACGGCGTCACTGACCCATGGCGGTGAATGGACCGTTTCTTTTTATACGGCATTGTTTGAAAATACATCAGACTCCATATTTTATATTCCCCCCTTTCATGCCATTAAGTTTTCACTCCTCTTTGCCGGCACCGCTTTGCTGATTGCGCTGGCCACAGGCGTGTGCGCGGCGTTGTTCATCCGGTTCAGTGACCAGAAGTTCAGCAATAGATGGACCAGCCTGTTTGATCCCATATTCATGCTGCCGTTGTCCACTTCTGCGGTTACACTGGGCTTTGGTATTATTATCACTTTGGACAAGCCCCCCTTGAATTTAAGGACATCCATTTTTTTAATTCCCATTGCCCATGCCCTGGTTGGATTTCCTTTTGTGGTGAGGGCTATTTTACCGGCCCTGCGCTCCATCCCGGATCACCTGGCCGATGCAGCCTCCCTCCTGGGAGCTTCTCCCTTGAAAATATTCAGGTTTATCGATCTGCCCCTGATCGCAAAGTCCTTGGTAGCCGGTTCTGTTTTTGCCTTTACCATCAGCCTGGGCGAATTCGGGGCCACGATTTTTACGGCAAGACCTGAAACCCCGACCATCCCGGTGGCAATTTACCGGTTTTTAGGACAGCCCGGGGTCATGAATTATGGCCAGGCCATGGCAATTTCAACCATCCTCATGATTGTGACAGCCCTGAGCTTTGTGGTGATTGAAAGTTTCAGAATAGATAGTTCAGAAGGATTCTAATGGAAAACGAGCTTATTCTTGAACAGATAAGTAAAACATTTGATGATGGAAGCCTTGTCCTGAAAAATATTTCTCTCAGGCTGCAGCAGGGAACAAAATTATCGGTTCTGGGCCCTTCAGGCAGTGGAAAAACAACCTTGCTCAGGCTTATTGCCGGACTGGACTCTTCTGATTCAGGAACGATTTCGTTTAATGGACAGATCATGAACACCTGCCCTCCCCATCGAAGAAATTTTGGCATGATGTTTCAGGAATTTGCCTTGTTTCCCCATTTGAATGTGTTTGATAACATTGCCTTTGGTTTGAAAATGAAAGGCATGGATACTGTCAGGATTGCAGAACGAGTCAACGAGATGCTGATCATGACCGGGTTGGAAAATTTTCAAACACGTCGCATCGACGAGCTGTCCGGTGGAGAAAGGCAGCGGGTGGCCCTGGCAAGAACGCTGGCTCCCCAGCCCCGGCTATTGATGCTGGATGAACCATTAAGCTCACTCGACAGGGTATTGAGAAAGCGCCTTTTATCCGAGCTGACCGATATCCTTTCACGCCTCAATATCACCACGATTTTTGTCACCCATGATCATGAAGAAGCTTTTGCCGCGGGAAACAGGGTGATTATCATGAATCAGGGTAAAATCGAACAGATTGGGACACCAGATCAATTGATTCGTACCCCTGAAAATCAATGGGTTAAAGAATTCCTGGGACAATAACCCGAGCGAGTTAAAAATCAATGGCTAATTCCGGGGACACCTTACTTATAATTCCGGGGACACCTTACTTATCTCTCTTGTTTTCCACTGCACACCTCCAAGTCCTTCTTTCTTTATCTCTAACTTTTCGGTGTGTCCATCATTTCGGAGGAACTTCAGGGAAGACCTGCACGATTTCGGTGTTATCATTGATACGCTTGAATGTGCAGTTAACTGGGAACAACTGAGGTATGTCCACAAGCATGTCAGAGAATACTGCAAGAGCAGACCTCGGACGATCTGTATGACACACTGCTCCCATTTTTACCCGCAGGGGGCGAATCATCTATATTTCATATTCATCGGAAAGATGGAGAAGGATGAATTCGTGGATTATCACAAGGGGGTTCTCGATGCTATTCAGCAATCAGGAGCCGCCATAAGCCATCATCACGGGATAGGAAAACTGTTCGCCCCGGGGCTGGAAGGCCAGATTGGAAAGAATGAATTAGACGTCTTCAAGGCGCTGAAAAAGCATTTTGACCCCAATAACATAATGAATCCCGGCGGTACACTTGCCCTGGACATGCCTGATTCCGAAAAAAGGTTGTAACCGTTCACGCTTGCCGGTTCACAGTTCACAGTTTTGTCAGTGAATTATGCAACGATTGAAGCATTTTGGATATTGATTTCAACTCTTGAATTAATTCGTTCGCATCTCTACCTTCAGTTTTTTAACCGTGAACCGATAACTGTGAACCGATAACTGTAAACCGTGATCTGAGCGAAGAAATTTGCGTACTATGAAGGCATCAAAATCGACTCTTTACAGGACCATTAGGATTAAGTGATAAGGCTTTTATTTGTCCGGGTCCACAAGCCCCTTGACAAACCAGCGCTGCATCAAGAGAACCACAAGAATCGGCGGCAGCATCACAAGCAGGGAACCGGCAAGGGCGACATTCCAGTAAGGCAGGTCATCCGCCGCAGGAATCAGGTGCTGAAGACCGATGACGGCCGTCATCATCTTTGGGTTTGTCGTAATAAGCAGAGGCCATAGATACTGGTTCCATCCATAGACAAATTCTATAACGACCAGTGCGGCGATATTAGTCTTGGAGAGGGGAAGGAGAATCTTTCTGAAAAAGGTCATGGGCGAAGCCCCATCCATCTTGGCCGCCTCGCAGAGTTCCTCGGGAATGGTGAGGAAGAACTGTCGGAAAAGAAAGGTGCAGGTCGCTGAAGCGACCAGGGGCAGGATAAGTCCAGTGTAGCTGTCCAGGATACTCCAATCCAACGCCAGTGTTATCTCATGGCCCGCTATCCAGGTCGCGACACTGTCCAGATTCAGGGCGGTCCATATCTTCATGATGGGACTCATTACATTCGCGGCCATCTCGTAGGTGGGAAGGATTCGTACTTCCACCGGAAGCATCAGGGTACAGAAAACGGACACGAATGCCAGGGTCCTGAATCGATAATCGAAGTAGACGATGGAGAAAGCACCCAAGAGGGAAATGGTGATCTTGCCCAAGGTGATACCCGACGCCATGATGAATGAATTCATCAGGTTCGTACCCAAGTTCCCTTCCGTCCAGGCAGTCTGTATGTTCACCCAGAACTGATCTCCCGGTATCAGCGGCATCGGAACCCTGGACACGTCCTCAATGGGAAGCGTCGCGGCGATTATGGCGTAAATAATCGGAAAACCGACAATAATAATCCCCGTGATCAAAAAAACATATGTCAGTATATCCAGAATCGGTGTTTTCTCTACCATTGATTGTTATCCCGTGTACTGAACCTTTTTCTCTACGTACTTGAACTGCAAAACAGTAACACCAATTATCAGGGACATCAACACGATAGACTGTGCTGCCGACCCCCCCATATTCAGGCCTATGAACCCGTCCTGATAGACCTTATACACCAGTATATTCGTAGCTCCGCCTGGGCCACCCTGCGTCATCATATGAACGACACCGAAGGTCTCGAAGAACGAATAGATGATGTTCATGACCGTAACAAAAAACAGCGTCGGTGACAGGAGCGGAAGAGTAATAGTCCGGAACCGCCTGAAGGGACTCGCCCCATCTATTGCCGCCGCCTCGATAAGAGATTTGGGAATTGCCTGCAACCCGGCAATAAAAAAAACAAAATTATAACTGATCTGCTTCCACGCGCTTGCCATAACGATCATAAACATCGCATCAGATCCCCTCAAAACCGGGTTCCAGTCAACACCGAACCAGCGCTTGATAGCAAGAGCGACAACCCCGTATGAAGGGTGAAGCAGAAAGAGCCACAGGATACCCGAAATTGCTGGCGCCACGGCATAAGGCCAGATAAGCATGGTCCTGACCACGGCCTTGGCCTTAAGCGCCCTGTTGGCCATTGTGGCGATAAACAGACCGATGGATATGGATACTGTCGCGACAGACGCGCTGAAGAAAATCGTAATTCCTATGGATTTGAGATAGAGTGGATCGGTAAAGAGTGCTGTAAAATTTGAAAACCAGATGAAGGTGCTGTGTTGGCCGAATGGATCGCTTCGCATCACCGACTGTATCAGGCCCTGGACGGCAGGCCAGTAGAAAAAGGTGAGCGTCACCAGAATCTGTGGAAGTATTAGCAGGTATGGAAGTGTTCTTGAGGAAAAGACGGATCTCTTTATCATTGCTTCTTTGTTTGCAAAACAACGCTTCCCCCATAAGAAGGGGAAGCGTTGCCTATGTTGGAGTTCTAAAGTGGCTGTCTACTTATAGATCTTTTCAAATTCCCGCAGTTGCTGATTACTTCTCTTAACAGCGTTATCCATGGCCTCTTGCGGTGTCTTGGTATCATTCCAGACGAGTTCCAGCTCTTCATTGATGATATTACGGATCTGGATGAAATAACCGAGACGGAGACCGCGTGAAACCTTCGTCGGCTCCTTGCGTGTCAGCTGTTTGATACCAACTTCCTGATAGGGCTGCTCCTTGTAATAACCATCTTTTTTCAATTGCTCGTAGGCGGCAAGGGTAATCGGGAAGTATCCAGTATTCTTGTGCCAGTATATCTGCATGTCCTGTCTGCCCAGATGTTTCATGAATGCCGCAATGCCGTAGACACCCGCGTTCTGTGCAAGAAATTCCGCCTTGGGCCCCGCAAACTTCTGGCCGCCATAGAAGAAACGTCCGTCTTTCATCCATTTTTTCAGCATGGCGACGTGTTTGACAACTGTCGGATTGTTGATAAGGAGTTCACAATCAAGGCCCTCGTAACCGTTCGCCTTTGAGGCAAAAGCAATATTGTGTATTGCGCTGTAGTTTTCCACCTGCGTCCAGGACTGCCAGCCAGTGACCATTCCACCGGGTACACCTGATTTTACCAGTTTCGCCGTGATCTTACCCAGTTCGTCCCATGTGACAGGTGTTGTTTTATCAAGCATCGGAATGCCGGCCTTCTTGAAGAGGTCAACGTTGTAATACATGACGGGCGTAGATGAATTGAAGGGCATTGACATCAAATCGCCATTAGCGTTCATGTAGTAGGAAAGGACCGGCTGGAGATAACCTTTCCAGTTGATGTTGTATCCTTCGTCCTTCATAAGTTTGTACACGGGGTAGATGGCGCCGGAGAGCATCATCGTCTGGGTACCTACCTCGAAAGACTGGAGCAAGTGAGGCTGTTTCCTTGCCCGGTAGGCCGCCACACCGGCATTGACCGTCTCGTCATAATTTCCCTTGTAGGTACCGACCACTACATAGTCGGACTGGGAATCATTAAAGACTTTGATCATGTTATCAACAACCTTGCCTCTGGCTCCCTTCATCGCATGCCACCAGTTAATGGTGATCGGTTCAGCCATCACCTGACCGGCAAGGAAAACCAGCGATGCCGCAACTGCAATGATCATCAACAGCTTACGTACTTTCATAATAACGCCTCCTATCCCTTAAGTGTATTTGATTTATGTGCCCGGGCTATCATCCCTTAAAATTTCCCATTCCCGGTTAAAATCCAGTCTAAAGACAAACAAAAGCTGAGTCAAGGATTAAGTTCCGGTAAAACCCACTTCCTTTGAATTTTATCAAAAACCCCGTGAAAAATACCTGCTCCTGTAACTTGACGAAACTTCCTGTTTGTAATATTAGACGTAGGTCTTTGAAGGAGTTGGCAACCATACAAAAAATGCCTATCGATCTGAGTCAACCTCTCGAAAAGAATGAAAGGTCGTTGTCATGTCAAATGTAACCCTGGAAAATGTAATAAAGAGATTTGGCAAGGTGGAAGTCGTCCACGGCGTCAATCTTGAGATACAAAGAAACGAGTTTGTTGTCCTGGTAGGACCCTCTGGATGCGGCAAATCCACCATACTGCGGATGATCGCCGGTCTTGAAAAGATCACAGAGGGAGAAATTCTGATCGGCGGAAAGGTTGTAAATGACGTGGCCCCCAAGGACCGGGGAATTGCCATGGTGTTCCAGAACTACGCTCTTTACCCTCACATGAATGTGTTCGACAACATGTCCTTCGGTCTGAAGATCAATAAAACGCCAAAAGATGAAATCGAAAAACGCGTGAAGGAAATCGCTGACATGCTGGAGTTGGGGGAACTGCTTCATAGAAAACCATTTGAACTTTCCGGTGGCCAACGCCAGAGGGTTGCCATGGGAAGAGCCATGGTCAGGAAACCATCCATCTTCCTCTTTGACGAACCCCTTTCCAATCTGGATGCAAAACTGAGAACCCAGATGCGCACTGAGATGAAGCTTCTGCATCGGAAAGTTCAGTCCACTATCATATATGTGACGCACGATCAGGTGGAGGCCATGACCCTGGCCGACAGAATTGTTGTAATGAACGATGGATACATCGAGCAGGTAGGCGGGCCGATAGAACTGTTCGAAAAACCATCAAATATATTCGTGGCAGGTTTCATCGGCAGTCCGCCCATGAACCTGATACCGGCCAAAATCGGAGGCTCAGGAGAAAAGTTAGAACTCGATTTTTCCGGAGGCTTGAAGATCCCCATTCCCGAAAAACCGAACAGCAAAATCAGGAACGGCATGGAAGTAGTCATGGGGCTTCGCACCGAAGATCTGACAATCGACAACGGCGACCATGGTAATCTGCCTGAAGATTGGAAAGTTGAAGGTATCGTCGAGGTCATAGAACCACTAGGCGGGGAAACAAACATGCACATGGATATTCAGGGGGTAAAACTGATAGCCAGGAGTGAGGGAAGAAGAATCATACGTGTCGGAGAAGAAATAAAAATAGCCCTGAATCTTAAACACCTTAGTGTCTTTGACGCGAAGAGTACGGCCTCAATCTATTGACAAACCATTTTGCCACAAAGCCAGACATACATACCGGTCAGTTCTAACTCTTTCTGCCCTCAAGTATAACTTCCACAATCTCGGCGAAGCCCTCACCACCATCCCGACTTGCCACAAATTCAGGCAAATATTTCATCTGATCCGCAAAACGAAGCACATTCCTTACACCCGCGGAATGAGGAAAGTATCTGAACATGGGTTCGTCGTTGGGTGAATCACCGCAAAACAGAAAGCGTTCCTCGTTATCATCCAGATCCATTCCCCAGCGTTCCCGAACGAATCTCTTTGTCATACCCAACTTATCGTAACTTCCGAACCATCCGTTCACATGAATCGAAGACACCTTGCATGTCGCTCCGTGGCTCCTGAATATCCGGCAAATCTCCTCCACATCTTCCGTACTCAGCGGATCCACATCCTCGCGGTAATCCACGGCAAGGTCCGCCTCCCGGTAAAGCTGGTCACTGGCTATTGCCGTTCCCGGAACTTTCGTGAGTATCTCCTCACCGATATGCCACAGCCGCTTGCGGTTGGCATCTCTGGCCTCCTGCGAATCAAGAAATACCTTTTTCAGCTTTCTCTCTTTCTCGTCAAACCAGAAATAGAAGGCTCCATTTTCCCCGACGACACCGTCCACCGGCCACATCCTGGCAATATGATCGCACCATCCGGCTGGCCTGCCAGTTATCGGAACCACCTTCATGCCGCGTGCCTTCAACTTCCACAGCGCGTCAAAGGCACACGCCGGAATCCTGCCACCGGTTGTAAAGGTATCGTCGATATCAAAAAAGACGCCGAGGAAACCTTTCGCAATGTCCGATCCTAATTTTTTAATGGGTGAAATCATTTTTCTCTCCCCTGAAGCGGTCATGACATCATGAATAGTAGATAATGTAATAAAATGCAACTTTTTGAATTGATCATCCGCTTGTATTGCGATACTCCGTGATGGCAACAACGTTCCTGAGCTCGTCAGCTAATTGTAGCAATGTAAGGCTTTTTTCTGGTATCTTTTCCCCGCTACAAGCTGACACACCTTCCTACCATTTCCATACCGTTTTTGGAAAACGCGAGGGACAACAGCGATGAAAATGGGGATTCACTATGTTTATGTGGCAATATACCTCAGGCGGATTCGAATCATAGATACTGCCCCTCTTGCAAAAAGAAGATCATGGAACGCCTCGGATATCTGATTGCGGAAAACAGGATCGTAGATGGCAGATGTGCCTTTTGCCGGCAGACAATTGCAGGTGTCTGGGAATAGGTGATTGGTAAATTTTCTTGACCGTCTGACTGAAATTGAGATATTGATAATATTAAATAAATGGAGGGTTATGCCGATGAAAATAGCAGTCCTGACAGGTGGAGGCGACTGTCCCGGTTTGAACGGGGCGATCAAATGGGTTACAAAAACAGCTCTCGATCCTAAACTTGAAGAGAAACGTTCTGTTAAGTTTGAAGTTCTTGGTATAATGAATGGCTGGAAAGGGCTGGTAGAGGTTAACCCCGATGATCCGGAAAGCTGTGCCCGGCACCTGAAACATTTAGATGAGGAAGTCGTCAGGACGTGGGATCGCCTTGGAGGAACAAACCTTGGAACGTCGCGGACAAATCCCTTCAATCCCAAAAACGACCGGTCGGAAAAACTGCTCGAAAATATCGGGAGACTCGGCATCGATGTCATTGTGGCGATTGGGGGCGAGGATACACTGGGGGTCGCCCATAAATTACACCGGCACGGGATTAAGACGGTTGGAATCCCTAAAACCATCGACAATGACCTGTCGTCGACAGATTATTCTCTCGGGTTTGATACGGCTGTAAACGTTATTATGGAGGAGATTGACAGACTCCGTACCACGGCAGGTTCCCATGGACGGATTTTTGTTGTGGAAACGATGGGGCGGCATGCCGGCTGGCTTGCCCTTCACGGAGGTGAGTGCAGCGGTGCATACATGATTCTGATTCCCGAGTATCCTTTCGACATGAATCGGATATGCGAACTTCTCCGGGAGCGTGAAGGACGGGAGATACAGTACAGTATTCTTGTTGTCTCTGAAGGGGCAGAACTGGGGGACATGCAAGGATTTTATAAAGATGAAAAAATTGATGATTTCGGACACCGCTCCCTTGGTGGAATTGCCAAATATGTATCGGAAGAAATAGAAAAGAAGACAGGTCTTGAGTCACGTTGTGTGATTCTGAGCCACCTGCAGAGGGGCGGCGCGCCATCAGCCCACGATCGCCTAATGGCGAGACGGTTTGGGATCGCTGCTATTGACATGGTTTTACATGAGAATTTTGGCCGTATGGTGAGCCTCCTGCATGGAGATATTACCTCTGTTTCACTCAAGGAGGTTATCGATCAATTAAAACTTGTTGATATCGACAAATATTACGACGTCGAAAGATACAACGGGCGGAGATCTATATTGTAGATTGCTCAATTATTTGATTTATCCCTCAGTCTGCTACATTTTTTTATCCCATTTAAGCTTAAGTTTGAAGGGTCTGGAAAAAATCAGTGAGGGATCGCCCGTTTCTGGATCTATTGGCCCATCCTTCAGGTAGAATTTCACTTCAAGAGAGTGTTCGTCGATGTCATACACCATGGGGCAGAGTGTCCGGCAGTGAATCGGAAATGCTGCGCCCTCATCAGCATCAGCAGTATGGGCGTACACCGAACCTAAGGCCCTCCACGCATCATCTGGAGAGATCTTTCCTGGGTGCTTTTGCAGAAAATTGTGGAGAGTGCGATAGCGGTAGAAACTGTTGTAAGTTGCACTCGGAGAGTAAGACGGAAATTTGTTAACGTCCCGGTAAAGATGAACGGAATGATTTGTCATTATCTGCGGGTTACCGTTGTTGCCGGTAAAATGATCGGTAAAATCCCTGGAGGATGTTTCATAGATAACCGATTTGCCGGAACGGTCGCCGATCAGGAAATGAGCGGGTTCAAACCCCAGGGTTAGTTTATTATTGAGAATCGCGATCCTGGCTTCTTCAACCGTGGCACAGGTGTCCAGAATAAGCCGTGCCATCTGTAATATGTTCAAACCACCTGTATTGTCTCCGAGCGGAGAAGGGGTTTTGTTTGCGGGAGCATCATTATCTGCCAGCATCGCCACAATCAAAGTTCCATGATAAAATTTCTCGAAAAGAGGTTATGCTCTCCTTCGACAGGCTTCATCCCGAACATCACTCTCAATGTCGTTATATAGAAATCCATATTGTGGGCCAAAAGGACGTGTCTATTGGTTGTAGAACTCGCCGGAAAGTAAATTGCCGAGCAGGCTAAAGGGGCCAGATCATATACCAGATAGCTCGGGACATACGTATCATCCTCCAGAGAGAGGTTATACGATTTCGCTACGCCTTTCATACGATCAAGCAGAAAGGGAGCGTTCTTTTCCATATACAACCGACGGGCTTTAGCATAAATCGGTGCGGCATAACGACCAAGCTTGATACCGAGCCACTCCTGCGCGATGCACACCAAGTGCCTTTCCGATTTCCTCGTTGGTCCCACGCAGGACAATATGCCGAACTTCCATATATGTTCCTGGTTTCTTCGGAAGGATTACTTTATTGGTTACGACAGTGCCGGCCTGCGCAGCGGAAGTTATAACTGTCAGGAGTATTAAGGATATTAATATACACTTCTTCATATTCTTCCTCCTCCCTTTCTGCTGGATTAAACATGACGGTTTCGTAAAAAACCGGTTTGACGTTACTGTGCTATAAAGATGGTCTGGTAAGAACTTCTTTTTTTCATGGCGGAAGTATAAGAAAAACGGCCTTGTGAGTCAATGGGATAGTGATCATAAATATGGTATGGGGTGCCGATGATCATGGAGGGAATGTGTCCGGGCACCCAACTTATCGTGAGAGCGATCCGCTTTTCGACCGTTTCATTCGTCACGACGGCGTTTTCAGCTCCACGGGTGGGGAAATAACCCTACACCCGATCCTTATTGTTTCTGCTTTTCAAAAACTAATTCATTCATTTGGCCGGTCTCTATGTCCACATAAAGCATTGCATTTTTGAAAATTTTCCCTCGTCTGAGTATGATCTTGAGAACCTCCATGGTCTGCAGGGCCGCAATCAGGCAAGGGGTAAGGGAAGGAATACCAGGCACAGCCTCGGGACTTTTTGAGCTGTTTTCATTTCCCTTTTTGTTGCCATAGAGATTCTTCAGACCTGTATCATCAGGAAAGATGGTCATTACCCGGCCTTCGAAACCTGCTAATGCGCCGTGTACTAAAGGAATGCCCAACTTTTTGCATGCATCTTCCAGGACAAACCGATCCGAAACATTGTCCAGAGCATCTACAATCACATCCGAGCCGGTTAGCAGTTCAACTGCATTGGAGGAGTCCAGCTTCACCGGATAGGCTGATACCTTAATACCCGGATTAACGGTTTCCACAGAAGCGAGCGCTTCTTTGGCTTTTGATTTACCTAAACTATTTTTATTGCACAGGGCCTGGCGATTCAGGTTTGTTTCTTCAAATACGTCTCCATCCACGACTATCAGGTGCCCGATTCCTATCCTGGCCAGCAATAAAATGACCTGTCCACCCAGCCCGCCTGCGCCAATCACAGCCACCCTGGACTCTGCCAGCACGAGTTGCTGCTTGAGGGATATGGTTTCCCTGTTGCGGAGGTATCGGTATGGACAAATTCCATTTTTCAGAGCTGTTACATAGACGTCATATATTTTGCAACCGCATTCTTTCGCGATTCTCAGGGCATGCGCATCCTCCAAAACCAGAGTCTCACTGCCTGCCTCATCCACGATCTTTTTAGACTTTGAGCTAATAAGATCCTGTATATTTATCTGCTTTTTTGCGCTCACTTTTGATCTTCACCGTTTGCCATGGTTTTCTCACGGCGCGCACGTTCAACATTTTCCTTGGCAATGCCAAGAAAAACACGGTATGGCCCTGGCGTTCCGTAGGGAAGAAAGGCCACACGGTCTCCGGAAAACACGGAATCATGGATATTCTTCACTTTTCCGTTTATAAAAACCGCCTCGATTTCTTCCGGAGGGATATGAAGTTCCACAGCAATATTGTACGCTGTTTCACCTTTTGGGTTGATGTCCTTATCAAAGGCATATGAAAGTCCCTGCTCATCCATATGATGACGAAGGAAACCAAATACGCGAATACTGACGCTGTGCGGGTTACTAATGGCTGCCATATTAACCACCTCCTATAGGGGGGAAAAGCCCCACGCGTTCATTGCCTTTTAACACATGCTCCATGGACTTACTCTTCCCGTTCACCATAACGATTTTTATTTTGGCACACGGAATATTTATTCGTTCGCATAACTCTTCCACTGTTATTTCACCACCCACGGAAAAACTTATACCCTTTACAGGGTCATAGTCAGGGAGGTATTTTCGCAAAGTTGAGCTTAGAAGGATTTTTAAAGGCATTCGCATGGATTCCGATAATTTTTTATTTTGTAACCAAGCAACCAAGAAGTTGACAACGCTTGGATTATCATAAAGATAAACTGGTTCCTCGCTGTTTCATGTGGGTAGTCTGAATTCAAGTTTACCACCGATGAGGTAAATCATCGTGATCAGGTTTCTCGTTGTACGATATCCCCTGGCCTTGGCTTTGG
>JAFDBG010000084.1 GCA_019313385.1 Deltaproteobacteria bacterium | reverse complement strand
AACAACACTACGGACATGTTCTTAGATTGTATCGGTTTTTTGAAAATTCGCCCAAAAACCGTGTCAAGAACTTTTTTCAAAGAACTGAAAATAAATTGTGCTGAATGGTTACAATTTATTTTACATTGCCTCAAGACATTCGACTTGTTTTTCACAATAAAGTGGTATAGCTCTCAGGTGAATTAAACTGGAGAGGAAATGGGAATGAAAATAGTTTTTATTGTTTTATTAGCGCTCGGGCTTCTTTTTGCAGGTCTGTGTCTGTTAATGGAATTAAAGACTTGGAGAATGAAAGGGGAAAATGCGCCTACCTCTCATAAAGCATCGAAGAAAAGGATTCGGGCAGGTGAAAAGACGGTGCTGTATTTTTATACGCCATCGTGTGGTGCGTGCAGGATGCAGGGACCAATTATTCAGCGTATTCAGAAACGATATTCGGACGCGGTATTTAAGATTGACGCGTCGCATAATCGCGAAGCTGCTGCCCCCTACGGGGTGATGGGAGTCCCCTTTATGGCTTTTATTAACGATGGCACAATAGTAAAAGCAAAGGCTGGTGTGCAAAGCGAGCCAGTTATTGAAGGATTTCTTACGGAATCATAGCGGGAAAGAGAAAGGAGTTGATCTTTTGAATTCAATTGGCATATGCATGGGCGCTTCGACGCTGTCAATCGTTAGTTTGTTGAAAAGCGAAAACGGAAGAATTTCCATAACGGGTACTAGTGTAACGTCTCACCTCGGCAATCCCCAGAAAGTCCTTACGGAGGCGGTAAAGAAGCTAAACCTGAGCGGAGATTCAAGGATTGCCGTAACCGGCAGAAAATTCAGTAAATCAATCAATCTTACATCCATCCCGGAGCCGGAAGCCGCGGAAAACGCTTTCTCTCATCTCAATGGGAACGAAACCCGATGCAACGCGATTGTCAGCGCCGGTGGCGAAACCTTTATGGTATATGCCCTCGGAAAAGATGGAAAGATCTCCACGGTCCAGGCGGGGAACAAGTGCGCCTCAGGTACGGGAGAGTTTTTTTTGCAGCAGATCGGGAGGATGGGGATTTCCCTGGAAGAGGCTGGTTTGCTTGCACAGACTGAAAAACCCTATAAGCTCTCCAGTCGCTGTAGTGTTTTTTGTAAAAGTGACTGCACCCATGCCATGAACACAGGAGTTCCAAAGGGACAAATCGCGGCGGGGCTATGCAGGATGATGGCAGGGAAGATCCTGGAAATCTTAAAACAGATACCAAAAAACAACATTATGATCACGGGAGGATGTGCCCGGAATTCCGTAATGATCAGCTATCTGAAAAAAGAGATAGAAAATCTTGTTGTTCCGGATGAAGCACCTTATTTCGAGGCTCTGGGTTGTGCGCTGTGGGCGTTAAATCACAAAACCAAGCCTTTTCAGGGTACGGAGAAGCTTTTTAAAAAGGGGAAAACCTCTTTTGCTTATCTTCCACCCCTGAAAAAGTCTGAGAATATGGTGGACTTCAAAACAGCATCCCGGGGGAAGGTTCATAAAGGTGATCGCTGTATCATAGGGCTTGACGCGGGTTCTACAACCACCAAGGCGATTCTCTTAAGAATAAAGGATAACAAGATACTGGCTTCAGTCTATTTGAGGACGAATGGCGATCCGGTACAGGCATCGAGAAACTGTTATGCGGGTCTGGTTGACCAGCTTGGCGATCTCAGTGACAGTATCCATATTGTGGGTCTCGGTGTTACCGGATCGGGCAGAAAGATAGCGGGTCTGCACGCCATAACAGATGGAATCATCAATGAGATTATCGCCCATGCAACCGGTGCCCTTTTCTTTGATAAAGAGGTGGACACCATTTTTGAGATAGGTGGTCAGGATGCAAAGTACACCTATATCACAAATGGAGTTGCTTCTGACTATGCGATGAATGAGGCATGCAGCGCGGGAACCGGTTCTTTCCTCGAGGAGGCTGCAAAAGAAACCCTGAAGATCGAGATGGAGGAAATTGCCGACATTGCCATACTGGGAAACAATCCGCCTAATTTTAATGATCAATGCGCGGCTTTTATAGGGAGCGATATTAAAAATGCCTTCAATGAAGGTATCGGCAGGGAAGATATTGTTGCCGGCCTCGTTTATTCTATCTGTATGAATTACGATAACCGCGTCAAGGGAAACAGACCGGTTGGAGAAAAAGCCTTTATGCAGGGGGGAGTTTGCCTGAACCGGGCCGTCCCGCTTGCGATGGCCTCGCTTACGGGGAAACATATTATTGTCCCCCCCGATCCCGGGCTTATTGGAGCATTCGGGGTTGCCCTCGAGATAAAGCAAAGGCTGGCCTCAGGCTTAATCGAAGAAAAGGAATTCTCCCTGAAAAAATTAAGAGATCGGGAAATCGATTACGGCGCTCCTTTCATCTGCGATGGAGGGAAAGAAAAATGCGACAGAAAATGTGAGATCGCGAGGATTAAGATAGAGGGAAAAACCTTCCCCTTCGGCGGCGCTTGTAACCGATGGTACAATCTGAGATCCAAAATCAAGATAGATACTGAAGAGCTGAATCTCGTTGCCCATTATGAAAAAAGGATATTTGATAAAGATCTCTTATCTCCGGAAGACTCCGTCATACATGAGAATTCCAAAACGATAGGAATAAATAAATCTTTCCTGGTCAACACCTATTTCCCCCTGTACTCCACCTTTTTCTCTCAACTCGGTTTCAGAGTTATTCTCTCTGATAATCTGGAACAGGCAGGGCTTGACAGGGTTAACGCTCCTTTCTGTTATCCCGGTGAGATTGCACATGGATTCTTTTTAAACCTTTTGGAAAAAAAGCCTGATTATGTTTTTCTTCCACAGTTTAAGGGAGAATATGTGGAATCAGCGGACGAAACGTGTGTAACATGCCCCATTTCACAGAGTGAACCATTCTATCTCAACGCGGCATTTAAAAACCATGAGTTGTATAAAGATCTGAAATCAAAGGGCAGAGTCTTATCTCCTGTCATCGATTTTTCCGGCGAATATAAACCGGCCGAACCTGTTTTTGCGGGAATAGCGGAAGCGCTTGGAGTCAATAAAGAAAAGGCCCAATCGGCATATGCTAAGGCAGCGGAAATCCAGGATAGCGTCTTTAAGGAATTGGAGGAAACCTGTTCACAAGAGCTAAAGAAGATTGAGGACAGTGAGGACGAATTTGCCGTGGTCGTTTTCGGGAGATCCTACAACGCGCTGGTAGCAGAGGGGCATATGGGTATACCGAATAAGTTTGCCTCCAGAGGCATTAAGGTTATCCCGCTTTCTTCTCTCCCAATGGCGGAAACCACCGGTGTGGGGAACATGTATTGGTCCGCGGGACAGCGCATCCTGAGGGTCGCGAATTTCGTCAAGAAACACCCTCAGCTTTTCGGATGTTACATAACAAATTTTTCCTGCGGTCCGGATTCCTTCCTCGTTGGATATTTCAGAAATATTATGGGAAGAAAGCCTTCGCTTACCCTGGAGTTGGACAGCCATGTAGCTGATGCCGGTCTGGAAACAAGGATAGAGGCATTTATTGATATAACTAAAAGATACCGGGAATTGCAGAAAAGGGAAGAGATTGTCAGTGATCCCGATAACTTTGTTCCTGCCAGAATAGTAACAAGAAATGATAAACAGGTGTTTGTAGATTCAACGGGGGAGGAATACCCTATCTCTGACCGGAGAATTCATCTTATTCTCCCCTCAATGGGAAGATATCTCAGCGAGGCAGGCGCCGCCGTATTCAGAGGCGCGGGCATTCACGCCTCAGCCCTGCCACCCTCCGATGAAAACGCCCTTAAACTTGGCAGGGGGAATACTTCCTGCAAGGAATGTCTGCCTCTTTTACTGACCGTCGGAAGCCTGCTCAAATATGTTAATGAAAGAGAAAGCAGCAACGAATCACTTATATATTTTATTCCGACTACTTCCGGTCCATGCAGATTCGGTCAATATTCTGAATTTATGAAGGGCCTTATTAAGAAACTGCGCTTGGACAATGTTGCCGTATTCTCTCTCTCCTCGGAAAACAGTTACGCGGGTTTTGGCACCTCTAATCTCACAACTAATCTCTGGTTTGCCACCATAATAGCCGACACCTTTGAGGAGATGTATTCCAATCTGCTCACCAACGCGGTTAAACGGGATTCGGCTATGGACATTCTTGAAGATCAGTGGAAGAGGGTGTTAGGTGTGCTGGAAACCTCGCACACGTTGAAACAGATTAAGGAAATCCTTGAGATGGCAGCAAAGACACTGAAACAGATCCCGGTCAGGAGAACCATGGCGGAGACACCAACCATCCTTCTGTCGGGGGAGATCTTTGTGCGCCACGATGATATTTCAAGGCAGTATATCATAGAGGAACTCGCCGGCCGGGGAATTGCCACAAAAGTTTCCACGCTTGCGGAATGGATCTACTATACAGACTGGCTGGTTCAAAACAATTTATCAATAGGTAATCACAGTTTTAAGGATAAGCTGTCGCTGTCTATCAGAAGTATCTTTATGAGAAAATATGAAAGGACTGTTAAAAACATATTATCGAAATCCAACCTCTGCGAGGATAAGGTGGAAGATGTAGATCACATCATAAAGCACACACGCCATCTTGTAAATCCTGAACTTACGGGTGAAGCAATCCTGACGACAGGAACGGCAATAAATGAAGTGCTCGATCACTACTGCGGTGTAATCGCCATAGGTCCCTTCGGATGTATGCCCACCAGGGTAGCGGAGGCAATTCTCACGGTTAAAATGAATATGGAGGGGAAGTTGTCAGCTGGACCGATAACTCAAAGGGTGAAAGAGTTACAAGATGACGTGCAGGAACTACCCTTCTTGACGATTGAAGGTGACGGGAGCCGGTTTCCCCAGATCATTACGGCAAAGCTGGAGGCATTTCTGATGCAGGCCGAACGATTACACGAGAAAATGCTGAGATGTTCCTGATCTCATCTTAAAGAGTTTCAATAAAACAAATTTTTAAGGAAAAATAATGATAACGATTAAAAACTCTAAAGAAATAGAAAAAATGCGAAAAGCGGGAAAATTAGCCGCTCAATTGCTCGATGATATTGAACCATTTGTGCAAGAGGGTGTTTCAACATTATATCTTAATGATCTTTGTGAGGAATTTACCCAAAAGCACGGCGCGATTTCCGCGCCTTTAAATTATGGCGGATTCCCCAAAAGTATCTGCACTTCAATAAATGATGTTGTGTGTCACGGAATTCCTTCAGAGAAAGATATTCTCAAAGACGGTGATATTATCAATGTTGACGTTACCGTAATCCTGGATGGTTTTTATGGAGATACGTCCCGCACTTTTATGATAGGCAATGTTGATGAAAAAACAAAAAGCCTGGTTAATAGAACAAAAAACGCTTTGTATAGAGGAATTGACGCCGTGAAGCCCGGAAAATATCTGTATGAAGTGGGCAGAGCGATTGAGCAATATATCAGTAAATTTGGATATTCCATAGTTCGAACTTACGGGGGGCACGGGATTGGGAACAATTTTCATGAAGAGCCGCATGTTCTTCATCATTTCAGCCAGGAGAACAAGATACGCCTTCGGGAAGGGATGACCTTCACGATCGAACCGATGATCAACATGGAAAAGTCGTATGGCGTAGTGACGTCTTCGATAGACGGATGGACCGTTACCACCGCCGATGGAAGTACCAGCGCTCAATTTGAACACACAATACTGGTTGGTTCTGAAGGGGCTGAGATCCTTACAAAAACCGCGAATTCTAAAAATTGACCCGCTAAACCATCTTTCAATGTTTGCGCGAGCCATTATTTATGGACAATGAAAACAACGGTTTGAAGCGCGATGATGAGACAATGGATTTCCTTTTTCATGGTTTTCTGAAGGTTTTGCAGAAGGAAAAGGGATACCGGTTCTCTGTCGATTCTCCGTTGCTGGCTCATTTCGTAACAGTGAGAACGGGCGACGGCGTTGTTGAGCTGGGAACCGGGAGCGGCGTAATAGCCATGATTCTGGCGCTCAGGTTCGCGGAAGTGACTATAGCGGAAGTAGAGATACAGCGGGAACTGGCTGATATGGCAAGGAGAAATATAGAATTGAACGAGCTGGAAGACAGGGTCAGATCCTAGCCCGGCGATGTGAAGAGGATTAAAAGGATCTTCGATCCGAAGTCATTTGACGTTGCGGTATTTAATCCGCCTTACCGGAAATTGAATTCGGGGGAAATAAATCCGAATCATGAGAGGGCCGTGGCGAGACATAAGATCAGAGGAACAATAGACGATTTTCTTGCCTCTGCCAGGTATTTATTGAAGGATTCAGGGCGTGTGTATGCTATCTATCTCGCTTCGAGGGGCGTTCAGCTGATCACCGGAATGCGGAAGACAAAATGTCGATGGGGTATCTTTTTGAGGACATCCATACAGAGCCACTCGCCGAATTTCACCGCGCGCTTCTGGTGGCAGGATGGGCAGAAGTGGCAGCGCTTGCAGGAGAATGTCAGAAGGTATTCGTAGCCGCAGTCTTTGCATTTCACACGGGCAAAACCGTTGTGCAGATCGCCGCAATCCAAGTAACGATAAATTACCTGTTCGATATAAGGACGCCAGAAGCCGTACTGCCGTGAAAAGCGGTTGTCATAGTCCTGCACAAAGGTTGCAAAATAATCCCCTACACAGTGATAATAATCCGAAGACTGCGGATCTCGTGGACGATAAACGGCGGCAGGAAGGGACATGATCTTTCTCCTCTGAGAATATCATGCCGCCATAATGTAGAACGTACGTTCTATGTGTCAAGAAAAATATCCCCCCCAAATCCACCGCCTAATTTACATGCTCCGGTTTTGCCCCCTTTTGGGGGCTAATTTTTCAGAATATTGTTAGGAACAGATCATAATAGTAATCTATGCCGGAAAGAAAAGAACAACAATCGACATCAGCATGAGTCATGACGGCCGGTTTGTGGCCTATGCGCTTCAGGATACAAACAATCACATTCATTAATGAAATCAATTAGCAGGTATTGCCCCCAATACACTCAAGAGTGAATCGGCCTCTTTCCTCATGACATTCCCCGGCCTTTATGAAGACCGCACATTTCCCCTGGCAAGAGAGGCAAAGACACCGCCGGCGCAGAGAGTGCCGAATACCGCAAAGGCGATTCTGAAGCTGGTCAGGAAAAGGGCGGGATCGGTTTGATGGAGTTTCGTATCACCGACAAACAGCGCAATCAGCAGAGTCACGATGGTCATGCTTGTAGCCATTCCGATCATACGCATGGTTGAAACCGTTGACGCGGCAACCCCATAGAATTGTTCGCTTACCGATCCCATGATCGCGTTGGTATTGGGTGAGGAAAAC
>JAFDBG010000134.1 GCA_019313385.1 Deltaproteobacteria bacterium | reverse complement strand
GGGGGACAAGGATCCCGGATTCGCCTCCGGCAAAAAATCCCTTCTCGCTCTCATGGACGAGAGCAGAGGTATCATCGATAATCAGTGTAACCCCTTGCTTCAGGACCTTGTCAATCACCGATCCCTGATAGGGATAATAGGCCTCTTTTGTGAGGGAAACCGGGCCGGAAGCCATAAAATCAAGGATCTTTATATCACTCAGCCGGATGTCGTCCTTCATTAGAATAATTGCAAGATCAAACAGAACAATCGATTGTATCTCACCGAGGATAGCGTGGAGGAGTTCAGCACCCCTGAGACTTGAATTGATAACCTGGACAACCCTCTGCATGGCGTCAAGATAAGAGTCGCTTTCCTTTTTCTCCTCCAGGAGCTGCAGATTTTCATAGGTAAACGCCGCGTTGCCCAGAAGGGGACCCAGTATCTCCACGTTTTCACTGGTAAAGGGAGGAGCATTGTCTTTTCTGGAGATTGTGAGCACCCCCACGATATCCCTCATCGTCTTAATAGGCATGCACACAAAGGATTTTGTCCCGTACTGCTGGCGGTTTTTTCTGCCGAAACGGGTGTCTTCTTCAATGTCTTCAACGATAAGAGGTGATTTGTTGATAACCGCATATTTGGCGATACTGTCCGCAACATTTACCCGCTCACCCAATTTGAGATGTTCTCCAAGACCTATGGTGGCCTTTACGACAAATGTCTTTCTGTGAGGACGTTCCAGAATCAAGACGGACCCGACATCCGCACCTGTCAGTTTCAGAGCCCTCTCCAGGGTAACATACAGTATCTCCTCGGGATTGAAGGTCACGTAACAGAGATCGGAAAGCTCCTTGAGGGCGGATATCTCCGAAACCTTCTGCTGAAGTTGCCCGAACGTCACCCCAAATCGGCCCTCCAGTGTACCGAAGGTCTCCATGATATTGTCGAGATCATCCGGCCCTCTCGGCGGCTGATCGATCATAAATTCCGACGCAATCTTTTCCGAGATCTCTCTGGATATGGCTGCCACCCGGTCAAATATCCTGCGGAGAATGATAAAACCGAGCAGCGAAAAGATCAGGAAGAAGAGGAAGAAAAGAGAGAAATATTTGTCCGTCACAATGCCGTACTTGAGGCCGAAAAAGATAAGCCCACAGACGGGAACCAGAGAGAAGAGGGCGAATATAAGGTTCAGCCAGTGATACAATTCTTTGTTACTCGAAAATAGTCTATCTATATATCCCGTTAATTTCATCTTCACGCTCTCTCCATCCAAAAATACGAGACACAAATACGAGACACAACGTCCACGTCAGACTATCACATCTCTATCTCCAATACATCACAGAAACACCCTCACGGTCGCTTCCGTCATAAATCACCCGTAATTTATCAACAGGAACCGGGCTGGAGGAAACCTTTTTCCCATCATGTCCTCAATAAAATCCAGGTATCCCCTGTCAACCATCTACCCGTAGGCAAGAGAATCTCCCAGAGCGACCATGACAAAAGGGATGCCCGACAAAAGTTCCCTGATTGTCTGTACCGGTTTGATTTTTGATTCCATGTGAGCCACTGTTGATAATGACACCCCCGGGATTTGTCAAGAATAAAAAATACCTTCGTGAGGCAGTGACCCTTTGCATCTTGAAATCTCCAGAACAATGCTTTATACTCATCAGGATCTTATCACAGTGCACACACAGCACACCATAAATCAGGATATATATGATCCCCTTTCAATCAAAGACAAAACAGGACGGCAGGACGGCAAAGGCCCAGATAACAGAGCTTGAAGAAAAGCTTAATTTCAGCAAGGCCCTGCGGGATATGACCAACCGTATCCACGCAGCCACCAATCTGAGACAGATTCTTATCGATCTGAGAGACGACATACTCGGCCTCTTTAACGCCCACTCCATTACCATATACGTGGCAGACAGGACAAAAAATGAAATATATTCCATGTTTCTGGCCGGGTCTCAGTTGAAGGAAATCAGGGTGCCTATAGACAGCAGGAGTATAGCAGGATACGTGGCCCATAACAAAGAGATCGCCAACATAG
>JAFDBG010000083.1 GCA_019313385.1 Deltaproteobacteria bacterium | reverse complement strand
GCCGGTGCATGATTCCTTCTTGGTCTTTTACTCATATAAAGCTCCTCCTCGACTCCATTATAGAGCAGCTTCAACACTTATGCACCTGTACAGTTTTCCCAGACCAGCTCTCCTATAGGGGTCCCACCGGCAATAGTGAATCTGCTCCTCCCTCCCCCCTGCATTAAGGGGACAAATCTCCTTATGTCAAATCCCGTCAAATTATGCCACCGATGCCAGTTTATGCGAAGTTAAAGTAAAAGGATTGGAACGATGAAACTTGATTAAAGTGGAGAGAGAGTGGGGATAAATAGCGATAAATAAGAAAAGGGTTACAGGCGGTTTTCCTGTAACCCTTTGATAGCTGGTACCCCCGGGGCGATTCGAACGCCCGGCACACGGATTAGGAATCCGTTGCTCTATCCAACTGAGCTACGGGGGCAGACGTGATGTATCTGAAGGTGGGATTTCTAACATTATTTAAAAAGAGAGTCAACGATATTAAGGGGATAATTTCTTTCACAGGCATCATTGATGCTCAGTAGTGGCTCTCTATTATTCTTTTCTCCGAGAAATCCAGCAATTTCAGATAGTCTGCTTTTACCCCTTCAAGGGCGGCTCTGGGAATGAGACCTATCAATTCGGACTCAAGGATGTCAATGCCATGCTCGACCGCCTTTTTCGTTACGGCATCAAAGACAGTGCGGATGGAAGTTGTCTCATAGTCGGTAAGATTCATTGATACTTGGGCGATATTTCTGCTCTTGAGGAATACCCCTATTGCCTGAACGTGTTTGAAGCCACCGCTTGAGTGTCGTATTGATCCGGCTATATCCCTCGCGAGCTCAAGATTATTCGAATTGAGGTTTATGTTGAATGCTATGAGTGGTTTTCTCGCACCCACGGCGGTTGCACCCAGACGTGGGTTGAATCCCGATCCCTCGGGCCTGATGTCTGGCGCCCATGCCGGATCACTCATTTTCTTTCTGAGACCTTCATATTGTCCCCTCCGAATGTCTGCCAGTCTTTTCCTCTGCTGATCCAGCGCAGCCTCTCCATAGAAGTAGACTGGGACGTTGTTCTTCCCGCCGAACATATGTCCAAACCTGCGCGCCGTCTCCACCGCGTCTGACATATCCGCGCCCTCCAGGGGAACAAAGGGGACCACATCGACAGCGCCGATGCGGGGATGAGCGCCAGCGTGTTTTCTCATATCTATCAAATCGGCAGCCCTGTCACAGGCCTCGATCGCTCCGCGCAATGTGGCTTCAGGCGAACCGATAAATGTCAACACGCTCCTGTTGTGATCGCTGTCCATACTGAAATCCAGTACCTTGACACCCTCGACCTGGGCGGCGGCGTTCACAATAGCTTCTACAATCTCGGGATTTCTTCCCTCGCTGAAATTGGGGATACATTCGATAATCTTCATGTCTATGCCTGGTATATCTTTCTTGATGGGAACTCTATATATTTAAGATAGCCGCCAGAAACCGCCATCGATGTCACCTATGGCGAATATTTTTTCATAACATCCCCGCTATCCGAACAGGGCCTCTACAAACTCTTCGCTCTTGAAACGCCGCAGATCATCCAGACCTTCGCCCACGCCTATGTATCGGATCGGTATCTCCATCTCCCGGGCTATTCGGATTATGATTCCCCCCTTAGCCGTACCGTCCAGTTTTGTGAGGGCTATTCCGGTGATGCCGATCTCCTTGTGGAACATTTTTGCCTGCAAAACGGCGTTCTGCCCGGTGGTCGCGTCGAGGACGAGCAGGGTCTCATGTGGAGCGCCCTTCAGTTCTCTGCCCATGATGCGTTTGATCTTCTTGAGCTCATCCATGAGATTGGTCTTTGTGTGCAGTCTCCCCGCGGTGTCAATAAGCATGACGGACTCCCTCGATTCTGCCGCGTGGATCGCGTCAAAGACAACCGCGGATGGATCCGCTCCCATCTTCTGTTTGATAAGCGGGGCATCGACTCTCTGAGCCCATATCTCGAGCTGTTCAATAGCCGCGGCCCTGAATGTATCGGCTGCGACCAGCAGCATGGGGATTTTGTTTCTCTTGAAGCGGGATGCCATCTTTCCTATCGTGGTGGTCTTTCCCGTTCCGTTCACACCGACCACCATAATCGTATACGTCTCACCTACGGGGATCCGCAATGGCGATTCGCACTTTTTGAGGATCTCTATCATGCTGCTTTTTATGAGTGCCTTGAGTGAGTCAGAACTTTCAAGTTCCTTTCTCTTTGCCCGGTATTTCATCTCTTCAATCAGGTCGGAGGCAAAGCCGGGTCCCAGATCAGCCCCTATCAGGATCTCTTCGATATCTTCAAATATATCTTCGGAGACAATCTTTTCTCCGGAAATCATCTCGTCTAGGTTCTTGACGAACCCCTTTCGTGTCTTCGACAGGCCCTCTTGAAGCCTTGAAAAGAAGCTTTTGTCGTTGTTTTCCATTCCCGTTTCTTTATATCCTTTTTTGTATTTCCGCTCTTTGAAAGTTATCTTGCACTGAAAATCGATAACTAAGCCTTCTGGTTGCGGTGGGTTAGCGATCGAATATAAATCAAAATCAGCATTTTCCTTAAACAGTCGAAGATTTCCCGTAACGTGTTGCGGGGAGCTTCAATTCGGTCCACTTATAAACGACTTTTCCGGTGATAGCAAGTACGTGGTGTCTCTCAAAATTTCTGTGGAGGGACGGATGTCCGGAAGCGTCAATTCATGCTGACGGAGACCGTGGTGGATATTCCGTTTTTCTCCATGGTTACTCCGATAAGGTTGTCGGCGGCCGCCATGGTGTTTTTGTTGTGGGTTATGAATATGATCTGGGAATTTGCCGAGATATCCTTCACCAGTCCCCTGAAGAGAGAGATGTTTGCGTCGTCAAGGGGCGCGTCCGCCTCATCGAGGATCAGAAAGGGCGACGGACGGTGCATGAGGATAGAGAATATCAAGGCAACGGCGGCGAGGGCCTTTTCGCCTCCTGACAGGAGAAACAGGTTTTGTTTTTTCTTTCCCGGGATCTGTATATCTATGTCCACGCCTGTTTCCAGCATATCCGATTCATCGGTCAGATGGAGAGATCCCTGGCCTCCCGGGAAAAGTCTGGGGAATACCTTCCTGAAATTGTGGTTCACGGCTTCAAAGGTCTCCGAAAACCGCTTTCTGGATATCTGGTTGATCCTCGTTATGGTTTTCTGGAGGGTGTCCAGCGAGGAATTCAGATCCTTTATCTGGGTTGCCAGGAAATCGTGACGTTCCTTGAGTCCTTCATGTTCGCTGAGGGCCAGAAGGTTCACCTCTCCGAATTCTTCCAGTCTTTTTTTATGTGTCTCAAGTTTTTTCCTCAGTACGTCCGCGTCGGATTTTTCCATTTTTTGAAATTCCGGCAGAAGTGAGTTTAGATCGACTCCCAGTTTTTCATATGCGCCTTCTTTGAGCGCTTCTGCCTGGATAACTGCTTCGCGTATTTCTATTTCCATCTCGTTCATCTGCCGTGAAAGACCTTCAGATATCTTTCTAGTCTTCTGGATTTCCTGCTCTTTCTGTTTGTGGATGATGTTTTCTGTTCCGTGGTCCTCTCTTTTCCCGGCAAGATCTTCTTCGGCCTCAGTGTGGCCACTGTAAAGGATCTTCAGATTTTCTTTTTCTTTTTCTATGCTCTCCATGGCTTCCACAGTCTTTGCCTCGCAGGCGTCAACGTCGCCGACTATGGATTCTATTCGGGTATCTATCTCGGATATTGTCCCTTCCAGCCTTAAAAGAGTTTCAACTCCCGATTTTGCTTTTTCTTCTATGGATGTCAGGAGAATCTTCTTTTCGGTCAGGGTTCTTTCGTTCCCCTCCAGTTCGCTCCTGGCCCCCTTCCATTTCTCCTTTATGGACAGGATACGTCTGTCACCGGCCTCCACTTTACTTTTGAGAGACGCCATCTCGTTCTTGACATCCACTATCTTTTCCACAGTAGCTGTTTCCTCGGACTCAAGGTTCTCCCTGTTGAAGGCAAGCACATTAATACGCTGCTCGATCCACCTGATTTCGCCTTCCAGTCTTTCCACATCTTTTCTCCGGCCGTTGATCTCCAGTTCCAACCTATGCATATCCGACCGCAGTTGAGTTGTTTCACTCTCCATACTCGATATCACGGCGTTCAATTCATCTCTTTCTTCTTTTTTGCCTTCAAAAATACGCGCCAGATCTTTAACCTGTTCCTCCAGTTCCGTGATTTCTCTCCTGCCGCCCAGCGAAGAGCTCCCGCCGTTTTCGCTTCCGCCTGTCAGCGCTCCGTCCGGTCTTATTATGTCTCCTCCCGGCGTGACGTAAGTTCCCGTGAAGCCGTTATCCCGCCACAGGCGCATGGCGGTGTCCAGATCGGGGGCCAGCAGGATGTTTTCCAGGATGAGATGGACAATATCACTGAATCCCTCGTCTGTGGCGTGGACAAGATCGCAAAGCCTGAAGACTCCTTCGGGACAGTCTGATCGAGAGGGAGAAGATTTTCTGCTGTTATCCAATGGTATAAAGGTTCCTCTACCTGAAGAATGATTTTTCAGGTAGTCAATAGCGTTTATGCCATCTTTCTGGCTTCCGACAACGAAATACTGGAGTTTGTCATCCAGGACAGCTTCAACCGCAGCCTCATATTCCTTCGGGACTTTGATATAATCCGCCACCAGTCCACGGATATTTCCCTCCAGCGAGTGGTCGCGAGCCGCCTCTAATACATGGCGTGTGCCTTCATTGCACCATTCATGCCTTTCCTGAAGCTGTTTCAGGGATGTAAGCCGTGAGGCCTTTGCCCCGGCTTCTTCTCTGATCGTCGCAATACGCTCGTCTGCCGCCTTGAGATTATTTCTCGTGTCAGCGAGATCTTCTCCCGTGGTTTTCTCCTTTTTCTTGAGGAGCTCAACCCTCTCCATGTCCGACGACAAACCGGATTCTACAGCGGACAGGTTGTCCCTCAAGACGATGAGTTTTTTATTGTTCTCATCTATTTCCCCGCATTCCCTCTCAGCCTTTCTCTTCAGATCTTCGAGGTTTTTTGTGAGAGACAAAAGGAGATTACCCAGTCTGGCGTTCTCCGTTATCGTGTCGATATGCTTGGACTTCGCTCTGTCCAGTTCTTCGCTCAGCTCCACTTCCACGGCCTTAAGGATGTCGACGGATTCCTGATCGCCGGAGATGGAATCCCTCATGCTCACGATTATCCCGTCCGATTCGGCTGTCTGTTTTTTCAGGAGGGCTGTTTCTTCGACTGTTGCTTCTTTGCGTTCCCTGAGAGATTCAATCTCCTCGATGTTCTTCTTTTTCTTGTCCACCAGTTGCGAGATGGTCGCATTGGCAAATTCTATTTTCTGTTCCCTGATATTTATCTCGTTTTTTATGTTGTAGTATCTGTCCTGGAGAGTTCCTATCATATCTTCGCTCTCGATGAGCCGTGTTCTGATCTCCTCTATGGCGGATTCCAGCGTTTTCAGCTCCGTCTGGACCTCAAGAGATTTTTCATTCAGAGGAAGGCGTAAGCGTTCAAGATCCTTTATCTTTAAGGCCATCTCCGAGTAAGTCTGGAGAGAGAGGGATAGTTGAAAAATCTTTATGTCTTTTTTCAAAGCCCTGTATCTTTCGGCCTTTTTTGCCTGTCTTGAAGTGGCATTCAACTGTGAGAGCACCTCTCTCAGGATGTCATTGACACGGGTTATGTTCTGCTTTGTAGCTTCCATCTTCCGAGAGGCGGAGTCCCTCCTTGTCTTGTATTTCATAATCCCCGCCGCTTCCTCGATGAACTGTCGTCTCTCCTCCGGCTTTGCTTCAACGAGACTCGCTATTTTTTCCTGTTCCACTATGGAGTAGGTTCTCGCGCCAACGCCCGCATCCATGAAAAATTCCTTCACGTCAAGGAGACGGCACGGTACCTTGTTTATGTAATATTCACCTTCGCCTTCGCGGTATATCTTTCGTGAGACAGTAATCTCTCGATAGCCGGCGTATTTTTCCGGTACCCTGTGCCCATTGCTTTCCAGGGTTATGGATACCTCCGCCATGCCCACAGCAGGCGCATCGTCGCTTCCGTTGAATATAACATCCTCCATCTTCTTCCCGCGGAGCATTGTGACACGCTGCTCACCCATGACCCACCGTATGGCATCTACAATGTTGCTCTTTCCGCAGCCATTGGGGCCCACAATGGCGTTAAAGTCACGGGAAAGATCTATGGGAGTCTTGTCCCTGAAAGATTTGAATCCGAGTATGTCCAGTTTCTTCAGTTTCATGCCGCAAAGTTCCCTGCCGAATGCCGGCAAAGTTGTTCTAAAGAGGGGTTAATTCCCCGAAGCCTGCTTTGGCATCCCAAAGCTCCCATATAGTGGGGGAAAATTTATCAGAGTTGCATACCTTTGTAAAGAGAAAACACTATGGGATGTATTGCCGAAAATCCAGACACAATATATTGTGTCTGGCAGGTTGGTTAAGATTAAGGTATCTTCCTCAATGCTATTTTCTTGAAACTGGTAAAAAGAACAATATACAAACGATCGCGGGGTTTAAATGTTTGATTTGCGAACTTGCCGGATTCCTTAAAAAAAGAGGGGAATATGACAGGAACTTGTGATTTTGACAGAATATTCGACATTGATAAGGCATTGCTTTTTCACAGCGGGGGTATAGGAAAAACGGTCTTATATGTCAAGTAGATCCTGGCCACGGAATATGGGCGCGGCGCTGATGAAGGAGGGGGCTCCTGGTCTGGTCATCTAAAGTTCTGTTTTTTGAAATGAGAAACAGGGCTCTTGTTTTTTGTAGTTTATATCTACTTATCCACACCATTGATTGTGCCGATAGGGTGTCGATTACTTATTGAAGAACTAAACCGCTTCGCGGTAGCCATCCCATCGCCTGTTTCATCGGATTATAATACCATCTTCTATAAATCCAACACGTTTTTTAGCGCTTGTTGATCAAGCGAAATCCCCATACATCATCCTTTGTCAAACTGTCAGCCTGTGCTGGCAGATATCAAAATCAAAGGAGGTTGTATGATGGGAATGTTAAGAGATCAGATGCGGATGGATTTACAGTTGAGCGGGGCCAAACCGAGGACACAAGATGCCTATCTGCGGGAAGTAGAGAACCTGGCAAAATACTTTAACCGTTCTCCTGTGGAACTGGGGGAGGCCGAACTCAAGAAGTACATGCTTTACATGATCAACGAGCGGCACCTGTCCGAGGGGACGTTCCGGTTCTATGTTGCCGGGCTCAAGTTTTTCTACAGAACGACGCTGAAGCGGGAATGGCCGGTGGAGAAGATCAGGCATCCCCGGAGCAAGAGGAAGCTTTCTGTTGTCCTCGACCTTATGGAGGTGGAGTCCCTCTTTTCGGTCACCAGAAACCTCAAGCACAAGGCAATGCTGATGATCACGTATTCGTCGGGATTGAGGGTCAGCGAAACGG
>JAFDBG010000133.1 GCA_019313385.1 Deltaproteobacteria bacterium | reverse complement strand
CCCCGATTGCGAAACTAATTTACCAAAAAGCATCCGGGCTTTTAAAACGTGCCCAATGTCATGGTGGGGCAAATAATTTTCACGTCATTACCGAAAACGCAAACATCGACAAAATTATGCCCAATTTGATGAATGCAATCTTCGGTAATACTGGACAACGGTGCTTGGCAGGCTCGGTCACCATGATGGTTGGCAGTCAAGCTTTTTACGATAAGGTAAAGGTCAAATTTTTAGAAGCAACGGGCAAGATGAAAATCGGGGCGGGGATGGATAAGACCACGTTCATGGGACCGGTTGTATCCCAGAGAGCCCTTGACACACTACTTGCACAAATTCAGCAAGGCGTGGATGAAGGCGCAGAGTTACTTCTGGATGGACGGGGCATCAAGGTCGAAGAATTCCCGAACGGCTATTTCCTCGGCCCCACCATTTTCGAGAAGGCCAAACCTGGGATGACTATTTATGATGAAGAGGCTTTCGGCCCCGTTAATTGTTTGGATCGGGTTGAATCCCTTAATGAAGCCATAGCAATCATCAATGAAAATCCCAAAGGTAACGCGGTAACACTCTACACCGAATCGGGCGAAGAAGCACGCCATTTTCGCCACGAGATCAATTGCGGCAACATTGGAATTAATATAGGGGTTGTGGCCCCGATCGGTTGGATGCCCTTCGCGGGAGCGAAAGACTCCTTCTTTGGCACATTGCGGGCCCAAGGAAAAGAAGTAGTTCAATTCTTTACACAGGCGAGATGTGTGATCGAGCGGTTCCACGGCAGCACCAAAATTGAGTGGGACTAATTTTTTTTCTCATCCCATACTCAGGAGAAAACAGTCATGTCCAACTCTGAAAAAAATCAGGAAATCCTCAAGAATAATCTCGATTATACCCTTTTTTCATGGGTAAAACAGTCGGGACTTAACCCAATTAATGTGGAACGAGCCGAGGGTCCATATCTCATTGATCGAAGCGGAAAAAAATACCTTGACTTCAGCTCTCAATTAATGAACGTTAATATCGGACACAGCCACCCGAAAGTACTCGCTGCTATAAAAAAACAGCTAGACCAGGTTTGTTTTATTTACCCCGGAGCAGCTTCCGAACCCCGCGGATTATTAGGGAAAAAAATTGCCGAAATAAGCCCCAAGAATTTAACGAAATCCTTTTTCGTCCTGGGTGGAGCGGAGGCAGTCGAGAATGCGATCAAATTGGCCCGAATGTATTCCGGGAGACAAAAAATAATCACACGCTACAGATCATACCACGGCGCAACCATGGGCGCGATATCTGCAGGTGGAGACCCAAGACGTCATCCAGTTGACCAGAATGCCATGCCCGGGATTGTCCACGTCGAAGATCCCTATTGCTACCGGTGCCCATGGAGTCAAGAATTAGGTTCTTGCAAGTATGAATGTGTTCAACACATCGAACGGGTGGTTAAATTTGAAAATCCTTCCAGTATCGCCGCGATAATGATGGAAGGGGAGTCCGGCACTTCAGGATGTATAAAATACCCTCCACTTTATTGGCAAAAGATCAAAGAAATTGCAGATAAGTATGGAATCTTACTCATTTCCGATGAAGTGATGAGCGGGTTTTGCAGGTGCGGGGACTGGTTTGCGATCCAAAATAGCGGGGTCGATCCCGATATTATAGCCTGCGCTAAAGGGATATCTTCCGGCTATGTACCTATGGGTGCTGTCATTGTCAGTAAAGCCATCGCAGAATATTTCGATGATCATCCAATGACAGTTGGACTCACCGGCTCTTCTTATCCATTGGGTTGTGCCGCGGCACTGGCCAATATTCAGGTATATGAAGACGAAAACCTGATTGAAAATACCCGGAAGATGGGCAAATATTTGGAAGATGAAGTGGAAAAATTGAAAGAAAAACACCCTTGCTTGGGCGATTTCCGCAATACGGGTCTTTTGGGCTGCATTGAATTGGTGAAGGATCGGGAGTCAAAAGAACCTTTGGCCCCATGGAATGCTAAACCTTCAGAAATGGGCGTGATGGCAGATATTAAAGCCAAAATCTTTGAACTGGGAATGTTTACTTTCATAAAATG
>JAFDBG010000132.1 GCA_019313385.1 Deltaproteobacteria bacterium | reverse complement strand
TACGGCCTCTTTCTCCTCGCTGGCAGCGTTCCCAGTCTCCCTGACTACCTCTCGTATCCAGTTCTTGTGAGGGGCATGGACCTCTGGGACCTCCTCGATTGACACAATCTTGTATGTGTCAGGGATGAACATGGTGATGGCCGAGAGTGTAGTGGTTTTTCCGCTAGCCGTCTCACCGCATATCCATAGTGACATCTTATTTTCTAAAATCATCCAGCAATATGCGGCTAGTAACGTGCTCATGGTGCCCCACGCAATAATCTGGGTTATGCTTAGAGGGTCATCCGAGAACTTCCTGATAGTGAAGTTACTCCCACGTGTACTGACATCCTCACCGAACACTAGATTCAACCTTGAACCGTCAGGCATCTTTGCGTCAATAATAGGGTCCCTGTGTGACGCGGGCTTGCCAACTATCTCGCTGAGGTTCAACACAAAAGCGTCGAGCTCTTCCTGGCCATCGATAACCAGCGACGTCTCCAAGGTTCCGAACGTCTTGTGGCTAACATGTATAGGGCCCCTTCCCGCACAGTGGATGTCCTCAATGTAAGAATCTCTGATAAGTGGCTCAAGCAGGCTCGAACCGATCTTTTCGCTGTATATTTCATATCTTAACAGCTTGTAAGTGGCCTTATCCACGGTCATCTTTTTTGAACGATCAATTTTCTTAGGGTTCTCTTTCTTCATCGGGTCTATCTTCTGAGTAACCCCACCGAAATCGTTGTTTTTCCCGATCTTCACCATCTGATCAAGCATCTCGAACAGATACTCCATCTTTGTCTCAGGGGAGTTGTACCTGGTCTCGTCATCGATCAGCAGGGCTACCCTTTTGTCGATTTCATCCATTATCTCCGCTCGGTGTTCCTGGATTTTTGGATCTATACAGCGGTATTTCATCTGTTTCGATACTTTCTCGGTATAGATGTGGACATAGACCCTATTCCCCGCAACCTCTCCGCCAGCCCGGTAGATGTAGTTAGGGCTCTTGTTCTTCCCGAACTCCCTCTGCAACACATCCACCAGTACTGGTGAGTCCGCTGAATACTCAAGTAGCTCCGTTACATAGTCCCTTAAGTGAGGGCTTACCTCGAAATCCTCGGCCCAAGCCTTGTCGTATCCCGGAAGAGTAGCAATCCTTTCGTAAGCCGATTGATTCCTCTTTTTCGCACGTTGAGTGGGATTCCTGGCACTGATTATATCCGCTACCGATATTTTCGTGGCCATATACTATCCTCTCGCGCTTGAGAACGGTAGTATCTTTATCCCGTATACCGGTGAAACCTCGTACAGGATCAGCTCGTTAGTGGTCTTTGATGCACCTTTCAACTTTGCAATGTTGATGGATAGAACGTTCTTGTCCCGGATGTTCTTGATGCCAAGAATGATGTGGCCGTCGCAGAATGATCTTACTCTGATCAGTAGCTCCTGGTTTAGGGCGTACGGGTGCAACGTAATCATGAAGGTCTGTCCTATAGTGTCGACAAGGTACCGGCACTGTGTGAAGAAGTTCAGGATATCACTATCAGTGGCATGGGTTAGCAAGTGAGTAATTGAATCCAGGACCACTATGTGGAACTGATCCCCACGCTGCTTGATGTAGTTGATGAGGGCGATCAGGTAGTATTTTGCTACCTGGCTGTCCCAGCTCATCGACCCAGTCGTTAGGGATGTGACTTTAAAATGTCCAGTAATGAACGGGTCAGTCACATTCCAGTTGAGGCGCTCCATGTTGTTTATGAGGCCCCCTGATGTCTCCTCTGTAGTGATGTACAGCAGTTTCTTGCCGCTACTGAGAGCTCCATAAGTAACCTGCTGGACAAAGATAGACTTTCCCGTATCGTTTGCCCCTTCAACCAATGAAAGAGAGGGAAGCGGTATACCGCCGATCTTTTTATCCAAGGCTTGGTTCCCCATCAAGAGGATGCTCCTATCTACAACGTTTGACATTGACTTATTCCCCCATCATTGAATCTTTATTTTTCGCGCTCTTCACTAGGGCCAATAACAGGAAGACCTGAGTCATCTCCTTCCATTCATTGATTGGCTTGTCAAGGCTTCCCAGAAGGGAAGTGAACAGGATTTTATCCTC
>JAFDBG010000025.1 GCA_019313385.1 Deltaproteobacteria bacterium | reverse complement strand
CCGATATTTGCTACGACTCCAGGAAATGTGGAGAAGGATCCGTCTTTGTTGCGATTGCCGGCGCCGAGTTCAACGGCCACGATTTCGTGCGTGACGTGGTGAAAAGAGGAACGGGATATATCGTCTATGATGAAGAAAAGCCTTCCACTGAACCTGGTGCGGTTTTCATAAGGGTGAAAGACAGCCGTCTGGCGCTGGGCAGACTGGCAAAAAACTTTTATGGCAATCCCTCCCGCGATCTCTGTCTGATAGGTGTCACAGGAACAAATGGAAAGACGACGGTAGCCTATCTCTTGGAGTCCATTTTAGAATCTGCCGGGTTTCGCACAGGAGTTACAGGGACGGTAAATTACAGATATGGAGGTAATATATTTCCCGCTTCGCACACAACACCCGAGTCTCTCGACCTTCACAGAATGTTGAGAGAAATGGTTGACGCGGGAGTGACGCACGTTGTGATGGAGGTCTCCTCTCACGCGATCGACCTGAAAAGGATTTATGGGTGCGAGTATAATATTGGAATATTTACTAATCTTTCCCCTGAGCATCTCGACTATCATCACACAATGGAAGAATATTTTCTGGTGAAGAAGAGATTCTTTACTGATGTGCTCAGTGGGAGCGTGGCAGTCGTTAACCGTGATGATCCGTGGGGTGTAGGGCTCCTTGGCGAAATAAAAACGCCGTCGGTTACATTCGGTGTGGGGGGATTTTGTGATGTGTCGTCCACGGATTTTACCTTTTCCATGGATGGAATAAGCGCGAATATAAAAGGCCCGGATGGTGTATTCCCCATATCTTCCGTCATGGTCGGAAAATTCAACCTCTACAACATCCTTGCGGCGGCGGCGACTGCCATGTCGCTTGGGATATCGGAGGAATATATCCGGTCCGGCATAGGAGCACTGGAGACCGTTCCCGGTCGTCTGGAAAAGGTAAGTAAACCTGGTGAGCCCTTGGTATTTGTGGATTATGCTCATACCGGAGACGCTCTGGAAAAGGTGCTCGAAAATCTGTCTGATTTTAAAGAGGACAGGATCATAACGGTTTTTGGGTGCGGAGGTGACAGAGATCGTACGAAGAGGCCTGTTATGGGGAAAATCGCGGCAACGTTAAGTGACCTGGCCATAATTACTTCGGATAATCCGAGGACGGAAGATCCCTCAAAAATCATGAATGAGATAGAAGCGGGGATTGACACCGATTCAAAAAGATACTTCCCTGAGAATATCATCAATGGCTTCAATGAAAAAGGCTATATGATTGTCGCTGACCGGCGAACTGCTATAAACCTGGCAGTATCTATTGCCGGCGAATCGGATATCGTACTGGTCGCGGGGAAGGGACATGAGGATTACCAGATCATGGGAACCAGGAAGTTTTCTTTTGATGACAGGGTAGTCGTCAGGGAGGCCCTTTCCGCTCGCAGGTCGGGAGGTGCGCGTTGAAAGGCATGAAATCCCCCGTACTGAAGACGAAAGAGATAATAGCGGCAACAGGAGGGACCCTTGTCAGAGGGACTCCTGGAGGTGCGTTCGAGGGATTATCCACAAATTCAAGAGATGTGATCAAAGGCAACCTCTTTATTCCTCTCACAGGGGAGAGATTTGACGGACATGATTTTATACCGGATGCGATAAAAAACGGTGCATCAGGTCTGCTCGTTCGAAGAGGGGAGGAAGAGATAATCGGAAGAGTCCCCGATGATGTTTCCGTGGTTCTTGTTGACGATACCCTGCGCGCGCTGGGCGATATAGCCAATCTATGGAGAAACAAGTTCAAAATTCCTGTTGTAGCGGTAACGGGAAGCTCCGGTAAGACGACAACGAAAGAGATGATAGCCACGGTGGCGAGGCTTTCAGGGAATGTCTTAAAGAGCAGGGGGAATTATAACAATCTTGTGGGGCTTCCCCTCAGCCTACTTGAAATGAACGCCGAACATGAAATGGCTGTCATTGAGATGGGAACCAGCCGGAGGGGTGAGATAGAAAGACTTACAGCCATTGCCGAGCCGGATATCGGCGTTATCACTAATATCGGGCCGGCCCATCTGGAGGGATTCGGGTCTATGGATGTGGTCATGGAGGAGAAGGGGGATCTCTTTTCCAATATGCGAGATAACGGTGTGGCGATTATCAACAGAGACGATGAATTTTCAAGGATACTGGCAGACCGGTGGATGGGAAGAAACATCAGCTTCGGGATCGACGAGAATGCGTTTGTTCGTGCTGAAAGCATCTTTATGAGGGATGAGCGGGGAGTCAGTTTTACCTTGGAGATAGGCGGAACAGGCAAAGGTGTCGATATGACCGTCGTCGGCAGACATAATATATACAATGCCCTGGCCTGCGCGGCTGCCTGTCGGGCCATGGATATTGAATACGATCTGATTTGTAAAGGGTTGTCAGCATTCAAACAGATACAGGGCCGCATGGACATTCACAGGCTAAAGAGTGGGAGTTTCATTATTGATGATACCTACAACGCCAATCCTGCCTCGGTAGTGGAGGCCCTCAAGACATTGAGCGATTTAAAGGGAAATAATGAGAGCATTGTTATTTTCGGAGATATGCTCGAACTGGGAGTGGAGACTGAAAAACTGCACGAAGAGATTGGAATGGCTATGGCTGATACCGGCGTGGGCAGCATATTCCTCAGGGGAGATTTCGCGGGCTCTGTAGCGAGGGGCGCCATAGAAGAAGGGTTCAGGGAAGACCATATATATTTTGTGGAGACACCGGACATGGTGATGAAAACGCTCCATTCATTGCTGCGCGAAGGAGACTGGATACTGGTAAAAGGATCGAGAAGCATGAAAATGGAGGAATTTCTCCAGGTAATAATGGAGGAGTTCGGTTAAGTAATCGTATCTGAATAGGAAGCTGTACATTACTGGCATCTTGGGGTTTAACCGGGGTAATTTATAAATGATCTACCACTTTTTATATCCATTCAGCGATACATATTCCTGGCTTAATGTGTTCCGCTATATAACCTTCAGGACGATATACGCCACGATAACCGGTTTGACCATTTGTTTTGTCCTTGGGCCATGGGTGATCAGCAAACTCCAGTCTATCGGCATAGAACAGCCTATCCGCGGTGACGGTCCCGACTCTCATCTTTCAAAAGAGGGTACGCCCACGATGGGTGGTATCCTTGTCATCTTTTCTGTTGTTGTATCAACCCTCCTCTGGGCAAAACTCAATGTGGGCTATGTATGGATTATTCTCATGGTAACTGTGGGATTCGGTCTTATCGGTTTCTGGGATGATTACCAGAAATTGACAAACAGAAGCAGCAAGGGGGTTCCGGGAACAGTCAGGCTTGCCGCAGAGATTATGATAGCGCTTTTTGTTAGTATTGTTCTTTACATGAACCCGGATTTCAGCTCGAATCTCACAATGCCATTTTTTAAGACCATTCTTCCTGATCTTGGCTGGGGTTATGTAATTTTTTCAACGTTTGTTATTGTAGGGGCGGCAAACGCGGTAAATCTTACGGATGGCCTGGACGGTCTTGCCATAGGTCCGGCAACGATATGCTTCGGGACCTATCTTCTTTTTGCCTATTTTGCCGGGAATATAAAGTTGTCCGGATATTTTCAGATACCCTATGTCGTAGGAGTGGGGGAGCTTGCGGTCTTTTGCGGCGCAATGGTTGGGGCCGGAGCCGGTTTCCTCTGGTACAATACCTATCCAGCTCAAATATTCATGGGAGATGTTGGGTCACTCTCTCTGGGCGGCGCTTTGGGTACTATAGCCGTTCTCACAAAGCAGGAGATACTCCTCGCGATAGTAGGAGGCATATTTGTAGTTGAGACCATTTCGGTCATCTTCCAGGTAGGCTGGTTCAAGATGTCTAACGGGGAACGCATGTTCAGGATGGCACCTATACATCACCACTTTGAGTTGAAGGGATGGGCGGAGCCCAAGGTTATTGTGCGTTTCTGGATCATTTCCATTATCCTCGCGCTTATCGCCATAAGTACGTTGAAGTTGAGGTAATGGGGGACAGTTTTGGGTAAATGTCTATGAATCTTAGTGGAAAGAGAATTCTGGTAATCGGTCTGGGCAGAACCGGTGTGGCGACGGCCAGATTCCTGCTTGATAAGGGTGCCAGGGTTATGATTGCCGATGAAAAACCTGTCTCTGAGCTTGGAGATGCCGCTGATGTCTTTACGGGGCTGGTAGATGTGGAACTGGGCATCAGGCAGGATGATACAGATGTTCTTTCACGAACGGATATGATTGTGCCTTCACCGGGTGTCCCACCGTTCAACACCCTGCTTGTGGAGGGCTTAAGAATGGGAATCCCGATTCTAAGCGAGCTGGAACTTGCCTCCGGATATTTGAAAAAACCGGCTATCGCGATTACCGGCACAAATGGGAAAACAACCACGACCAGTCTGCTGGGCAGGATACTGGAACATTGCGGCAAAAAGGTCTTTGTCGGCGGCAATATAGGCAATCCGCTTATATCGTATGTGAACGGCAGGCAGGAGGACGATTACGCGGTGATAGAAGTAAGCAGTTTCCAGTTGCAGTGGGTCAGGAATTTTCACCCATTTATCGCGATGCTTCTGAACGTAAGCTGTGACCACGCCGATTATCATGGATCTTTTGAAGAATACCGCTCTGTTAAGGAAAGGATATTCGCACGCCAGGGGGAAGGGGATCTTGCCATTCTGAATGCCGATGACCCTGTGTCGACGGATCTTTCGAAGGGCCTGTCGGCTGAACATGTCTCATTCTTCAGCTCATCGCAAAGATTGAAAGATGGAATGTTTATTGATGGCGAGTTCTTGAGATACCGCTCTGCCGGACAGGATGAGAAATATCCCATCCGGTCAATAGGATTGAAAGGAGCGCACAATCTGGAAAATGTGATGTCCGCAGTGCTTGCCGCTAGAATGTGCGGGTGTTCACCTGTGGAAATTATTGATGTGCTGGAGGGCTTTACCGGCATCCCGCACAGGATAGAATTTGCCGGAGCCGTGGATGGCGTAGAATATTACAACGATTCCAAGGGTACAAACGTGGACGCGGTCCACAGGGCACTCGAATCATTCCCTGGGCCGGTTGTGCTCCTTATGGGAGGCAGATACAAGGGCGGGGACTTTGGAATACTCGCGGAGATTATAAGGGAAAAGGTCAAGATGCTGATTGTCTTCGGTGAAGCCGGAAGAGAGATAGATTCTATCATTGGTGGAATTACGAGGACTGAAATTGCAGGCAACCTGAAAAATGCCGTCAACATGGCTCGCGGCAATTCGTCATCCGGCGACATCGTGCTGCTGTCACCCGGCTGCTCAAGTTTTGATGAATTCAAAAACTATGAGGAGCGGGGGAATGTTTTCAAGGACATGGTTGGTCAAATGGGTCGTCAAAAGGGACAGGGAACATGGGCGAACAGTCTTCATTAACAAGAGGCAGGCCGGATATCGCGCTGCTTATTGTCACAATAATCCTGGTTGTGATCGGGACGGTTATGATCTACAGCTCAAGTTCCATAATTGCCATGGAAAAATATGGCGACGGGTACCACTATATCAAGAAACAGATATTATTTGTCCTGATCGGGTTTGGTGTCATGATAGGAACCTCCAGGTTTCCCTATCGGTATTGGAAAAAAGCGGCTTATCCCGGCGTGCTTGTATCCATAGTTCTTCTGTCTCTGGTCCTTATTCCGGGTTTAGGTTTAAAGGCCGGCGGTGCCACCAGGTGGCTACGCACTGGATATGTGTCTTTCCAGGTATCCGAATTTGTGAAGATCATGCTGGTTATATTCCTGTCCCATTATCTCGCGAAGAAGATAGGACACATAAAGGAATTTTCGCGCGTCTTTGTGGTTCCTCTGGTCATAATGATGGTAATCGTTGGTCTTGTGATGTGTCAGCCGGATTTCGGCGCGTCCGTTATCATGGTTGTCGTGTTTATGCTTATGTTCTATCTGGCGGGGAGCAGAATTATGTATCTTGCCGGTCTCGTGGCGGCTGTAATTCCTGTGGGCGTTGTTCTGATACTCCATGAAAGTTACCGCATGCAGAGGCTGATGTCGTTCCTTAACCCATGGGAAGATCCGTCCAATACAGGTTTTCAGATAATACAATCGTTTATTTCCTTCGGTTCCGGCGGAGCCTTCGGTGTGGGGCTTGGAAACGGAATGCAAAAGCTCTTTTATCTTCCCGAACCGCACACCGACTTCATCCTTTCGGTAATTGCTGAAGAGGGTGGGTTTGTCGGGGTTGTAATTATTGTCGTGTTGTTCTGCATTTTTATCTTTCGTGGTTTCGCGATTTCCTTTAACTGCGCGGACCTGTTCGGAATGCTTCTGGCTTCCGGATTGACCACGGTCATCGCACTGGAGGCGTTTATCAATATGGCGGCAGTTATGGGACTGCTTCCCACAAAGGGGCTGGTACTCCCATTCCTCAGTTACGGGGGCACATCACTGATGATGTGCATGATGGCTGTCGGCATATTACTGAACATATCTTCCTGTCGGGAACAGAACAGAGGAGAAATGGAAGGCCGGTCTTAGACGATGCGTATGGACAGGAGCGTAAGGGTTATTATAGCGGGCGGAGGCACCGGGGGGCATGTATTCCCTGCCGTGGCGATTGCCGAGGAGTTTCTGGAAAGACCGGATGCGAGAGATGTCCTTTTTATAGGAACTGAAAGGGGTCTGGAAGCCAGGGTTCTTCGTGATATGGGCTTGACTCTTCGTACGATAAATGTGGAAGGAGTGAAGGGTAGGGGGGCTGCAAAGATGGCGGTCAGTCTCTTTAAGATTCCGTGGAGCATAGCACAGTCAGTTTTTATTATACGTGACTTCCGCCCCGATATTGTTCTGGGTGTAGGGGGCTACGCTTCAGGGCCGGCGGTTATAGCAGCTCATTTTATGGGTATAAAAACGGCAATCGCGGAACAGAACTCCCTGCCCGGTCTTACAAACAGGATGCTTGGCAGGTTTGTGGACAAAATATTTCTCTCATTCCCCGATACGGGAAACTGGTTCGCGGACAGAAAAGTTGTTGCTACGGGAAACCCCGTGAGAAGGGAATTTGTGGGGGGCATTAAAAAATCCTGGAAGGAAGGGAATAGATTTTCCATCCTTATATTTGGAGGCAGTCAGGGGGCCCGGGCCATCAACCGGGCGGTTGTGGAATCTATGAACTATTTGGAGGACATGCGATGCAGGTTGGTGATTACCCATCAAACGGGGAAGGAAGACTTTGATGAGGTGTCCGCCGCCTATCGAGATCGGGGGGTAAATGCCGAGGTACATCCCTTTATTGTTGATATGTCTTCAGCGTACGGGGGGGCGGATCTCCTTATATGCAGGGCCGGCGCGACATCCATTGCCGAGATAACGGCGACCGGAAAGGCATCTGTGCTTATTCCCTATCCATTCGCTGTCGGGAATCACCAGGAGTTGAATGCCCGCGTGCTGGCCGATGCGGGCGCGGCCGAAATGATCCTCGAGGAGGGGCTTGATGGAAAAAGCCTTGCCGGAGTTATCAGGAGGCTTGCCGGCAGTCCGGAGACGATAGGAAGGATGGAAGAGAAATCTGGAAAACTGGGTAACGTAAAGGCGGCGGCACACATTGTGGATGAATGCATGGTCATGCTGGACCGGGAACCGTTGACAGGGGTTGGAGGAGCCTGATGTACAGAAGGGTTAAAAATATACATTTTGTCGGGATAGGCGGGATCGGTATGAGCGGCATTGCCGAGGTCCTTCTGAATCTCGGGTACAAGATCAGCGGGTCCGATCTGGAACATACCGATATCACATTGAGGCTGGAATCACTCGGCGCCCGGATATCCCACGGCCACAGGCCGTCAAACCTCACGGATGCCGATGTGGTTGTGAAATCGACAGCCATCGGCGAAGACAATCCCGAGGTAATCGAGGCCCACAGCAGAAATATTCCGGTTATCCCAAGGGCCGAGATGCTGGCCGAACTGTTGAAGATGAAATATTCCATAGCAGTGTCGGGCTGTCATGGAAAGACGACAACAACTTCCATTATTTCAACGGTGCTTGCGCATGGTGATCTTGATCCTACGATGGTGATAGGAGGCAGACTGGACAGCATAGGAAGCAACGCACGATTGGGGGAGGGCGAATTTATTGTTGCCGAGGCCGATGAGAGCGACGGTTCCTTTCTCCATCTGAATCCGTATATCGCAGTGATTACGAATATAGATCGCGAACATCTGGATTATTATCCGGGAATAGGGGAGATCAAGGATGCCTTTCTGCAATTTGCCAACTCGGTTCCCTTTTACGGGTCGGTCATATTATGCGGTGATTGTGACAATGTGAGGGATATCCTGCCGAGGATAAAGAGAAAAGTCGTTACCTATGGTGTGGATAACGAAGCCGATTTCAGGGCGACCGATATATCCTTCAGCGGGATGACATCACGGTTTACTCTCTACCACAGGGAAACCCTTCTTGGAAAAGTGGAGATGCAGGTTCCGGGCCTGTTCAATGTCTACAATTCTATGGCCGCTGTGGCGGTGGCTCTGGAACTCGGTATGAAATTTTCCACGATACAGGAGGGGTTGAGTGCTTATAAGGGCGTGCACCGTCGACTGGAGACCAGGGGACAGACCGGTGGTGTCACGGTGGTTGATGACTATGGTCATCATCCGACGGAGATAAAGGCGGTGCTGGCAGCCGCGAAAAATGCATGGGAAGGCAGGCGGCTGATCGTCGTGTTTCAGCCTCACCGCTATACACGCACCAAGGCCTTGTTTGCTGAGTTCCTGAATTCCTTTGACGACGCCGGGGCGTTGATCTTGACGGACATATATGCCGCGAGTGAGAAGGAGATAAAGGGCGTTGATTCCATGAACCTTTGCAAAGGTATAAAGGACAATGGCCATGGTAATGTCATGTACCTGTCGGGTTTTAAGGAGATTGTCGATCACCTGTGTGCCATAGTGAAACCGGGTGATGTGGTCATGACGCTGGGGGCGGGAAATGTGTGGAAGATAGGGGAGGAACTGCTGGTAAGACTTGGATGCCAGGAGTAGAGACCGGGGAGAGGGGATCAGGACGGATGATTATAGACAGACAATTCAGGGACAAGATAGGCGGCATGGTCAACGGAAAGGTGCTTTTTGATGAACCGATGTCTGCTCACACCTCCATGGGTGTCGGAGGCAGGGCTGACGCGCTGATCTTTCCCGATACCGTCGGTGAATTAAAAACGCTGGTTTCTTTTTTCCTTGGAGAAAAGATCTCTTTCCTCCCTGTCGGAAACTGTACGAATCTTATCGTGAGAGATGGTGGTTACAGAGGGGTGCTGCTTTCCCTGGAGGCGCTTCGAAGGCTGGAGATAAGGGACCAGAATCTCCCCCGGAGATCTACTCTGAAAGAAGAATATGCCGGCAGTGTCTGCTTTTATGCCCAGGCCGGGGTTTCACTCTCCGGCATTGTTGAGTTTTCGATCAGGGAATCTCTATCAGGGATGGAATTTTGTGCCGGGATACCGGGCAGTGTCGGAGGTGGTCTGAAAATGAATGCCGGCGCGTGGGGAAAGGAGTTAAAGGATGTAGTGAAATCGGTCTCCATTATCGATGCCGGCGCGAAGACAAGGGAGATAGAGCGAAAAGACCTGCCGTTTGAGTACCGAAATCTCGATCTTTCCAAAGGGACAATTATTACAGGTGCCGACTTCCACCTTGTAAGAGGAGACAGAAATGAAATCCAGGGAAAAATTTCAGACATTATGGCGATGCGCAGAGAAAAACACCCTTTGTTATATCGAAGCGCGGGGTCCGTGTTCAAAAACCGTCCCAACTGTCCGGCAGGAAAAATGATTGAAGAGGCGGGGTTTAAGGGTCTTAAGGCAGGGGACGCGGAAATATCCGAAAAGCACGGGAATTTCATTGTGAATAGAGGCAACGCGAAAGCAGGCGATGTTATCGCCCTCATTGATACAATCCAAAATAAAATTTTGGGTGAGAAAGGAATTCTTCTTGAAACAGAATTAAAAATCATAGGGGAGGATCTATGAAGAAGCCCCTTAAAAGAACCTCTTCGCCGAAGAAGAACAGGCTGAAACGGCGATCAGGAGTGACCCCGGGCGAAATTTTCAGGACACTTGCCATTGTCGGTGTTGCCGGCCTGCTGGCCTTTTTCATGGTGTACGCATATAATTTTGCCATGTGTGCCGATTATTTCCAGTTGAAAAACACCATCGTCAGGGGTTGCGACAAGGTCAGCAAGGAGAGGATTGTTGAACTTGCGGGGATATTCCCCTCTATAAATGTCCTGACTGTGAATCCCGGAAAGATGGCGCGAGGCATAGAGAATGATCCGTGGATCAAGAATGCCTCTGTCGGAAGGGAATTTCCAGACAGGCTGGTTATTGAGGTTGTTGAGAGAGATGCCTTCGCTCTCCTTAAAAAGGGCAAAGACCTGTATGCTGTGGATCGCGGTGGAGAGGTTTTTAAAAAGTTTGAAGCGGGCGACCGCGCAAACGCTCCCGTGCTCACAGGGTTCTACAGGAATGGAAGAGTAAGAAGCGGTCTGCTGGAGAAGGCCTTTGACTTTCTGGACTATCTTTCTGAAGGAGACAATTTCCCGAGAGCATGGAATGTATCGGAGATTTATGTGGATGACCTGTATGAGTTTTCTGTTGTTACGGATAATCACCTGTTTTTGAATCTCGGTTTTGGAGATTACGGGAAAAAGTTAAAGAGGCTGAAAAGGGTTATGATGGATCTGGCGCGAAGAAATACGGGTGGGGCGTCTTTGAACATTGATCTCGTAGATTGCAGCAGGATTGTAGTTCAGCGTGGAAATGTTTTCAGTCCGAAAAGTCCGACAGAAGATCACAAGACAGAGATATGATGTCGGAGAGGATGGATGGATGGCAAAAAGGGAAAATATCGTAGTAGGGCTGGACATAGGAACGACCAAAACATGTGCCATTGTCGGTGAGATCACAAATGCCGGAATAGATATAATCGGGCTTGGCACTCATCCGTCAAGCGGTCTTCGAAAAGGTGTAGTCGTTAATATTGACAACACGGTGGATTCAATAAAGAGGGCTGTGGAAGAGGCGGAATTGATGTCGGGATGTGAGATAAGGTCCGTTTTTGCGGGTATTGCCGGGAGTCACATCAGGGGATTAAACAGTTATGGCATTGTGGCGGTCAAGGGCGGTGAAGTTGATGAATATGACGTAAAGAGAGCGCTGGAGGCGGCCAAGGCGGTTGCTATCCCTCTGGACAGGAGGATAATTCACATACTGCCTCAGTATTATATAGTTGACGATCAGGATGGAGTAAAAGAACCCATAGGGATGTCGGGGGTCAGGCTTGAAGCCAAGGTTCATGTCGTTAGCGGAGCGATCACGTCCATACAGAATATAATGAAGTCAATTAATCGCGTGGGTCTGGATGTGAACGACATCATTCTGGAACCACTAGCCTCCAGCGAAACGACTCTCAGCCAGGATGAAAAGGAACTGGGCGTTGCCCTGATCGATATCGGTGGCGGTACCAGTGACATAGCGGTGTTTGCCGGGGGAAGCATTCAGCATACCGCTGTCCTGCCTCTGGGGGGCAATTACGTTACCAGTGATATATCTGTGGGACTGCGGACTCCGGTGCTGGAAGCTGAAAAGATAAAGATAAGATATGGCTGCGCATATACTCCGCTGATACCCCAGAATGAAATCATAGAGGTCCCAAGTGTGGGTGGAAGAAGTCCGAGAAATATTTCAAGGCAGGTGCTGGGGGAGATCATTGAGCCGCGCATGGAAGAGATTCTCAGTCTCGCGCAGAGAGAAATTGTCAAATCGGGTTATGACGATTTATTGGCTGCAGGTGTTGTACTTACAGGGGGGACAGCAACCCTTGAAGGGATAACGGAACTTGCGGAGCAGATATTTAACACCCCGGTAAGGAAGGGATATCCCCTGGGTGTGGGAGGTATTACAGATATAATTAATAACCTGATGTATGCGACGGGAGTGGGGCTGGTTGTTCATGGGAGTAAAGACCACTCTGATTATGCCATAAAGAAAAGTGAAAAGAATATACTGGGGAACCTGACAAAAAAAATAAAAAGATGGTTTAACGATTTTTTCTGAGAAGGGAGGGTATTAACATGTTTGAATTAGTAAAAGGTAACGCTAAAAGCAACGCAGCAAAGATCAAGGTTATAGGTATCGGAGGTGGCGGAGGAAATGCAGTTAATATGATGATGACCTATAATCTCAAAGGTGTGGATTTCATCGTGGCAAACACGGATTCCCAGGCTATGGTGGCGTCAAAATCTCCGGTAAAAGTACAATTGGGCGCGGAGATTACAAAGGGTCTTGGCGCAGGATCGGATCCTGAAGTGGGTAAAAAGGCAGCTATTGAATCCCAGGACAAGCTGAGGGAACTCCTGGATGGAGCTGATATGGTTTTCGTGACGGCGGGTCTTGGAGGAGGTACCGGAACCGGTGGCGCACCGATTGTAGCGGAAATCGCGAAAGAACTGGGGGCGCTTACTGTCGCGGTAGTCACAAAACCGTTTCAGTTTGAGGGAAGGAAACGGGAGCGACAGGCGGAGGAAGGCCTCACAGAATTAAAAAAAGTGGTTGATACGCTTATTGTGGTTCCTAATCAAAGGCTTCTGAGCATCAGTGGGAGAAATATGTCTTTTTCTGATGCCTTCAAAAAGGCTGACGATATTCTCTACAACGGAGTTAAGGGAATTTCCGACCTTATTATGGTTCCCGGTCTGATCAATCTTGATTTCGCTGATGTCAAGAATGTCATGTCCGAGATGGGACTGGCCCTTATGGGTACCGGTGCGGCCAGTGGCGATAACAGGGCTGTTGAAGCCGCACAGAAGGCGATTTCCTCTCCCCTGCTGGAAGAAAACTCTATTCAGGGGGCTCGGGGTATACTTCTCAACATAACAGGCGGGCCCGGGATGACACTTTTTGAGGTAAATGAGGCGTCATCTCTGATACAGGCCGAGGCTCACGAAGACGCAAACATTATATTCGGAATGGTTGTCGATGATAATATGGAAGACGAGGTACGTATTACCGTTATTGCAACAGGATTCGATTCAAACGGATGGAATGGTGAAAGAATTTCTGAAATTCCCAAGATACCGAGATTAAATGACAGAAAAAGGGATGACCTTTCAATCCCTGCTTTTAAAAGAAACCGGGACGATAAAACAGAAGAGAAACCTGTTGTCGTCAGGATGGGACTGATAAATGATGATGATAATCCGGATTTTGAAACCCCCGCTTTTCTCAGGAGGCAGGCAGATTAGAAGAGGCTGTATGAAAATAAGAAGAAGCAACTCATAGCTGTCGAATGTCGTGGGAAGTCAATGGTGAAGGACTGCCGGGGTTTGGAAATCCGGCAGAAAACCATGGAGTTGACGGAGGGATGCTGTCATATGACCGGGAAGGTTCCCGATTGCCTCTTTACCCCTTTTGTCTCTTAAAAAAACGAATAAAATACCCCCATGCCTTCTTCAACAGAAGGCGGGAATAGCGGATTCCCTCTGGACCTGCCAGCAATATCCCCAGCCCCAGCATTCCCCACGTCAGGGCGTAGAACGCAAACCCGAGATAGGTAAAGAAGATGTCCTGTTTGTTTATGGCGATGGCGTTACAGGCCACCATAGCTGCCCAGCCGATGGGCTGATTGGTTGTCAGCAGTATTATCCCTATCCAGAACCTGAGGGTAAATTTCATGGCACTTCCATCCTGCAAAGTCGCATGGTTCTTCTGCGTCTCATTGCTGCATTCGCGAAGTTCTGGTTGTTTACGGGATTTTGTCATTTCGTTACAATTTTGCGGGAAGTTTCTACGGCAGAAGGCAAAACGTAGGATGACGGATTAAAGAGTAATAACCGCATAAGCCGCTAAACAGACTTTCCCCCCAGCTTCCCCCTGTTTTCCTATACGTCGAAAGATTCCCCCTCTTTCGGCGCGATGCATATAGTGGAGGAACCCCTTTTCTCTAATAGAGCTTGAGCCATCTTCAATTTACCGTCTATGTCATCGTCGGTCTGATCAGGATCATGGTGAAACAGGTACAGTTTTTTAACCTTGGCCCGGTCGGCCAGTTCCACCACTTGATTTACAGATGAATGTCCCCATCCTATTTTCGCTTCATACTCCTCATCCGTGTAGGTACAGTCGGTTATCAATACATCGGTATCTGCGACAAAGTCTGCCAGCTTATTTACATAGTTTTCGTTATAGAGTCTGTTGGATTCCGGGTACATTTCATTGTCCGTGACATAACAGATGGACCTGCCCCCATAGTTCAGGCGGTAGCCAAGGCATTGACCCGGGTGATTCAGAAACATTGTTTGTATATTTATTGTGTCTATAGCGAACCTCTCTTCCCCCAGATTGTGGAAGGAGACTGTCGCGCTGAATTCCTTTATATTTATAGGAAAATATACGCCGTCCATTTGCCCTGCTATCAATTCACCCATGGACATGCCGCCGTTGGGCGGGCCACAGATCTCAAGCTCGTTTCCCTTCGTATACACAGGCGCGAAGAAGGGGAGACCGTTTATATGATCCCAGTGAGGATGCGATATAAATATCATGGCCTTTGTGGACTTATGTTTTTCGGACATGAGATAATTGGACAGTTCTTTTATCCCTGTTCCGGCATCGAAGATGAAAAAATTATCCTTTGGGAATTCAATGCTGACGCAGGATGTATTTCCTCCGTACCTCACTGTTTTTTGCCCTGGGACCGGCAGAGTCCCGCGTACACCCCAGAAGCTCACTCTGATATTTTCTTTCACAAGTTGTTTGTGTTTTTTATTCACGATTTTCCCAACAGAGTAAATTTTGCCTATAATTCATTATCGGATTGTGAACTAAATTAATCTCTGTTTCTCGCATGATTTGTTGTTTGTGTCAAAACCTTTTGCTGAAACCTTTAAAAATCACTGCGCCTGCGGGTACTTTTATTGACTCGTATATCGAAATGATTTCAGGTTCAGCCCCAGTTCGATACCGTCTTTCAGACGAACCAGAGATTGTGAGAGACGCGCCTCTCCGGCATGTTTGCACAACATTTCGCCCAGCTTGCCTTTGATGGTATAGGCAACCGACAGTATATTGTCAAGGTTTTCCAGCTCGTTAAGTAGCCGGGAGGCTGTTTTTGGTCCTACTGAAGGGACTCCGGTTATGTTGTTCGTTGTGTATCCCGTAAGCGCGAAGAAATCCACCAGTTGATCCGGTTGTACGTGCAGTTTTTCCTTTACATATGCCTGATCCATATCCAGTCTCTTGAAATGGTCACGTACCACTATCAGATCTGAAACAAGCTGCAGGAACATTCTGTCCGTCGAGAGTATGACGGCATTTCCGCTTCGGGATGCCACCTTGCAGGCTAGTGTAGCTATAATATCGTCTGCTTCCAGCGTGGGGAAGCAGACCGAACGGACACCGATCTCCGAAAACACGTCCTTGAACAGGTTCATCTGTGCATTCAGTGCTTCGGGCATGGGTGAGCGGCCAGCCTTGTATTCGGGATACAGACTATGGCGCCAGTTCGGTCCGTGTCCGTCAAAGACACAGATTGTGTGGGTGGGCTGGCATTCGCGCAGGGCGCGTTGAAGAGAGTGGGCGCTTGTCCTCATGGCGTCATCCACACGGCCCGGTCCGTCATCCCCCGGTTGTGCGGCATAGACGCGGCGTATGAGGTTGAGGGCATCTATCAGTAAAAGTTTTATTTTCATGTTCTCTTAGACTCTTAATCTGTGGGTGGCCGGTTCAGACTGTCGGCGAACACCCGATACCTTTTCGCCTCCCTTTTATTTCCCATGGCAGTGTAGATCTGCTCTACCTTCCTGAAATGGTTTCCTCTCCCTGCCGGGTCTTCATCAACCAGCGAAAGATATATCTCCAGTATCTGCGCTGAATGATCTCCGAGTTCCGTGGAGATATCCGCGTATTTTTGTTTGATGAAAGGATCAACCCTCGCACCGCAGCCGCGGCATTGCGACATTATCTCGCTGTACAGATCAAGGGCTTCTTTCTTTTTCTCCAGTGCTTCATATGCTGCAGCCAGAGACAGGGCTGTGTGCTCATTCCAGCCATGAGACTCAAGGAGCTCCAGGTAGAAAGACTCCGCGTCCTGATGTCTTCCGGACCGGTATAGTGATTCGCCTCTGAGATGCAGTATGGGTGCTGAATCCAGCATTTCTCCCGGACAGGAGAACAGCAGGTTATCGACTTCATCGAACTTTTTCATTGTCCACAAGGTCTCGCATAAGAGCTGATATCCATGTATGGAATCTGGATGGTTTTTGATAAATTGTTCAAGAAGCAGGAAGGCATCCTCGTATCTTTTCAAGTTCAGGTATGCAGTAGCCAACTCAAGGGGGATCAGACTGTCCGGCTGGTTTTCTTCCAGCGCCTGCGACAATTTTATTACCGCCAGTTCATATTCACCCCGGTTCAGAGCCACATATCCTGTTATGAACGTGTTTCCATAACCCCGGTAGGTATCTTGTACCTCGTCCGGCAGCGCGCCGCACAGAGCGGTAAAATATTCGCCCTCCTGTGTGTGCCATTCCCGGTCTTTTGCCTTATTCTCCGGGGTTTGAAACCGGGGGACTTCCATGTTGTCCCCTGCGATATTGTTTTGAGCCTTGCCGAGCAATTGTTCGAGTCCGGCAACAAGCTCAGGATCTTCCGTCAGTTCCAGCGCGAGGTGGAGTAGTTCTGACGCGCCTTCATGGTCTCCTGATTCTCTCAGCAATTCCCCATTCTGTTTGTGCCGCAGGGCCAGCGCTTCACTGCTTCTGATCATTTTTCCCCGGAGGCGATTTTCAAGATCCGTATCTTCCGAAACGCTCTTGTTCATCTTGGCCAGAGCGGTCTCATACTCCAGTCTGGCTGCCCCGTATTCCATGACCTCGAAGAAACTGTCCCCCTTTTGTTCATACTCTTCGGGGGTTTTACCTGAAAATATCTTCAAAAATCCCACTCAGTTGCCTCCTTCAGTTCCCTGCTTCTCTCCCCTGATTACGACAAACGAGCCTTCGCCGTATCCCTTCTTTACTGCTTCCGTATGGTCTATATCCTTCAGATCACGGAAAATTGTCTGGGTAAAGGCAAAATTTCCGAACCCTGCGCCTATCATGAGAGAGACAATCTCATCCGCTGAATAAAAAGATGCCTCCCTGTAAAACTTGTTTTCAGTTTTATACCTTTCATATTTCTTTCCGACAGGGCTGATGCGATCGACAAAACCGACCAAAAGCGCGCCGCCCGGCTTCAGTATCCTGTATGCCTCACGCAGAGCGGTCTTTACATCATTCAGGAAACAGATTGTCGTGACCATCAGTGCGAAATCAAACCGGCCATTGTCAAATGGAAGATCTTCGGCAACACCTTCATGGACCTCTATACCTCGTTTGACGGCAATCTCAGCCATTTTCAGGGACGGGTCAATTCCAAGCCTGATGCCGAGTGGAACAGCGAATCTTCCGGAGCCCACGCCTATCTCGATGCTTTCTCCCTCTATCGGCAGCAATTCTTTCACAGCCCTTAACTCGGCCTCATATACGAACCGGTTTTTCTCAAACCATTTCTCGTATTCATCCGTATGTGTTTCAAATGGTCCCTTTTGCACCATATGCTTTGTCTTGTCGGGCTCCATGAAATACTCCGATTCCTTGTCTCCGGTTTCTCTATATGTCGATTATCAGCCCCGCGCCTCCCTCAATGTATGTATCGGGATATAATGATTTTATTTTTGCCTTGAACTGGGTGCAATGGGTGGCACAGACTATGTCTATTCCCTTGAGCAGATCGAATTCACTGAATCCATGGAGACCACCTATAAGAGCGCGGATTCTTCCACGTATAGAAGCCGCTTCCAGTATATTCCCTACACCCGGGTGGGAACAACCGGCTATCACAACCTGTCCCCTGTCTGTGTTGATGACAAGTGATTGTTCAATCTCGTCACCGTAGGGTACTTGTTCAGACCCCTGAATCTCTCCCGTTGAGAAGATTCCTTCGCAGATTTCCATTGGTTCTTTTACCGTTATAATCTCCCTGGCCGAATCTGGCGGGATTCTGTACGATGAAGGGATGTACAGACTGACGTTGCTGTTTTCTTTGAGAAAATCCGCCAGTCCTCCTGTGTGATCCCAGTGGGCATGAGAGATTACAACTATCTCAATAGATTCCGGATCAATATTAAGGGTCTTCATATTGCCGAGTAGTATGGCGCCCTTTGCCCCCGTATCAAAGAGTATCGTTTTGTCGTATGCTTCCACGAGACAGGCAAATCCCCAGTCGGGGATAAGGTCCTTTTTTGATGTTTCATTATCGTAGATAATTGTGATTCTCATACATCTCTTCTATATGACAAGTATGTCTGTGAATTCAGGAGATTCCGATGACACCTAATTTGTAGGATTCCCAATATTTTTTCTACGTATAATCTTTTTATCTTCAGTGGTCAATGTGGAAAAGTAGTTTGTGGACAGGATTAAAATGTGTGAATAGCGGTTGCCTTGAAGGAGACAAATATGCGGGTTCCTTCCGCGAGTCGGAGGTCAAGCAGAGCGCCCTTTGTAACCAGGGACTTGAATGTGATGTTTTCCACCATAATGCCTGCTTCGTAATATAATCCATGATCGGATATTTCGGTTATATTTCCCGCGAAGGAATTTCTCATGCTTGAGGTTAATTCCTCCCGGCTGAGGACGATGTCCTCCGGCCTGATGGCTATGTACCCTTTGCCGTTCACAGGTTTTACGCTCAACTCTATCTCCAGGTTTCCTGTGAACGCCTTTGTTTCGCGAAACTGCGCGGCGAAGAGATTCTTCATGCCGACAAAATCCGCAACAAAGGTGGAATCCGGGCGTTTGAATATCCCTTCCATCGTTCCTGTCTGTATTATTTTCCCATTGTTCATAATCGCCGCCCGGTCTGACAATGAAAGCGCTTCCGCGAAATCATGTGTCACCATGAGAAAGGTGACATTGGAATCCCGGTGCAGTTTCTTTAGTCCCGCTCTGATCTCTTCTCTAAACCCGGGGTCCAGCGCCGAAAGGGGTTCGTCAAGGAGTAGAATCTCAGGGTCCACCATCAGTGCCCTTGCCATGGCGACTCGCTGTAGTTCTCCGCCGCTCAGATTGAGCGGAAAACGATTCAGGATATAGGAGAGATTCAGATTTTCAACCAGACGGTCGAATGTTTCATCGGACCGGTCTTTGTCGATCCTGTGGAAATGCAATCCATAGCGCATATTTTCGCGAGCAGTCAGGTGAGGGAACAGAGAGTAGTCCTGGTATACTATGCTTACCCCGCGTTTCTCGGGGGCGAGTCCGGTAACGTTTTTCTCGCCGATATGGATGCTCCCGCTCTTTGTCGGAATCAGCCCGGCCATTGCCTCAAGGAGGACCGTTTTCCCGGCGCCTGTCGGGCCCATCAGGACGAAAAACTCATTTGTTCCTATATCAAGATTGATGTCGAACAGATTAAACTCTTTGAGATTGATGTTGAGATTTTTTATACGTATCATGCCGTCTTTCCCCTGTCGTGGAGAGTAAGTATCCTCAGAATCAGAAAGAGTGTCAGACAGATGAAAACCAGCCATACCGCCACAGGCTGAGAGTATTTAAGGCCAAAGGCCTCGAATCGCTCGTATATCATGACCGGGGCTATCATGGGGTGGTAGGCGACAATTACCACTGCGCCGAACTCGCTTATCGCCCGGGCGGAACACATAACGATTCCTACAAGCATGCTGCGCCATGCGAGGGGGAATGTTATCCTGAAAAAGGTGCTGAACATGGACGCTCCAAGACTGCGTGATACCTTCTCAAGTCTCGGAGAAATACTCTCGAACCCACCCTTGACGGCATTTATGTAAAAAGGCATCCCAACGAATGTCAGAACCACAACTATGCCGGTTACGCTTCCCATGATGCGTATGCCGACCTGATTGAACAGTTCGCCTAACCAGTGGTTCTTTCCGGCAACGCTGAGTATCGCTATTCCCACAACGGGGTGAGGGATAACTATAGGCAGGTCGATTATGCTCTCTATCAGTTTTTTACCCCTGAAATCGCTGCGGGCCAGCACATAGGCGAGTGGTGTTCCGAAGACAAATGAAATCAGGGCTGCCAGTCCGGCTGTATAAATACTCAGCCAGATCGACCTGACGACATCCTTATCCTTGATGGTTTCCTTCAGCATCGCAAAAGATGGTGCTGTCATCATCTCGATCAAAGGAAGGAGGATGAACGCCATAATTACGATGCCGCAGGAGACGGTAATCCAGAAAAATGGTTCTTTTTTTGTCACTTAGTTTTTGACCTCAACCAGTTTTTGCAGTCCGGCCGGGAGAGCCTTTTTCATGTCCGCGGTGGGAACCCTGCAGGGGATAAAGGGATGCTGCCCCATTTCCTTCAGTATTTTAAGGCCGCCTTCGGGGTCGAGCATGTATTCCAGAAAAGCTATGGCCGCTTCTGGGTTGGGTGCATCTTTGATCAGGGTCACGCCGTACGTGCATGATTTTCCCTTGATGATCATTGTAGTTCCCGGTTTCTTACCGGTCACTTCCACAAAGGCCTGCGCATAGGTAGAATCGTACTTGTAATTTCCAAGATTCATTTCATCCGGAAGAATAATATATTTCAGGCCATGCTGAACGGCGACGGAAAGATACTCCCAAGCATAGTCCATATTCCCGGTCTGGAGCAGGGATATCAACTCCACTGACTTGGGACGTACATTTTCCTCGGGGCGGCTTGCGATCAGCGCTTTGTAAAGACCGGGTTTTTTCAGTGCCTTTTCCGCGAGCTGCATTACCATGAGAGAACGATAGCCGCAGGGGTCGACATTCGGATCGGCATGCCCCCATACAACATCCTTCTTCTGAAGAATTTGATACCAGTTGTTCGCGTTTACCGTGTCGGCATATGCGCTCTTGTCGGTGTAGCAGAGGACGAGCTGGTTGGTCGCGAAGCGGATGTTCCAGTCCGCATAATTAGGTATGAGCAGTTTGTCTATTACCTTGTAATCCGCTGATGCCATGATGTCGCAGGGTTTGCCTATATCCGATATCTTTCGAGCGCATTTCTGGCTTCCGGCAGGCTCACGCTGGAGATCGACACCGGAATATTTGGCCTCAAATACCTTTTCCATGGCCGCGAGAGGGACAGAAAGGCTGCCCGCGTGGAACATGATCAGCTTGCCGGAAGGCCCGGCAAGAGCGAATGTCGAGAAAAACACAACTGTCGCACATAATAAGAGCACAACGACAGGTCTTAATAAACGCCTTCTTTTCATCATAAACTCCTTATTTTGATTTATTTTTGCTTCTGGCAACCGTAAACGGGCAACCATATCTTACGGGGCACACCTACCATATTTGTTATTTCACATCAATATGAAATATTAATAGTCAGTTTGAGGTATTAATGGTTATTATTTCATTCTTATTTCATTCTTATTGATTTTCCCTGTCCTGCGTGGTATTTTTTAAATTATGGATAAATTACTTACGACAAGAGAACTGGCCGGACTTCTGAGACTGAATGAGAAGAAGGTATATCAACTCGTAAAGGAAGGGAATATTCCCCATGTGCGGATTGCCGGCAAGTGGCTCTTTCCGGAAAGGCATGTCACGAGATGGATAGATGAAAATGTGCAGAGGGAAAGAGATATCCTGATTGTGGGAAGCAATGATGTCCTTATGGAAAGACTTGTGCTTTTCTATTCCCAGGAAAAATTTCCGGGGTCAGTGGCTTTCTATTCGTCAATGGGCAGTTCCAGAGGTGTGCGTGCTCTCTCTCTGAAAAAAGGGCAGGTATGCTGTGCTCATCTTCTGGATATGGAGACAGGAGAATATAATCTTCCCTTTCTCGAAAGAGTTCTCTCGGAACAGAGATATGTAGTGGTTAACCTGTGGCGCAGGAAACAGGGGCTGATTGTGAAGAAGGGCAATCCCTTGGGACTGCGAGGACTGGAAGATGTTATAGAGAAGAAGGCGAGATTCATAAACAGGAACGAAGGGTCCGGCACACGTGTCCTTCTGGAATATTTTCTGAAAGAGAAGGGTTTGAACAAAAGAGATGTCACCGGTTTTGATGAAGAAGTCGACAGCCATCTGGATGTGGCCATCAAGGTCTTTTTCGGTGAGGCGGATGTGGGGTTAGGTATAGAGTATGTTACGTATCCCCTGGGTCTGGATTTTCTGCCGCTCAAGGAGGAGATGTTTGACCTTGTTATTCCCGGAGAACTGTGGTCCACGAGCGTTATAAAAGGATTCATGGACTACATAGATCCGGCCAGGATAAGCAGTCTGTCCAAAAATCTCCCCGGGTACAACCTGAAAGATACAGGAAAGATCAGATTCGAGAATTGATGGTCTTGAACTGAATGGCGGGCGCAGATCGCAAATCCTGGCTCTGGGAAAACTTATCAATGTTTGTGAAGGTTCGGATATTATTTGATTCTCTCTGTGAGAACCACTGATGACGATACTGCCCCATGGCACCTGAATCAATCATTACGCAAACAATGAACCAGAGGCGCGTGGTTGTTTACTTCAGTATCGGCAGGAGGATTCCAATAAAAAACGTTGTTAGGCTAATAGCAGGGAAGGGATATGACAGCGAAGAAAAATACTTTTCACTGGAGAGGGTGGACCACGTTTGTGGTCACCATATCCTTTATCGTAGACACCCTGTCGGGGATTATTCTTTATATTGCTCCTCCGGGAAGAATTGCCAACTGGACCAACTGGAAGATTTGGGGACTTACAAAAGAACAATGGGGAGCAGTGCACACCATATTTGGGTATGTCCTTCTAGTGATTGTAGTTGCCCATCTATATTTCAATTGGAGGCTCTTTGTCAGTTTCCTATGGAACAATGCAAAAAAGGTTTTGAACCTGAAGTGGGAGCTGGCTCTGGCCATCGTGGTCTGCCTCGTTATATTCTTTGGATCTATCTGGAATATTACCCCTTTCAGCACCATAATGGAAATTGGGGAACACTTCAAGCAAGGTTGGGAGCAAAGCGAGGCAAGAGCGCCACTGGCACACGCAGAGTTGCTCACCCTTAATGATTTTGCCGAGAGCATCAAAGTGCCGGTGGAACAAATAACGGAGATACTGAAATCCCGAGGTTATACCTTCGCTGACATTCATCAGACCGTCGGGGACATTGCCAAGGCCAATAATATTTCTCCCAACAAGCTCTATGAGGGTATTAAGGCCGGTGGCGTCAACCCCACCTTTCCTAAAACCGTCGAGGGCTCCGGGATGGGAAGGAAAACTCTGATGGTACTTTGTCAAGAACAGGGTTTGTCCTTAGAAAAAGTCCTTTCAAGATTGAAAGAACAGGGTTTAGAGGCCAAACCCGATGATCGACTGAAAGACTTGGCCACACAACTCGGGAAAAAGCCTACGGAGATGCTTAATATCCTTCGTGAAGAATAAAAAGGACATCGACCGGGATTGGTTGTTCAAGTATTGCTTTAGACGGCTGGATCCCTCGTCTTTATAAGACAAAATGCTAATATAAATAAGAAAAACTGGTTATGTTACATGTAGCAAATACATGTCTTCACGTAAGCTAATCGGGCCAGATGGTTGAATGCGGGATGAAAGATGCCACTACCTCACAGCTTGTTTCCCGTTAATCCAGACTAATGGGCGCCTTCCTGAAGTCAGTAAATATCCAAACTTTATGAAAATGAGTTTTTTATGTGTGATTCTAATAAAAAGCAAGCTGACTTCTCAAAAGACCGGCCACGGATCTACCTTCCTCCTCAAACTGCATCGATAGCCCCTGGTTTTAGATGCAAAACAGCCTCTCTATACTCCCAGCCTACGCTTTCTAAATGGTTGCGCATGGCTGGAATTGGTCCATCGTATGTCTCCAACAATGCACAGGAATATACAAAAATGGCTAAAATAAAAGATCCCATGCGCCCT
>JAFDBG010000131.1 GCA_019313385.1 Deltaproteobacteria bacterium | reverse complement strand
CGGTATACTAAGGTAAGCAAAATGAAAAAGCATAAATTATACATTCAAATGTTCAGCATTCACGGCCTCCTGCGTTCAGAAAATATGGAAATGGGACATGATGCCGATACAGGCGGTCAGATCAATTATGTGGTTGAACTGGGCAAGGCGCTCAGCAATCGTAGCGATGTAGAACGTATCGATCTTTTTACACGTTTAATTATGGATAAAGCCGTGTCGGAAGACTACTCCAGGTCAATCGAAAAAGTAAGCGATAAATTTCGTATCGTGAGAATCCAGTGCGGAGGCAGGAAATATATCAGGAAAGAACTGCTATGGCCCCATCTGGATGAATTTGTTGACAAAACCATAAAGTTCATCAAACGTGAAAATGCAATAGCCGACATTGTCCATGGTCATTATGCAGATGCCGGATATGTAGCCATGCAGCTTTCAAAAATATTTGGCATTCCCTTAATATTTACAGGGCATTCGCTGGGCCGGATTAAAATGGAAAAACTGCTCAATAACGGCTTGAAGCAAGCGGATATTATCAAAAAATATAAAATTGACCATCGGATTCATATTGAAGAAGATCTTCTGAAAAACGCAGACCTTGTAATAACCAGCACCAGACAGGAAATTGAGAAGCAATACGGGATGTATCAGAATAATAATTTGCCAACATACCGTGTAATACCACCCGGGCTGGATCTGGGAAAATTTTACCCTTATTATCATGATATGCTTCCCGAAACTGAAAAAGATGAAGTTCAAATCTATGCGCAGGCCGCTGTGCTTAAAGAATTGAACCGCTTTTTCAGCTACCCTGACAAGCCGTTGATATTGACGCTGTGCCGTCCTGATGAACGCAAGAATATCTCCGGCCTGGTCAAAGCTTACGGGGAGGATCTTGAATTGCAGGCTATGTCTAATCTTGCGGTGTTTGCCGGAATTCGAAAAGATATTAGCAAAAAGGAAGAAAACGAAAGGAACGTTTTAACCAGAATGCTTTTGCTTATGGACAAGTACGATCTTTACGGAAAGATGGCTATCCCTAAAAAACATGATTTTGAATATGAGGTTCCTGAATTATACCGCATTGCCGCTGAGAAAAATGGGGTTTTTATAAATCCGGCGTTGACCGAACCTTTTGGATTAACGCTGCTCGAAGCTTCAGCAACCGGTCTTCCGGTTGTGGCGACCCATGACGGCGGGCCCAAAGATATCATACACAACTGTGGTAACGGCATTCTTGTGGATCCGACCAATACAAAAAAAATAGCTGCGGCTCTTAAAACAATAATTGCCGATCATGACACGTGGGAGAAATTTTCAAAAAATGGCATTATAAACGTCCGCAAACACTACTCATGGGAAAAACATGCCGAAAAGTATATAAAAGAAGTTAAAAAGCTTGTTAAAGAAATCACCGAATCGGAAATAGGCGTTGCCGTCCCGTCCGATTCCATAGGAAAACGTCTCGCAAGGCTAAATTATTTTATTATAACAGATATCGATAACACTCTGATTGGAGACCAGGAAAACGAAAATCTTAACGATCTGCTTGCGTTGCTGATGAAAAATCGGGATGCCATTGGATTTTGTGTCGCTACCGGCAGAACTGTTGCTTCTGCTGTTGAATATTTAAAACAACATAACGTACATGCGCCGGATATAATTATTTCATCAGTAGGCTCGGAAATCTATTACGGAAAAGATCTGCACTACAGTCAGGGATGGGATGCACATATATCTAACAAATGGAATCGCACGAAAATCGTCGAGTTGTTAAAAGATGTCGATTTCCTGGAGTACCAGGAAGAAATGACGCAACGGCGGTTTAAAATCAGCTATCTTATGAAGCCTGAAAAGGACCGGCTGGCCATGATCCATAATTTATTGCTGAAACATGGATGTCGATACAACCTTATTTACTCCCACCAGAGATACCTTGATATTCTTCCTTATCGAGCATCCAAAGGCAAGGCAATTCGGTATCTCAGCTACAAATGGGAAATTTTTCTGAAAAATATCCTTGTTTGCGGCGATTCCGGAAATGACGAGGAAATGCTTCGCGGCGAGCCGCTTGCCGTGGTAGTAGGCAACTACAGCGAGGAGCTTGAAAAACTCAAACACGGGAAAAACATCTATTTT
>JAFDBG010000024.1 GCA_019313385.1 Deltaproteobacteria bacterium | reverse complement strand
CAACAACACTACGGACATGTTCTTAGATTGTATCGGTTTTTTGAAAATTCGCCCAAAAACCGTGTCAAGAACTTTTTTCAAAGAACTGAAAATAAATTGTGCTGAATGGTTACGCTTGAAGTTCCATATCCTCGAAGGGTTTGAACAAACAGCCGAAGGGCTCTGAGCGCGTGATATGTTCCAGCCGGGCATCACTTACATCGGTGGTGACGTACACGACGGGAATGCCAAAACGGATGTGGATCTGACCGGCCGCCTCCACACCGTCCATCTCTCCCGTTAAGACAATGTCCATCAGGACCAGATCCGGGTGCAGTTCTTCTGACTTTATGATTGCCTCTTCTCCCGAAGAGACAATGGCCGACACATCGTACCCCATGGATTCCAGCTTGCGTCGTGTTTCCAGGGCGATGATCCGCTCATCCTCAACTATCAGTATTTTTGGTTTTTTATTCATATAAACTCCGAGGGATTCAGGCGTTAGCCTTTTATATAAAGCCCTTACGGGTAAACTCCGAATAAGCGTTGCCTTTTTCGCGCTATTTCGGGGACATGACCCGATTTAGTTCTATCAAATCGGGATCGTGTCCCAAGAGAAAAAGTAGCCTGTTCCCTTATTTGCCAAGCACACTAATGTGACTTATATAACAGATGCGCGATTATTTCAAAACATTAATTTTGTTTCAATTCCATGAGTTATGCCGGATTTATCTGCTTGCGACGGCATGCAAAATCTTCGATGCCGTTTCCCGAATGTCGTTGATGTTTTTCCGCCCATCTGGTACATGTGGGACTCAATAACATGAACATGAATCGTTTGATGGCCTTGAATATGAGAATAAAACTGCTCTGTCTGTTTATATTTTTCCTGGCGGGTTGCGCTGTGATAGCGCCGGAGAGGGGGGAGATCACGCCCCTTGTCCCGATTGATCCGGGCGAGCTGCGCATTATGGCGGATGATCTTAACCAGCCATCCCTGGAACTCGCGGTTTACAGAAGCATGCAGTATTACAACCGGTTGCCCGAAACACGGGAATTCCCGTTCGGAGATCGCGTATGCACAGCGGGAGAATTGAAGGAGTCTCTTCGCGAGTTTCTGAAAATTATCAGAATGCCGGGTTCAAACAACGACAGGACGAGGAGGATAAAACAGACCTTCGACATATACAAAAGCATTGGAAGGCGCGGCGGAAAGGTGCTGTTCACCGGATATTATGAACCGATCCTTGCCGGGTCATTTGAGAGGACGCCGGAGTATCGCTATCCCATATACCGGACGCCTGACGACCATGTCGTAATATACCTTGGAGAGTTCAGAGAAAAATACAGGGGGGAGCGTGTAATTGCCAGGATTGAGGATGGCAGGGTTGTTCCCTACTACACGCGCGGGGATATAGATATAAATGGATCTCTTGAGGGGAGGGGGCTTGAGCTCCTCTGGCTTTCCGATCCCGTTGACATTTTTTTCCTGCAGATTCAGGGGTCCGGCGTCATAATTCTTCCAGGAGGCGGCCTCGTTCAGGTAAGTTATGATCAGTGTAACGGCCATCCTTACCAGAGTGTGGGCAGACTGCTTGTGGAGCGGGGGGAAATGTCGATAGGAGAGGTGTCGCTCAAGGGTATCAAGAGGTACCTGAGGGCGCACTCTGAAGAGATGTTTGATATATTGAGCTGTAATGAAAGTTATGTGTTTTTTCGTATCGTTGAAGAGGGACCCGTAGGAAGTCTTAATGTGCCGGTGACGCCGGGGAGGTCTATAGCCACGGATGCGCGCATGTTTCCCAGGGGAGCGCTCGCTTTTATCAGGGTGAAAAAACCTGTTATAGACGAAGATGGCAACATTGTGTCATGGGAACCCTTTTCCCGGTTTGTCCTTAACCAGGATGCCGGGGGAGCAATCAAGGGACCGGGAAGGGTGGACCTGTTCTGCGGAAGGGGAGAGAATGCGGAGATTATGGCCGGACATCTGAAAGAGAAAGGAGATCTGTATTTTCTTGTGAAAAAGAAGCAGTGACTGTTCACGTGGGCTCAGACTTTTCCTCCGCGACAAAGGCTTTTTATGTCAGATCCCGGTAGTTTTTTGCTTGATTGTTGATTTTCTTTATGTTAGGGCAAACGTAGGTGTTTCTGTTTGTGTGTCGGCGGGGGTTTGCGGCGTTTTTGCCTATGGTCTTTTCGAGGAAGATTCACTGGAAGTTATCATTCTGACGAAGTGGTGTCTGGATAGATTATGTGCAGATCGTGTTATAGGTGTTTTGTTTATAAATATTAATAATTGCTACAACAACAGGGAAAGGGAGGGAGAGAGATATGACGAAGGCTGAATTGGTGGCGGCTATCGCGGGGGATGTGGGGATAACAAAGATACAGGCTTCAGGAGCCTTGGAGTCGTACATTAGCAACATAACTGCCGAGCTCAAGAAAAACGGCAAGCTTGGTATCGTCGGGTTTGGCACGTTCTCGGTGGTGAAGAGGAACGCAAGAATAGGCAGGAATCCTCAGACTGGAAAAGCGATCCAGATCGAGGCAAAGAATGTCATTAAGTTCAAAGCGGGCAAGGTCCTTGCTGAAAAGGTTTAATGAGAATTAGATATCATACCGGCCTCTGGTCTTAGAATCAGAGGCCGTTTTTTTGTTTGACGGCTTTGTGAATTCCGACTCATAAGGACTGCGTTTCACGTCGGCCAAATTTGACTTTCCTTCCTTTTTCCAGTCCGCGGTTTCCTCCAGAATATGTAGAAAATGCTTATGAATATTAGCAAATTACTTAATCAGCTTCCGTCGCGTGTCCTGAATCTGTTGAGGGGCTCCGGTGTCTGCGCGGAAGAGACGGGTTTTTATGCGTATGCCGTGGGGGGTCTTGTGCGCGACCTGTTTTTGCAGCGTGATAATCTCGATGTTGACGTGGTCATAGAGGGAGACGGAATCGCCTTTGCGTCCAGATTTTCTGTTGGTCATAATGCGCGTTTTCTCACGTATGAAAAATTTGGGACGGCAAATATTGTGCTGCCCGATGGCTTCAAGATTGATGTGGCGACGGCAAGGACGGAGACCTATGAACGCCCTGCCGCGCTTCCCCTTGTAACTCCCGGTTCCATAAAGGATGATATGCTCAGGCGGGACTTTTCCATCAACACACTCGCGGTTGGCCTGAATCCCGACCGGTTCGGGGATCTGCTTGATCTCTTCCACGCGAGGGAGGATATAAAGAAGAGATTGATAAGAGTTTTGCATGAGAAGAGTTTTATGGATGATCCCACAAGAATATTCCGTGCCGTCAGATTCGAAAAGAGACTTGGCTTCAGGATTGAGGGTGCTACAGAAAAGCTCATTCAGGATGCCGTCTGTGCGGGCCTTATCGAGAGGCTGTCAGGTTACAGGATTTCTTCGGAACTGAGGCTTATATTAAAGGAAAAAAATCCGCGGTTGCCTGTGAGTCGTCTGGATGAACTTGGCGTACTTTCCGCTGTCAGCAGAAAAGGGGAAAAGCACAAAGAGGTAGAAAAACTGTTGCGCAGGATAGATGAAATAAAACTGATAGTTTGACACAGGGCGGCCTTTTTTGTTATACGACCGCTCTTAAATAGTAGCGGCTTACGGTTACCAGTTACCAGCTCACAGTTTCCGGTTTTTCCAATAAACCATGCAGCGATTGGCTGAGATTGATGAACGAGGCATTGTGAATATTGATTTCAATTCTATGCTTTTTCAACCGTAAATCCCGACAAGTCGGGATAAACCGTAAACCGTAAACCGTAATCCGTAATCTGTTACTTTCTGAGGCAAAAGATGAAAAAACGAATCTTGAGTGGTATGCGCCCCACCGGAAGACTGCATCTGGGCAATCTTCACGGGGCGCTCGCGAACTGGGTGGATATCCAGAATAAAGACATATATGATTGTTTTTACTTTGTCGCCGACTGGCACGCATTGACAAGTGACTATAAAGACACCGATTTTATAAGGGCAAACTCCCAGGATATGGTCGTGGACTGGCTGAGCGTGGGGCTGGATCCAGCCAAGAGTACCATGTTTGTCCAGTCGGAGGTAAAGGAACATGCCGAACTGTTCCTCATACTTTCCATGATAACACCCCTCGCATGGCTGGAGAGAAATCCCACATATAAAGAGATGAAGACGGAATTGTCTGAAAAAGATATTTCGACGTTCGGCTTTCTCGGATATCCCGTTCTCCAGGCCGCGGACATAATAATGTACAAGGCCTATGGCGTACCGGTTGGTGTGGACCAGCTTCCACATGTGGAACTTACTCGTGAGATAGCGAGGAGGTTTAACTTTCTGTACAAAGATATATTTCCCGTTCCCGAACCCCTTCTGACCGAGGTACCGAAACTTCTCGGGATTGACGGAAGAAAGATGAGCAAATCGTACGATAATTCCATCTATCTTCGTGATCGGGGAGATGTGCTGAGACAGAAGGTTGCTTCCATGTTTACCGATCCGCAGAGGATGAGGAAAAAAGATCCAGGGAGACCGGAGATCTGTAACGCCTTCGCGTTTCACCAGATATATTCGCCCTCTTCAGAGGTGGACGAGATATCGGATGGGTGCAAAAAGGCCGAGATTGGGTGTGTTGAATGCAAAAAGCGTCTCGCGGAGAGGATACAGGAGAGCATGGCTCCCATACATGAACGGCAGGACTATTATCTGAACCACCTTGAGGATGTAAGGGGTATAATGGCCGATGGCGTACGGGAGGCCTCGAAGATAGCGCGTCTCACCATGGAACAGGTGAGGGAAGCCGTAAAGATATGACGGCCGGGGCTTACGAAATCAAGCTGGATATATTTGAGGGCCCTCTGGATCTGTTGCTCTACCTGATCAGAAAGAACGAAGTAGATATATACGATATTCCCATTGCCCTCATAACCAGGCAGTATATAAAATATATTGACGAGATGAAGTCCCTCAATCTTGACCTTGCAGGTGAATATCTCGTGCTCGCCGCCACGTTGACCCACATCAAATCGAGGATGCTTCTGCCCGTCAGTGGGGAAGATGAGGAAGAGGAAGAGGAGGATCCGCGTGAAGAACTTGTCAGGCAGCTTCTGGAGTATAAGGCATTCAAGGAAGCGGCGCTGGGTCTGGACAGGATGAACATCCTTGGCCGGGATGTATTTGGCAGGGATCATACCGGGGAAGAGATTGAAAACGATGAGCAGTCTCTCATGGAAATCGGTATGTTTGAACTTGTCGAGGCCTTCCGAAGAATAATCTTCGATACAGGTCAAAAAGATTTGATGGAGATAGACGTCGAAAAGATGTCCCTTTCCGACAGGATAAATGATATAGTGGACGAACTGGAAAAGAGAGGCGATCTTACCTTTACCGATCTTCTGGAGAATGCGGGCAACCGCATGCGGTTGATATATACCTTTCTGGCCATTCTGGAACTTATGAAACTTAGAATAATCAGGGCGTATCAGGCGGTTCCGTACGGGACTATAAGGATATTCCTCACGGGAAAATAGATGGATAATCTAAAGGCCATAATTGAAGCCCTTATCTTTGTTTCGGGTACACCCATAACATCCTCAAGGATGGTGGGAATCATGGAGGATGTGAAGGAAAAGGAGATCTCTTCCGCAATTGACGATCTCGTAAGGGAATATGAAGAGAGAAATGGAGGCATATTCCTGAGGGAGGTTGCCGGGGGCTACCAGTTCAGGACCGGTGAAACGGTGGGGTCATGGGTGCATAAGCTGAAAGGGCAAAAGCCGGCGGCTTTAAGCCCGGCTGCCATGGAAACGCTTGCGGTGGTTGCTTACAGGCAGCCCGTCATGCGGTCTGAGATAGAAAAAGTGCGGGGTGTCGATATAAGTGGCACCCTGAGGGGATTGCTGGAGAAAAATCTTGTAAGAATAGTGGGGAGAAAGGATGTGCCGGGCAGGCCTATGATCTATGGAACTACCCGGAAATTCCTTGAGACATTCGGGCTCAAGACCCTTTCAGATCTGCCCACGCTGAGAGAATTTAGAGAGTTGGGGGAATAATCTCTGTGGAAGAGCGCATTCAGAAAATAATAGCCAGGTACGGTATAGCATCCCGGCGCGCGGCGGAACAGATGATGCGGGACGGCCGGGTCAGTGTTAATGGCGTGATAACAACTCAGCCGGGGATGAAAGCTGATGCCTCATGCGACAAAATACGTGTTGACGGAGGGCTTATATCCGGGGACGCGGTGAGTCAGGTATATCTGATGTTGAACAAGCCGAAGGGATATGTTGTCACCCTGAACGATCCACAAAACAGGCCGATTGTCACCGATCTGTTAAGGGGTGTTCCTGAGAGGGTATTCCCTGTCGGGAGACTTGATTACGATTCGGAAGGGTTGCTCTTTATGTCCAATGACGGCAACTTTTCACACATGGTGCAGCATCCGGCATTCAAAATGCCCAAGACCTATATGGTGAAGGTCAAGGGTAACCTTACGAATAATGATATCGAGGTCATCAAAAAGGGAGCCATGCTGGAGGACGGCAGTTTTAAACCGATCTGGGCGGCTATGGAAAAGAGCAACAAAAAAAGCTGCTGGGTAGAATTGACAATACTAGAGGGGAGAAACAGAATAATAAGAAGATTTTTCGATTCAACAGATCATCCTGTAGCGAGGCTGATAAGGACAGCCATTGGCGATATCAGCCTCGGAGATCTTAGGACCGGAGAATACAGATATATGCAAAAAAAAGAAGTAAAGGGCCTGATTGAACTTTCGGGATCGCAGGATAAAAAAATATCTACCTGAAAAACAATGAAAATTATCTTGACTTTAATAATAAAATAAATAATATCTGAGGAGAATTTTCTGCCGAAGGTGCAGGGGATTTTTTAAGCTTATTTTGGCAAGTCGATAGGAGGTTGTTATGAACAAGTCGGAATTGATAGATGCCTTGAGTAAAAAAGAGGGTCTTACGGAAAGTCAGGCTGCGGATGTTGTCAATCTTATCTTTAAGGGATTTGGCACTCAGCTCAAGAGCGGGGGCAGGATAGAAATCAGGGGATTTGGAAGTTTTGTCGTAAGGAACTACGATTCGTACACGGGGAGAAATCCCAAGACCGGGGAGACTATAAATGTGGTTCCCAAGAGACTCCCCTTTTTCAAGGTGGGTAAAGAGCTTAAGGAAAGAGTAGATTCCGGGAAATAAATAGCGATATCTTTAATCTTTTGTAAACAAATCAGGGAAATCAAGCCGCAGTCTTATATTCCAGTCAAAGGGAGGGGGTAATGCCCCTCTTTTTGATTTTGAGGGCCGAAAGTATTGTCCAAAGGTGTCGGTATCTACATTTTTCCAGATCCTTCCTCCAGCATTAATTTTTGCTAACGTACGCAGGTATCGTTTATGTCCATAAGAAAATTTTACATCCGTACCTTTGGCTGTCAGATGAATGCTCATGACTCGGAACAGATGGCGCAGATTCTCAGTGACGCGGGATATGTTAAGACGGATGAAGTCGACGAGGCGGATGTTATCATCGTCAATACCTGCAGCGTAAGGGAAAAAGCGGCACAGAAGGTGTACAGTCAGCTTGGAAGGTTAAAAAAATTAAGGGAAAAACGGCCCGGTCTTGTTATCGGGGTGGCTGGATGTCTTGCCCAGGAACATGGGACCGGATTCTTCAGGAGGGCTCCATATCTTGATTTTGTCCTTGGTACGCATAACATACACTGCCTTCCCGAGATGATAGAAGAGATTAACAATACCGGATCCCGGGTTGTGGACACCTCTTTCCGCGAATTGGCAAGATCTATGGGCATCCGAACCCTGCCTCCTGATGGAGGTATGAGCGCCTACGTAACAATTATGCAGGGATGTAACAATTTCTGCTCCTACTGTATTGTGCCTTATGTAAGAGGAAGGGAAGAGAGCAGGGGCAGCGGGGACATAGTTGACGAAATCAGGTTTCTTGCTGATAATGGCATCAGGGAGGTGACACTCCTGGGGCAAAACGTCAATTCATACGGCAGCACTCTTTCTGGAGACACCAGTTTTCCTGCATTATTGAGAATGATAGGTAACATAGAGGGGATAGACAGAATCCGCTTTACCACATCTCACCCGAAAGACCTTTCAGAGAGGCTTGTCAACTGTTTTCCTGATCTTGATAACCTGTGTGAGCATATTCACCTGCCGGTGCAGTCCGGTTCTGATCGTGTGTTGAAGAGAATGAAAAGAGGATACACTTCGGGAGAGTATCTGAAAAAGATTGACATGTTGAGAGACGCATGCCCGGATATAACCATAACGTCAGATATTATCGTCGGATTTCCTGGAGAGAAGGACAGCGACTTTCAAAAAACTATTGACCTCATGAAAGAAGTAAGGTTTGACAACACCTTTTCCTTCAAGTATTCTGACAGGCACGGCACAGCTTCGGAAGGGTATGACAGAAAGGTTGAAGAAGGGGCCAAGGGCGAGAGGTTGTCTGAGCTCCAGTTACTTCAGGAAAGCCACAGTCTGGAAAAGAACAGAGGTCATGAGGGAACTGTGAAAGATGTGCTTATAGAGGGTGTCAGCAAGAACAATGACGCCGATGTCACCGGCAGGACAAGGGGCAATAAAATCGTTAACCTCGAGGGTGACACCGGCCTGACAGGAAAAACAGTGCGTGTGAGAATTGCACAGGCCTATATGCACTCTTTGAGAGGGGAGCTAATTCAGGGGGAGAGATGCTTATAGAGGTGAAGGTGTTTGGACTTGCCATGGATCCTATAACAAATACACCCATAGTGATATTGAAGGATCTGCAGGGGAAAAGGGCTATTCCCATATGGATAGGCCTTTTCGAGGCAAGCGCCATAGCTACACAGATGGAGAAAATAAATCTGGCGAGGCCGATGACGCATGACCTCATGAACGAGATGTTAAAAGTTCTTGAAGTGAAGGTTTTGCAAATCGTTATTAATGATCTGAAAGACAACACCTTCTTTGCCACCATACATATCCTGAAGGAGGATGTCTCAATTACGATTGACGCGCGTCCGAGCGACGCGATTGCCCTCGCGCTCCGGGCTGGCGCGCCCATTTTTGTGGATGAAAAGGTTATTGGGAAATCAACGAATATCGATTTTGGCAGCAAAACGACTGACTTGAATAAATACACGAAGGAAGAGCTAGAGGAGTTTCTGGAGAATCTCTCTCCCGATGACTTTGGAAAGTATAAGATGTAACTCCGACTTGTCGGAGGTTTGAAGGATGACAGGAGGGTATGCTCGTATGGAGGATGCCATCAGAGGTTTCGGTATTCACATTGGTGTTGAAAGAAACCTGTCTTATCATACACGGAGAAGCTATCTGTCCGACCTGAGACAGTTCAGAGAATTTCTTCTGAAGAACGGAGTGGACAAGTCCGCCGATGTTGATCAGACAGTGATAAGGGCATTTCTTGCGTCTCTCTACCGGAGGAAGATAAAAAAGGTTACTGTGTCGAGAAAGGTGGCCAGCCTCAGGGCGTTCTTTAAATTTCTTCTTCGAGAGGGAAAAATCGGGTATAATCCCGCTCAGATGGTCCAGGCACCAAAGGCAGACAGGTACCTGCCTTCCTTCCTGAGTATAGACGAAGTGTTCTCTCTTCTGGGGGTGAAGTTCAAATCGGATGTATCAGGACTGCGGGACAGGGCCATAATCGAATTCCTGTATTCAGCCGGTGTGCGCGTTGGTGAACTCACCGGTCTGGATACAGCCAACGTCGATTTCTCGAACAGCCTGGTAAAGGTAAGGGGAAAAGGCAGGAAAGAGAGGATAGTCCCTGTTGGCGGTCCAGCATTGTCGGCCCTGAAAGATTATATCAGCAGCAGGCCTGGGACAGGGGGAGATACAGCCCGAAACTATGCCGGATCACCGCTCTTTCTGAACAGGTCCGGTTCGAGGTTGACTCCGAGAAGTGTAAGGAGAATTATAGACAAGTATATAATTCTGAGTGGTATCGGCAGGAAGATAAGTCCTCATACGCTCAGACACACATTTGCGACCCATCTCATGGATGCCGGCGCCGATCTTAGAGTTATACAGGAACTGTTAGGGCATGAAAGCCTTTCAACTACCCAGAAGTATACGTCCGTCAGTGTGACAAGATTGATGGAGGTATATGACAAAAGCCACCCGAGGGCTGGAGGAGCACAAAAGTCATGAGCAAGATGAGAGGAACAACCATAGTAGCGGTGAAACACAAGGGGAAAGTGGCCGTCGCTGGTGACGGTCAGGTGACCCTTGATACGATAGCCCTGAAGCACAATGCCAGAAAGGTTCGAAGGCTGTATCATGACAAGGTAATCGTAGGTTTCGCGGGCGCGACGGCGGACGCGTTTACCCTTTTTGACAGATTCGACCAGAAACTGGAACAGTATGGCGGCAATCTTTTGAGAGCCGCAGTTGAACTGACCAAGGACTGGAGAACAGACAGGGTTTTGCGACATCTTGAAGCCCTGATGATAGCAGTCAGTGATTTGGATTTTCTTATAATATCAGGTAACGGAGATGTGATAGAGTCGGATGATGAGGTTCTGGCAATAGGTTCCGGCGGCCCATATGCCCAGGCAGCGGCAAGGGCTCTTATAAAACACTCTACACTGAGTGCGAGGGAGATTGTCGAAGAGGCCATGCACATAGCTTCCGATATATGCATATTCACGAATGACAGGATAAAAATAGAGGAACTGGATGTGGCTGAGGAAATTCAAGATTAACCATTGAGAATCAAGGGGTAGAAACTTTATGTCATCCACGAATTTGACACCGAGAGAGATTGTGTCCCAGCTGGACAAGTATATTATAGGGCAGCATGACGCTAAAAGGGCGGTTGCCGTGGCCCTTCGTAACAGATGGAGGCGCCAGAATGTATCGGAAGAGCTCAGGGAAGAGATAGCACCCAAAAATATCATAATGATAGGTCCAACGGGAGTGGGAAAGACGGAAATTGCGCGCAGGCTTGCCAAACTTGATAAATCTCCCTTTCTGAAGATAGAGGCCTCCAAATTTACAGAAGTGGGTTATGTGGGCAGGGATGTTGAGTCAATGGTCAGGGATCTTGTAGAGCTGGCAATAAACATGGCTAAATCGGAAGAGCAGGAAAACGTAAAGGCCAAGGCGATGGAGATTGCCGAGGAAAGGATACTTGACCTCCTCCTTCCCCTTAAGAGCAGGGATCAGAAGCAAACAGAGAACACGGAATCGGAAGGCACGCTTCTGGAGATGCCTGAGGGTGATGTGGCGGTCCAGGAGGATACTCGTCACAATGAAACGCGTGAGAAACTGCGGCGTTTGTTTCGCAGTGGGAAGCTGGACGAGCGGATTGTAGAGATTGAAGTTGTAGACAACCCCACCAGTCCCATGATAGAGATTTTTTCCACCTCCGGTGTTGAAGATATGGGGATGAATATCAAAGATATGCTCGGGAATATATTCCCGCAGAAGAAGAAAGAAAGAAAAATCAAGGTCTCTGAAGCGGTAAACATATTAGCCGATGAAGAGGCCCAGAGACTTGTCGATATGGAAAAGGTCACTAGGGCGGCAATAGAGAAGGTCGAACAATCGGGAATCATATTTCTTGACGAAATAGACAAGATCGTGGGGGGTGATTCCTCTCATGGCCCTGATGTATCCAGGGAGGGCGTGCAGAGAGACCTCCTCCCGATTGTGGAGGGATCCAACGTGAATACCAAGTATGGTATGGTAAAGACGGATCACATACTCTTTATCGCCGCGGGAGCGTTCACCATTTCCAAGCCATCCGATCTTATCCCAGAGTTGCAGGGAAGATTTCCTATAAGGGTAGAGCTTGATTCGCTTGAAAAGGAAGATTTCATAAGGATTCTGACGGAACCTCACAATGCCCTGGTTAAACAGTATGTAGAGATGATGGCTACTGAAGATATAGACCTTATGCTCCAGGACGACGCCATAGAGGAGATCGCGGAGGTAGCTGCGCTCGTGAATGGGAAGATGGAAAATATAGGAGCCAGAAGACTTTACACAGTCATGGAGATACTCTTGGAGGAGATATCTTTTGACGCACCCGATATTGCGGTTGCGGAGAAAAAAATAAATATTGATGCCGACTATGTCAGGGATAAGCTGAAAGATGTAGTCGAAGATGAAGACCTGAGCAGGTATGTCCTGTAGGAGATTCTAAATCATGCATTCGGACGATCTGAAAAGTCCCATGGAAAAAGCGGATATACTTTTGGAGTTTCTGCCTTATATAAAGCGGTTTTATGGCAAGACCATAGTTATAAAGTATGGTGGCCATGCCATGGGGGATAACAATCTGAAAGAGATGTTCGCCATGAACATTGTCATGATGAAGTATATCGGGATCAACCCGGTGATAGTGCATGGAGGCGGCCCTCAGATCGGCGCTTTTCTCAAGAAAATGGGTAAGGACTCGAAATTCGTCAGGGGGATGAGGGTGACGGACGAAGAGACTATGGGTATAGTCGAGATGGTCCTTACCGGTAAAGTGAACAAAGAGATAGTCGGACTGATCAACAGTCATGGCGGCAGGGCTGTTGGATTGAGCGGCAAAGATGGGAATATCATAGAAGCTGAAAAATATATCCTGAACACCGAAAAAGCGAAGGATACTCCCCCGGAGATAATAGACATAGGAATGGTGGGCAAGGTAAGAAAGGTTAATTCAGGACTTATCGAATCGCTGATAGTAGACGGGTTTATTCCCGTTATAGCTCCCACCGGCGCCGGAGACAATGGCGAGACATATAATATCAACGCTGATATAGTAGCGGGTGAGGTGGCGGCCGCCCTTGGGGCGGAGAAGCTTATTCTCCTGACCGACGTGGAGGGAATCCTGGACGGAAAAGGCCGGCTGATAAACTCTATCAACAATGTGGAGGCCGAAGAGCTGATCGAAGATGGCACAATAAATGGGGGCATGTATCCCAAGGTAAAATGCTGCATAAAGGCCCTTAGAAATGGTGTGGGGAAGACTCACATAATTGATGGACGTCTGGATCACGCGGTTCTCCTGGAGATATTTACGGACAGCGGTATCGGCACGGAAGTGGTGAAAGACTGAGCTACAGTGGACAGTGGTTAGTGGGTAGTGGACAGGTAACAGAAGAATGGTTTACGGCTCACGGTTAAAAAACCGGTAACTGGTAACTTTAAACTGGCAACCGGAAATTCAAAGGATTGAGTATGACAACAGAAGAGCTTATCTCTAATTCGGACAGATATATCATGAACACATATTCGCGCCTGCCGGTTGTTCTGGTAAGGGGTGAAGGGGTACATGTGTGGGATTCTGATGGAAAGGAGTACCTCGATTTTCTGGCGGGTATCGCCGTGTGCGGTCTTGGCCATGCCAATCCATCAGTATCCGGGGCAATCTGCAAACAGGCCGAAACACTGATGCATGTATCCAATATATACCACATTGAACCACAGATCCGGCTGGCTGCTCTTCTGGTGGAAAACTCTTTCGCGGACAAGGCGTTTTTCTGTAACAGCGGGGCGGAAGCAAACGAAGCGGCTATCAAACTGGCGCGAAAATACGCCCATGAAAATATGGATGAGGGCAGATATCGTATATTGACCATGAAAAACTCCTTCCACGGACGAACTCTTGCCACCGTTACGGCAACGGGTCAGGAAAAATTTCAAAAAGGGTTTGATCCGCTTCCGACCGGTTTTGGATATGTACCTTTCGACGATCTTCTCTCGCTTGAACGGGCTGTTACGGAAGATACCTGCGCGGTTATGGTGGAAGTCATACAGGGTGAAGGGGGGATCAGGGTGCCGGCAGGTGGATATCTTGAAGGTGTAAGAAAGATATGTGATGACACGGGTGCACTTCTGATACTGGATGAAGTCCAAACGGGTATGGGGCGCACGGGTAACCTGTTCGCGTATGAGGCGACTGGTGCAAGACCGGATATCATGACTCTGGCCAAGGCCCTGGGTAATGGTTTTCCCGTTGGGGCCATGCTGGCGACCGATAAAGTGGCGGCATCTTTTACACCGGGAAGCCATGCGTCCACTTTTGGAGGAAACCCGCTCGCCATGGCAGCAGGGATCTCTGTGATGGAGGAGTTGCTGCACGGAGGAGTGCTGGATAACTGTATGAATATGGGTGTTTACTTCCGCGCAAAGCTCGACGAATTGAAGAAAAATCATGCCTTTATCAAAGAAGTCAGAGGAAGGGGTCTTATGCTTGGAGTGGAACTTTCCATGGAGGGCGCGGATATAGTAAATGGGTGCATGGATAAGGGATTGCTCATAAACTGTACCTGCGGCAATGTCCTGCGATTTGTCCCCCCCATGATTATTACAAAAGGGGATATAGACCGCGCGGTTGATATCCTCAATGAGGTGATGAGAAGCCTGTGAAAAAAGATATGCTGACAATCCATGATCTTGATGCCGATGGATTTAACGAGATATTCAATACCGCAAAAAAGTTGAAAGACCTGTTATACAGGGGCGTGGCGCACGATTCCCTGAGAGGGAAGACGCTGGGTATGCTGTTCGACAAATCGTCCACGAGGACGAGGCTGTCCTTTGAAGCGGGGATCCATCAACTGGGTGGGACCGGTATATTCCTGAGCCGGCGGGATATACAGCTTGGAAGGGGAGAACCCGTCGCTGATACGGCCAAGGTAATGTCCAGATACATTGATGGTATCATGATAAGGACATTCGAGCATGATCTGATTGAAGAATTCGCGAGATATGCCACGATACCCGTTATCAATGGGCTGACAGACCTGTTGCACCCATGCCAGGTGCTGAGCGATATCTTCACCATAATAGAAAAAAAGGGCGGGTATGAAGGACTGAAGATAGCCTATATCGGCGACGGGAATAACATGACTAATTCCTGGATAAATGCCGCGGCCAGGCTTCCTTTTCATCTGTCCATTGCCTGTCCTGAAGGTTATGATCCTGACAAGACCATATTGGAGAGAGGGGGCAGAGAATCGAAGGAGGGGATAGAACTTTTGCGGATTCCTGCCGATGCTGCCTCCGGCGCCGATGTGATATACACGGATGTATGGGCCAGCATGGGGCAGGAAGATGAGCAGGAAGAAAGGGTGGCGGCCTTCCGGAATTATCAGGTGGATGAAAAACTGGTCAGTTGCGCGAAAGATGATGCCATCATTATGCACTGCCTGCCCGCGCACCGCGGGGAAGAGATCTCGGCAGGTGTGATAGATGGACCACAGTCTGTAATTATTGACCAGGCGGAAAACCGTTTGCACGTGCAGAAGGCGATTATGGAAATACTTATGTCTGGAGGAAAAGAAAGATGAACGATAAAATAAAAAAAGTAGTCTTGGCATATTCCGGGGGGCTTGATTCGTCCGTTATTGTCAGGTGGCTGATTGAGACGTATGGGTGTGAAGTTATTACACTTACCGGAGATGTTGGACAGAAGCAGGAACTTGAAGGTCTGGAGGAAAAGGCTCTTGCCACAGGGGCGGTCAAGGCATATGTGGAAGATCTGCAAGAAGTATTTGTAAAGGATTTTGTCTTCCCGGCCCTGAGGGCCAACGCGATATATGAGGGAACATACCTTCTGGGTACCTCCCTCGCGAGGCCGATAGTGGCCAGGAGACAGATTGAGATTGCGCACAAAGAGGGCGCGGATGCCGTCTGTCATGGTGCTACCGGTAAAGGCAATGACCAGGTGAGATTTGAGATGACCTACATAGCCCTTGATCCGGATATAAAGATTATATCGGCATGGAAGGATGAGAACTGGACCCTCAATTCAAGAGAGGCCATGATAGATTATGCGGAGAAGTACAACATTCCGATAAAATCAACGAAAAAAACCCCCTATAGTGAGGACAGAAATCTTTTGCATATCTCTCACGAAGGTGGAATCCTTGAAGACCTGTGGAAAGAGCCGCCCGAAGATATGTATGTGATGAGCGTTTCACCAGAAGATGCACCTGATCGACCTACATATGTGGAAATTACCTTTGAGAAGGGAACCCCTGTGGCGGTTGATGGGCAAACAATGAGCCCCGCTCAGCTTCTAGATCATATGAATACCCTTGCGGGAGACAACGGTGTCGGCAGGATGGATATGGTGGAAAACCGTTTTGTGGGTATGAAATCGAGGGGAATCTATGAAACACCGGGCGGTACCGCGCTGTGGTCCGCTCACCGGGCGATGGAAACAATCACCATGGACAGGGAAGTGATGCTTCTCAGAGATTCCATTATGCCGAGGTACGCTCAGATCATATACAACGGTTTCTGGTACTCTCCTGAAAGAGAAATGCTCCAGAAGATGATAGATGAGTCACAGAAGGATGTCACCGGAACAGTCCGCCTTAAATTGTACAAAGGAAACTGTATGCCGGTAGGTGTCAAGGCGCCTGTATCACTCTACAGTGAGGACCTGGCTACCTTTGACGAGGATGAGGTATATAATCAGAAGGATGCCACCGGGTTTATCAGGCTCAATGCGCTCAGGCTGAAGATGCAGGCGTTATTGAAAAAGTAGGGTTCTAGGATTCGAGGGGTCAAGGGGTCGAGCAGGTTGGATTGAGGTACGAAACCCAACAAAAATCTGAATTGAAGAAGAACCAGAAATACTAATCGGGATTGACATATGTCTGGGAAGAAAAAACCGTGGGGGGGACGCTTCTCCGAACCCACCGACAAAAGAGTGGAGGAGTTCACATCTTCTCTCCATTTCGATAAAAGACTCTATCCTTATGATATTGAGGGGAGCGTCGCGCATTGTCGTATGCTTGCCGCGCAGGGAATTATCTCTCCTGATGATGCCGAAAAGATAATATCCGGTCTTCAGGATATCCTGAAGGATATGGGAAAGGGTGAATTTTCCTACTCTTCCGACCTGGAAGATATACACATGGCCATAGAAAAATCACTGATAGACCGTGTCGGAGATGTGGGGGGCAGGCTTCACACCGCGAGAAGCAGGAACGATCAGATATCTCTTGACATGAGGCTTTATCTCCGGGATGAGGTGACAAATATCCTTGGCCTACTGGTGGGGCTTCAGGCATCTCTCGTTGATGTGGCGAAGAGAGAGATCGGCACCATACTGCCAGGCTACACGCACATGCAGAAGGCGCAACCGGTGCTTCTGTCCCACTACCTTCTTGCCTGGTGGGAGATGCTGGATAGAGATATTAGCCGCCTGAAGGAGTGCAGGGGGAGGGTAAATGTCATGCCACTGGGGTCGGCGGCCCTGGCAGGCACAGGATTTCCCATAGATCGGGAATATGTGGCCGAACTACTTTCTTTTTCGGGGATTTCAAAAAACAGCATGGACGCGGTTTCAGACAGAGACTTTGTCGCGGAATTTATTTTCGATGCAAGCCTGGTGATGATGCATATGAGCCGTTTCTGTGAGGATCTCGTTATCTGGTCCGGCGGGGAGTTCGGGTTTGTCGATATATCCGACGCGTTTACCACCGGCAGCAGTATCATGCCCCAGAAAAAGAATCCAGATGTGGCTGAACTGATAAGGGGAAAGACCGGACGTGTCTATGGAGATCTGATGGCGATATTGACCATTATGAAGGGGCTCCCCATGACGTATGACAGGGATCTTCAGGAAGACAAGGAACCTCTGTTTGACACAGTTGACACGGTTAAGACCTGCCTGTCCGTCCTTTCTGATATGACTGGAAATCTGAAATTCAACAGGGACAGGATGCTGGAGAGCGCCGCGGAAGGCTTTTCCACGGCGACGGACGTGGCCGATTACCTTGTAATGAAGGGCATTCCATTCAGAGAGGCGCACGGCATAGTCGGGCGTCTTGTTGGATACTGCATTGAAAAACAGAAGGATATGGAATCGCTTGATATAGAGGAAATTCGCCTGTTCTGGAAGGATGCCGATGCGGATATCTATGCGTGCATGAGTGTGAAAGGTTCGGTTAGCGCGAGAAATATTATCGGAGGAACGGCCGGAGAAGCGGTATTAAGGAGAATAGAAGAGATAGAGTCCGGGAGGATTGATTAGAATCGCTGGGAAGGTGTGCGTATGATGAAAAGCGATAAGTTATGGGCAATCTTGATAATTGCGGCATTTTTCCTGTCTATATTCTGCGCCGGTTGCGGGAAAAAGGCTGATCCGCGTTACCTCCACGTCAACTATCCCGAACCGGTTTCAGATCTTGATGTGTCTATCGATAAAGATGGAAGAGCCGTTCTGAAATGGTGCATTCCCGGGGAGCCTGGACATGCGGGACATGTCAAAATACTGAAGAGCGCCTTGAAAGCGGATGATAGTAGTTGCCCGGATTGCCCGCGTATATATGCTATCGCGGGAGACCTTTCACTTCGTGATTTAAGGCTGGATGAAAAGGGGCAGTTTGTATACCTGGATCGAAACATCCGAAGGGGGTTTTTCTATTCTTACAGGGTCGTGATATGCGATTCCTCAGGTATGTGTGGAGGGGAGTCCAATACTTCCCGTATAGAAATGCCCTGAACCTGAAGATCGGGATTTTGAACCCGGAAACGATATATTATGAATGATCCTGTTGATTTATGAGGATTTTCTTTCAAGATCAAGGCCTGCGAAAAAAATAACCGCAGGTATATAGTTAATATTCCGAAGATTATTTTTTGAGCATAACGCAGAGATTGGGCGAAAGGACCATTAATCAATAGAATCATGAATTATTTCAATTATGTAGACAATAAACTGTGGTGTGAAGAGGTTCCGGTTGCTGAAGTAGCGAAGGCCGTGGGAACCCCCCTTTATCTTTACAGCCACAGGACGCTCAAGAGACATTTCGAGGTCTTTGACTCGGCATTTGAGAACATCCCCCATATTGTCTGTTTTTCTGCTAAGGCCAATTCCAATGCGGCCATCCTCAAGATATTCATAAATGAGGGAAGCGGCATGGACATCGTCTCTGGAGGAGAGCTCTACAGGGTACTTGAAGCGGGGGCTGATCCGGGAAAGATAGTCTATTCCGGGGTCGGGAAAAGGGAGGAGGAGATAAGATACGCGCTGGAGAGCGATATACTTATGTTTAATATTGAGTCTCCCCAGGAGCTTGAGGTAATAAATGCGTGCGCCGGAAAGATGGACAGGACGGCAAGAATATCACTGCGTGTGAATCCCGATGTGAATCCCATGACACATCCCCATATATCCACTGGCATGAAGGAAAATAAATTCGGAATAGATATTGAAAAATCTCTGGACGAGTACCGGCATGCCGCAAAGCTGGACCACATAGATATTGTAGGAGTGGATTGCCATATAGGATCACAGATCACAGAGCTCTCCCCCTTTATCGAGGCGCTGGATCGCCTGAAGGAGCTGATATTCTCTCTCAGAAATGAAGGCATCGGTATCAGATATCTGGATCTGGGTGGGGGCCTTGGGATTACCTACGATAATGAAACCCCGCCTCATCCACAGGATTACGCCAAGGCCATTATGGACAGGGTAAGAGATATTGATTGTACATTTATATTTGAACCGGGCAGGGTAATCGTCGGGAATGCGGGCATACTGGTTTCCAGGGTGCTTTATACAAAGGCCGGCGCGGACAAGAGATTTGTCATAGTTGACGCGGGGATGAATGACCTGATAAGACCCAGTCTGTACAATTCATACCACAATATCCAACCTGTTGAGCTGAAAGAGAGGGAGGATATACTGTCTGATGTGGTCGGTCCCATTTGTGAATCGGGCGACTATCTTGCCAGGGGCAGGGTTATACCCGAACTGGAACGGGGAGAATTGGTAGCCGTAATGAGCGCTGGCGCGTATGGTTTTCCCATGTCTTCAAACTATAACTCAAGGCCGAGGGTCCCGGAGGTGCTTGTCAGAGACGGGAAGTTCTACGTGATAAGATCCGGAGAAACCCGCGCGGACCTGACAAGAGGCGAGAGTATCCCGGATTTTCTTCAATAACCGGATTTTCTGCAATAAAAGGAAGAGGCCAAGGGGCCAAGTGTTCAAGGAAACTGTAAACTGGTAACTGTAAACCGGTAACTGAGTAAGTCTTTAACAGGAGGAAAGTTTATGTTTAGAGGAGCGATAGTCGCGATTGTGACACCCTTCAAGGATGGACGGGTGGATGAAGAGGCGCTGAGGAAGCTTATCGACTTCCAGATAGAATCCGGGACCGATGGCATTGTTCCCTGCGGCACCACGGGAGAGAGCGCGACACTGTCCCATGAGGAGCACGACAGGGTTATCGAGATTACAGTGGATGCCGTCAAAAAGAGAGTTCCTGTAATTGCGGGGACAGGTTCCAACAGCACGAAGGAAGCCATAAGGCTTACCGAACACGCGTACAAAGCGGGTGCGGATGGGACATTGCTGGTTACTCCCTACTATAACAAACCTACACAGGAGGGGCTTTATCAACACTACAAGGCGATAGCGGAGGCTGTTCCTGTTTCGATTATCCTCTATAATGTACCCGGTAGGACAGGGGGGAATCTCCTGCCGGAGACCGACGCGAGACTTGCAAAGATCAGTAATATTGTTGGTATAAAAGAGGCCTCCGGGGACCTGAAGCAGATAAGCAGAGTCGTGGAACTCTGTGATGACGATTTTACCGTCCTGTCGGGTGATGACTTCACCGTTCTGCCTGTTCTCGCGGTTGGGGGCAGGGGGGTTATCTCCGTTGTATCCAATATTATTCCCGAAGATATGGCAGCCATGATAGACGCCTTTGATGATGGTGATCTGGATAGAGCCCGTGGCCTTCATCACAGGATGAGACCGGTGATGGACGCGTGTTTTCTAGAGACTAATCCTATTCCGGTAAAGGCCGCCCTGTCAATGATGGGCAAGATAGAATATGAATTGAGGCTTCCGCTTTGCGGGATGTCGGATGCAAATAATGAGAAATTAAAACAATCCCTGACTGATTATGGTCTGATCTGGTAATGGTGAGTAAAATGGTAAAAGTAATAGTTGCCGGCGCTGCCGGAAGGATGGGAGGGCGTATAATAACGCTTATCCACGACACCGATGGAGTAGAACTTGTGGGAGCGGTGGATCGGGAGGGTCATCAACTCGTAGGCAGTGATGTCGGCGCGTATCTGGGATTGGGCAAAACGGGTGTAATTCTGGAAGATGATCTGAATAATTGCATTGGACGGGGGGATGTTGTCATAGATTTCAGCAACCACACCGCCTCTGTGACACATCTCCGAATAGCCGCGGAAAATAACAGGGCTATTGTAATAGGCTCCACAGGCCTGACACCGGATGAGATGGACCAGGTGACCGACATCTCCAAGGGGACAAGGTGTGTCTTGGCTCCCAACATGAGCGTGGGTGTAAATGTAATGTTCAAGGTGCTCAAAGACGTGGCCGGGATACTAGGTGACGGGTACGATGTGGAGATCATAGAGACCCATCACAACCAGAAGAAGGACGCACCCAGCGGGACCGCTGTAAAAATGGCTGGAATAATAGCAGACGCACTTGTCAGAGACATTGACAAGGTTGGTGTATATGGGCGCAAAGGCATGATAGGCGAGAGATCGGAGACCGAGATCGGCGTGCATGCCGTGAGAGCGGGTGATATTGTCGGCGAGCATACTGTAATCTTTGGCGGCATGGGTGAAAGACTGGAGTTTATCCACAGGGCGCACAGCCGCGATAATTTTGCCAAGGGAGCGATCAGGGCGGCTGTCTGGATTGTGGACAGGGAAAACGGTCTTTATGATATGCAGGACGTTCTGGGCCTGAAGGATTGAGACAAGACGGCTTTGTAAAAAGTCCAACTTCTGCGTTCCGTTGCATCCTTCGTCACTGCGGCGTACCGTAAGTACGCCTCATTACTCAGGATTTGCGCGCCTTGAATTTGGAGCTTTTTACTTTGCCGTCTGGATTTGACTTCTTACGCGTGCATCAGACAAGGGTATCACCGTGGATGATGGAGTTATCTGTTTTTTGGGTATAGGTTCCAATATTGGGGATGCCGCCGCTAATTGTGGTGCCGCTGTAAAACGTATATCTGATGTAGATGGTGTCAGGGTCTTGAGACGCTCATCGTTATATAAGACTCAACCGGTCGGATTTGAAGAGCAGGACTGGTTTGTAAATGGAGTTGTCGAGATAAGAACCATGCTCGGGCCGCGCGCCCTCATGAATGCCATGCAGACAGTGGAAGGCGAAATGGGCAGGAAGAGGTGTGAGAAGTGGGGACCGAGAATAATAGATATCGATATCCTCCTCTACGGGCAGGCCGTTATAGAAGAGGAAGGGCTTGTTATACCGCACCCGGAGCTTCACAAGAGACGTTTTGTGCTTGTCCCATTGAATGAGATAGCTCCCTGTGCTATACATCCTGCGTTCGGGATTTCTGTAGGGGGGCTGGTTGACAGGCTTAAGGATAAAAATAAAGTTGAATGGCTGAGCGGTACGGACCGCCCGTTTGTTTAAGAATGATTCGTCTAATAATTGCAGGCATTATTGTATATGTGATATACCGTTTTTCGAGGTTTATGTTCACCCCGGCAGGGAAGATATCGAAGAATCATTCCGGGGAGCAGTCTGAAATAGAGGAAGAAGAGCTGGTAAAAGATCCATATTGTGGTACATATGTGCCGATAAACAGCGCCCACAAGGCTACCATGAATGGCAACACGCTTTACTTTTGCAGCAGGGAGTGCCTTGAAAAATACATGAAAGAAAACGGTTGAGGAGATTGTATGAGGTTTTTTATAGATACAGGTAATATTGATGAGATCAAAGAGGGTCTGGAGCTTGGGATGGTCGATGGCGTGACCACAAATCCCTCACTCGTGGCAAAGGAAAATAAAGATTTTGACACCGTAGTCAGAGAGATACTGGAGATAGTAGATGGCCCTGTAAGTCTTGAGGTGATAAGTGAAGACACCGATGGTATGGTTGCCGAAGGGGAAAAACTGGCGAAGCTGGCGGAGAATGTTGTGGTGAAGATTCCGATGACAACCGAGGGATTGAAAGCCACGCGAAGGTTGTCAGGTCTGGGAATCAGCGTAAACCAGACGCTGATTTTCTCTCCCGTGCAGGCACTCCTTGCCGCCAAGGCAGGCGCCGATTATGTCAGTCCCTTCATCGGGAGGCTTGACGATATCTCCCACAATGGAATGGAACTTGTGGAACAGATACTGACCATCTTCGACAACTACGAATTTGACTGCGAGGTTATCGTTGCCAGCGTCAGGCATCCTCTTCATGTCCTTGAAGCGGCGCTTCTCGGGGCCGATATTGCTACAATCCCGTTTAAGGTTATAAAGCAGCTGGCCGGGCATCCGCTCACGGATGTGGGTCTTAAGAGATTTCTGGACGACTGGCGTAAAGTGCCAAAGGGATAATATGATAAACTTCCTGAAAGAATCCTTTGATAAGATGACGAGATCAGAGGATGGAAGCGAGATATTCAATCTTCCGAACTCTATCACCCTTCTCAGGCTTGCGGTGATTCCGGTATTGTTTCTGATTATCCTTTCTCCCGGCAGAATCCTGAGCATGGTCATTGCCGTCCTGTTTATTATAGCCGCGATTACGGATCTGATAGACGGGTATGTGGCGAGAAAATACAATATCGTGACCACGATGGGAAAATTTCTGGATCCCGTGGCGGATAAGCTTATAGTGAGTACCGCCATGATCATGATGATCCCCATCGGCAGGATTCCGGCGTGGATAGTTGCTGTTATTATCATGAGAGATTTATTTGTGGATGGCGTGCGAAGTGTTGCTTCGGCGGATGGTCTTGTAATCGACGCGAGCAGGCTGGGCAAACAGAAGACCCTGTGCCAGATTGTCGCAGTGTCGGCGCTGTTGATACATTATGACACCGTCTTTGGTATTAACGCGCACGCGGTTGGTATGGTTGCTCTCTATCTCGCCCTTGTCTTGACAGTGTGGTCAGGCGCAGATTATTTTATGAAGTTTTATAAGGAAAAGATCAAGAAATAGCATACTGTGTTCTGAAAGTTTTCATTGACAACAGGGGCATATTTTATTATTAGAGTTGTTCGAAAAGCAAGCGGGCGTAACTCAGTGGTAGAGTGCAACCTTGCCAAGGTTGACGTCGACGGTTCAAATCCGTTCGCCCGCTCCAGTTTTTGGCGGCATAGCCAAGTGGCTAAGGCAACGGTCTGCAAAACCGTTATTCACCGGTTCGAGTCCGGTTGCCGCCTCCAATAAGAAATGGGGGGCAGGCCTTTGGCTTACCCCCATTTTTTGTTATGTGCTCCTTCACTTTTTCTATCTTTGTCCATATGATTTTACAGGAGGGGAATATGACCTTTGA
>JAFDBG010000082.1 GCA_019313385.1 Deltaproteobacteria bacterium | reverse complement strand
CAAGATAAACGTTCCGGCTGAAATCCTCAGCAAGCCCGGGCGGTTGAGCGAACCCGAATTCAAATTAATTCAAACCCATCCACAGGTAGGCCACGATATATTGAAAGGGATAGAGTTTCCGTGGCCGATTGCCCATATTATACTTCAACATCACGAAATGATGAATGGCACCGGATATCCCAATGGACTGTCGGGTGAAGAGATTTGCCTGGAAGCAAGGATTCTGAGTGTAGCTGATGTGATTGAGGCAATGTCCTCTCACCGACCCTACCGACCGACTCTCGTTATAGACAAGGCAATAGAGGAAATATCACAGAACAAAGGCATTCTCTATGATCCTGACGTGGCTGATGCCTGTTTGAAGGTCTTTGCCGACAAAGACTTTAAGCTAGAGTGAAAAATATCGAAATCGGAGTTTATTTGTAAAGATTTCATAAAACGCTGTCCCCATTTTCCCCTACGGGTAAACTCCGAATAAGGAGTTCAGGCATAAGCCTTTTATGTTGCAACAGGGTGCTAACTTATTTTTTCAAGGATCCACGGCCTACCCATCTGAGTAGTTACTTTTCTCTTTCGTTTTTGTCTTGTGCCTCTTTCCTGATCTGTCTGAAAAGGGTTACCGTCTCCTCAGGCAGTGTGGAAATTTTCAGGCCCGTAGCAAGTGCGTCGGCATATACCGTCGCTGCTCTTTCAAGGAGTTCCGCGCTTAGACATGCCTTTTCGATGGTATGTCCAAGACACAGAACGCCGTGATTCTGCAGGATATAACAGTGGCAGTTATTGTCCAGTTTGCCTGCAACATTTTCCGCAAGTTCCTGACTTCCCGAAAACGCATAGGGAACAACGTCCACGATTTCACCTATATTCATACACACCTCATCAAAGAGCGCCGGTATGGGGCGGTTGATAACAGAGAAAATACTCGCCTTGTTCTGGTGCGTATGTACGATTGCATTTACATCCGGACGTCTTTTATAGATGGCAATATGCATGCCGCTTTCAATGGAGGGCGCGTGTGCCCCCTCAATCTGATTCTTTTCAAAATCGAGAATACATATGTCATCGGAAGTCAGGCCTTTATAAGGCATGCCCGATGGGGTTATGGCAAAGACGTTTTCTCCTTTTATCCTGACAGACACATTGCCCCCTGTTCCCATCATGGCACTGAAATAACCATGCTCGGACAGTAATTTTGCGTGATTGAGCAGATTGTTTTTGTATTCACTGTATTCTGTCAAACCGCGACTCCTTCAACATTTTGAAATACACAATGGGAGATTGGATGGTTAATGGCAATGGCTCCGCATCCCTCGGTTTTCCCCGCCCAGGCAATTCTAAGGTTTTGTGAAAGGACGTTTCGCGCAGGGCGTGGGGTTTATCGTTCTCTGTGGCTTTTAGCCTTTCACTCGACCCCTTGACCCATTGAACCCTTCTTCAGGGAGATGATTCTCATTTAGAACGAGTGTTCTTCTCCCGGGAATTTACTGTCCTTGACCTCGTCGATGTACTGTCCTATGGCAGCTCTTATATCTATATTCAGCTTGGCGTATTTTTTGACAAATTTCGGCGTGAACTTCTCAAATATCCCGAGCATGTCATTCACAACGAGCACCTGGCCGTCGCACTCAACACCGGCTCCGATGCCTATTGTGGGTATTGTCAGTGACCTGCTGATTTCTCCAGCGAGCGGGGCCGGGACGCATTCCAGAACGATGGAAAATGCGCCCGCTTCCTCCAGTATTCTGGCATCCTCTATCATTCTTTTAGCGGTTTTATCATCCTTGCCCTGAACCTTGTACCCGCCAAGCTGATGCACTGATTGTGGTGTAAGGCCGAGATGCCCCATGAGTGGAATGCCCGAGGAGGTTATCTTCATTACAGCCTCGGCTACCTCTCTGCCCCCTTCCAGCTTCACGCCGTGGGCGCCAGCCTCTTTCATAAAACGGCCCGCGTTGCGAAGTGCTTCTTCAACCGATATCTGGTACGACATGAAAGGCATGTCTCCAATGACCATTGCGCGCTTTGCCGCGCGGGATACCGTCTTTGTGTGGTGGATCATATCCTCCATGGTGACGGGTAGAGTACTGTCATAACCGAGGATTACCATGCCCAGGGAATCTCCTACCAGGATTAGGTCCACCCCGGCCTCATCCACCAACACGGCAGTGGAATAGTCGTAGGCGGTCAGCATTGAGATCTTCTCACCCTCTGTTTTCATTTTTTGTATTGAGAAGGTTGTGATCTTGTTTATCTTTCCCTGTTTACTCATCTGAATCTCCTTTTAATAGTGATCTTATTTTATCGGCCCTGTCTTCGGACAGGGTGTTATTCTTAAGGCCTATATCCACGGCAAATGACCCCATTTCACGGTACACATCCAGAAGTTCGGGCGTTTTGCTTTCAAGGACTTTCAGGTGTTTGCTAATCGTTCCAATGTCGCCGCGCGCAATGGGGCCGGTCAGCGACTTTTCAATCCCACGGTCTTCCATGTTTCTAATCGTTCCCCTGACGAGGGGCCAGAATGCCTTGACCGCATCATCGGCATCCATTCCCAGTTTCTGGTAGACACCCTCTACCATATTCATGAGGGTAACGAGGTAATTTGATGCCATACAGGCCGCTGCATGGTACAGCGGCTTATCCTCTTCCGACACAAAGAAGGGCATGCCTCCCAGGTCCCTTACTACGCGTATTGCCCAGTCTTTCATCTCTCCTTCGGCGGTTATACTGAAGGTGCTCCCCGGTATGCTTTCTATAACCCCCTTAACATCTACAAAGGACTGGAGTGGGTGAATACTCGCCACTTGCGCTCCGGATCTGCGCGCGGATTCCAGAAGATCGAGCCCCCCGGCTCCGCTCATGTGGACGACCCTTTTGCCGGGACCGAACCCGCCCCCTTCTGATATCTCATTACATACAGATTCGATGAAATCATCCGTTGTGGTGATGAATATGGACTCCGCCGACAACGAGGCTTGGATGGGGGCGCAGCAGGCCTTTCCACCGGTGTATTCGATGCCGTTCTTTAATGCTTCTGCAGACAGGTCAGCAACCGCGCTTATCTCGTAACCGGACAGCCGCAGGAGATAGCCTACCGCTGTGCCTACCTTGCCGAGTCCTATGATTGCGATCGTATTTTTCTTCATTTAACTAAAAAGGGGCCTTTCCGACTGATGTCGAAAAGGCCCCTTGAGATATATCAACACATTCATTGACATTCCTTGTTTCTGGCCATTCCGTCTCAGTCCAGTGCTTTCGGATCCAAGCGGTTTTGGCAACACGTATCACACCGGAAAAGGGGTTGTCAACGGGTTATTTCCTGGATTTCTCCTTTTTTCTCCCTTGTAATTATCGAGAGAGTTACTATAATAAGTTTCACTCAGATTGAGACTGTTAAGAAAAAGCTGATAAGTGATTATCCTATCAGTTTACGAACTCTTCAGGGGGAAAATGAAAAAAATTGAACTGATGGTCTTTGACTTTGACGGTACGCTTGTGTACTCCGGAGACGACCTCGCGAATTCTGTTAATCATACGTTGAAAAAGCTTGGCATACCTGTCCTTGACAGAAAGACAATTATAGGATTTGTAGGCGATGGAGTGGCAAAACTTATTGAAAGGTCCCTCGACGACAAGCACCATGATATGTTCGACGAGGCCATGGAGATATTCAGGGTCCACTATGCCGAACATCTTCTCGATACGACGGATCTTTATCCAGGTGTGCGGGACATCCTGGAGCATTTTAAGGACATAAAAAAGCTGATTGTTACAAACAAGCTTTACAGTTATACTCTAATGATTGCGGAGGAGTTGGGGATAGACGGATATTTTAAAACCATAATAGGAGCAGACAGCGTTTCCTGCAGGAAACCTGATCCCGGTCTCCTGATCCCCCTACTTAAAGAATACGGCGTGGAGAAGAGAGATGCAGTGGTTATCGGTGACGGGGTTAACGATATACTGCTAGCCAAAAATACCGGCGCATTGAGCTGCGCGCTGCTGAATGGACTGGGGGATAGAAACAGCCTTCTTTCACTTGATCCGGACTATCACTGCGAGGATATATCGGAGTTGAAAGAGCTGTTCGAGTAGCGCTGAAATTATGTCTGTTATGAAGGTTCAGGCCCATGCTTAAGGTGAGGAAGGCAATTGAGAAGCACTCTATGCTGAATTTGGGTGACAGGGTGGGCGTTGCCGTGTCCGGAGGAGCGGACTCTGTTGCCCTCCTGTATGAGCTAGCAATGCTTGCGGATGAGTATGATCTCGCGCTGTTTATACTCCACCTGAACCATGGCATCAGGGGCGAAGAATCTGACAGAGATGAGTCCTTTGTCCTTGAACTGGCCGGATCAATGGGTATCCCCGCTGATTTTGAGAGGGTTTCCATCCCAGAGTTAAGAGAGAAAATAGGCGGATCTCTTGAAGATATCTGTAGGGAAGAGAGATACGCGTTCTTTGAAAGAATGTCGCGAAAACACGGGCTGAATAAAATCGCCCTGGGCCACAACCTGAATGATCAGACGGAAACGGTTGTCATGAGGTTTCTCAGGGGAAGCGGACTTGACGGCCTGAAGGGTTTTCTGCCTGTGCGGGACGAAATCTATATAAGGCCCCTTATAGATTCAACGAGGGAGGAAATAATCTCCTTCCTGGGGGAAAGAGACAGACTGTTTGTGACAGACAGCTCCAACGCGGACAATACATACCTGAGAAACAGGATAAGGAACATACTGGTACCGGAGTTGAAGGCATCTTACAATGTAAGACTGGAAGAGAATATCAGCCGCACAGCCGATATTCTCAGGCTTGAAGACGACTTTATCCGGGAGTCTGTTGAAAAGATTATTTCGGACTGGAAAATTGACAGGGGTAACGCGAGGATAAATCTCCTGAAACTGAAAAAGTTGCACCCGGCTTTGCAGAGGAGGCTTATAAAGACTGTTCTTGAAAATCATTCTCCGGCAGGGAACGGGATTGGTTATCTACATGTAAAATCAGTGGTGGATCTGATAGAGGGTTCGAGCCCAAGCGCCTCCGTGGACCTTCCTTTCAATCTCAAGACTCGCCGAGAATATGATGAACTGATTATTTCACAGGGAGAAGACAGGTCGCCGGACACCTCGAAAAATTATTCTCCGGACGGAGGGACAGAATACGACTTTTCATACGCGGTGGAAATCCCCGGAAGCGTAGACATCCTGGAGACAGGAGAAAAGATGGTTCTTGGCGTGGTTGACGCGGATGAAGCGGATATTCATTCAGATAACCCTGTCTTTATGGATTATAATTCCATTTCTTTCCCGCTTGTTGTAAGAAACACAAGGGACGGCGACAGGATACAGCCCTTGGGAATGAAGGGAACAAAGAAGATATCGGACCTTTTGATAGATGAAAAGATTCCAAAGGTCGGTAGAAAATCCATTTCTCTCCTGGTTGACCGGAAAGCGGTATTGTGGGTGCCGGGGGTGAGGTTGAGTGACAGGGTCAGAATTACCGATGTAACGGAAAAGATTGTAAAAGCGAAGATTATTTGATAGAAAAAAATCTAAATTTTTTGACAGGGAGTTAAAAGTGAATCAATTACAGAAAAATATTACCCTCTGGATTGTGGTAAGTCTTGTGTTTGTTTTTCTCTTTCAGATGTTCAATCAGCCTAATGTCAGGAAGGAAGAGATTGTATACAGTGATTTTATCGCTTATCTTGATAAGGGGCAGGTTACGGATGTTACCATTCAGGGCGAGAATATAGAAGGCAGACTCTCCGATGGCAAAGTATTTAAGCTATACGCGCCGCAGGATCCGAATCTGGTTTCTCTTCTGCAGAAAAGAGGGGTGAGGATTGCGGCCAAACCCGCTGAGGGGTCTTCCTGGTATATGACTATACTTGTTTCATGGCTCCCCATATTGTTGCTTGTTGCTGTCTGGATCTTTTTCATGAAGCAGATGCAGGGGGGTGGAGGCAAGGCGATGTCCTTCGGAAAAAGCAGGGCCAAGCTGATGACCGACAAATCTCAGAAAACCACTTTTGCCGATGTGGCGGGTATTGACGAAGCCAAAGAAGAACTGGAAGAGGTTGTTGAGTTCCTGAAAGACCCCAAAAAGTTCACGAGACTGGGGGGAAGAATACCCAAGGGAGTCCTCCTCGTTGGACAGCCCGGCACGGGCAAGACCTTGCTCGCAAGGGCGATTGCCGGAGAGGCGGGAGTTCCCTTTCTGAGCATCAGCGGCTCCGATTTCGTGGAGATGTTCGTAGGTGTCGGCGCGTCACGCGTGAGAGATCTTTTTAATCAGGGAAAGAAGAACGCGCCCTGCATCATCTTTATCGACGAACTTGACGCGGTCGGGAGGCAGAGAGGCGCCGGACTCGGAGGTGGTCATGACGAGCGAGAGCAAACACTGAATCAGATGCTCGTTGAGATGGACGGATTCGAATCCAATGAAGGCGTTATTATCATGTCGGCCACTAACCGTCCTGATGTTCTCGACCCCGCTCTCTTGAGACCGGGAAGGTTTGATAGGCAAGTGGTCGTATCGCTTCCGGATGTCAAGGGAAGGGAGAAGATATTCGAGGTGCACGTCAAGAAGGTTCCTCTTGAAACGGATGTAGACCTTTCTGTCGTTGCCAGGGGAACACCGGGTTTCTCCGGCGCGGACATAGAGAATCTGATTAATGAAGCGGCCCTTTACGCGGCAAGGTCCAATAAAGAGAAAGTTTCTTTGTCTGATCTGGAATACGCAAAGGACAAGGTGCTTATGGGTGTGGAGAGAAGAAGCATGGTCATAAGCGATGAAGAGAAGAAGAATACCGCGTATCATGAAGCCGGTCATACTCTGGTGGCCAAGATGATCCCGGGGTCTGACCCGATACACAAGGTTACCATTATCCCGAGAGGGCGAGCGCTCGGCCTGACACAGCAGCTCCCGGTGGACGAGAAACATGCCTATCCCAGCTCATACCTGATTGACAATATTACGATTCTTCTCGGGGGAAGGGCGGCCGAGGAACTGATCCTGAAGGACTTTACCACAGGAGCGGGTAACGATATAGAGCGCGCCACGGAGATTGCCCGGAAGATGGTATGCAACTGGGGAATGAGTGAGGAGATGGGGCCGCTGACGTTCGGGAAGGCGGAGGAGCAGGTATTCTTGGGCAGAGAGATTGCCACGCATAAGAATTACAGCGAAGATACAGCCGAAAAGATAGACAGGGAGATGTCACGAATCGTTACGGAAAACTACGCGAGAGCCAAAAAGCTCCTCTCGGACAATATCGACACCCTCCACAGGCTATCGGAACAACTGCTTGAAAAAGAGGTGCTCAACGGCGAAGAGATTGATGATATAGTCAGTGAAAAAGAGAAAAAAACGGGCAAAAAGGTCAAAGTAGAAAAAGTAGAAAAAGTAGAAAAAGAGGAGAAAGAGGAGAAAGAGGAGAAAGAGGCTTAGGTGAGGTGTCTTCATATAACATCTTCTGCTCAGGCGGAGAATGAACTGAAAAGGGTTGGCGTGGACCGGCCGGGAATCGATGCCATGATTCCCAAGATGGAGAATGTCAACCTGCTGCTTGAGGGAATTGAGTGCAAGATAGCGAATATATTGAAACAGGAAATGCTATCCATAGGCGGAGATGTTGCTGTGGCAAGGGGGTCGGTATCCTGTAGCATAGACAGGACTGATGCCGTAATAATCGGTACCATGAAACAGGTGAGAAGACTTGTTGAAAAGATAGCGCCGCAGCCTTTTACCCTGAGAGAGATATCCGA
>JAFDBG010000023.1 GCA_019313385.1 Deltaproteobacteria bacterium | reverse complement strand
CCTTGTCGGGTAGAAGATACCGACCTGCAAGCCGGTATGAAGATACCATGAGTTATTTGATCAAACAATAGTGATTGAAGAGACCGAATCTGCCGCGTAGCGGCTTACTTGAACTAGGGGATTAAGGGGACATCCATAATACGCCCTATTTATTTACCGCCATATTATCACGATGGATGATTTCATCGTATGGTTTATCTCCAAGCACCTGTTTGATTCTGGAGGTTTTGAGGCCTTTTATCCTGTCTATTTCCGAAGAGCTGTAATTGACAAGTCCCTTGGCGATTGAAACGCCGTCTTCATTCACGCATGTCACGGAGTCGCCCATTTGAAAATCACCCTCGATCCTGACAATGCCCGAAGGGAGAAGACTTTTGCCCTGATTTACGATGGCGTCTTCCGCTCCCTTATCGATGCAGATCTTTCCCCTGGAACGCAGGGTAAAGGCTATCCAGTATTTTTTGCTTTTCAGGTGCTGCGTCATGGGCACGAACAGGGTGCCTGTCTCCCTGCCCGAGAGTATGTCACCTAATATGCCGGCCTTTTTGCCATGGGCTATGACACAGGGGACACCAGAGGCAGTTACCTTACCGGCGGCGAGTACCTTGCTTCTCATTCCGCCCATACCCACGGTGTCCGCCTCGGATGACGCGGCAGCCTCCATCTCGTCGGTTATCTCTGTAACCAGGGAGATCAGTCGGGCTTTCCCCGGACCTCTGGGATCTCTGTCGTACAGTCCTTCAGTGTTGGTGAGATTTATCAGGAGATTGGCTTCCATGATATTCGCCATTATAGCGGCGAGATTGTCGTTGTCCCCAAACTTTATTTCATCCACGGAGACCGTGTCGTTTTCGTTTATAATGGGCACAACGCCCCATTCCATAAGAGTTAAAAGGGTGTTGCGTGTATTGAGAAATCTCTGTCTGTCGGTGAGATCGCTCATGGTGAGCAATATCTGCGCGGTCACCAGCTCGTGCCTGCCGAAGGCATTGGAATAGACCCTCATCAGTCTTCCCTGCCCAATGGCTGCAGCCGCCTGTTTCTGCGGCAGGTTTTTGAGGCCTTCCTTGAAACCCATTCTGTGCATGCCGGACGCGATGGCCCCTGAGGAAACAATGACGAAGTGGAACCCCTTTTTGGAATACTCGGATATTTCATCAACGAGATGCCCGATTATATCGAGATCAAGACCGTCGTGTCCCGTCAGCACGCCGCTTCCTATCTTGACGAGTACCCTATTCGCGCCTTTTAGTATGTTGATCCTTTCTGCCGACATCTCAACTCCGTGCCCCCTCTTTGCTTTCTTTGTTCCCCGGAATGATCCTTTAACTTTTGCAACTACTCACGTAGTCAGGCTGAAGGCTATTAGTCTGTTAGCTTTTTGTAACCTAAATGCCTTCAGCCTACAGTCTAAACAACCTGAATAGGTGCCAACTTTTTTACTATCTCTTTTATCAGTTCTTTTATTCCTTCCCCGGTAACGGCCGAGATGGGGAAGACGCGGATGCCCTTTTCCCCGAAGATGTCCACCTGTTCTTTCAGCCGTTCTTTTGTTGCGGTAAGATCGATCTTGCTTATAACCACTATCTGGGGTTTCGCCCGCACAGTGGAGCTGAATGACGAAAGTTCGTTGTTTATGGTTTCAAAATCATCCCACGCGCCGGTGAAGGGGTCCTTCGATATATCAATGAGATGAAGCAGTATGGATGTTCTTTCTATGTGACGCAGGAATTTTATGCCCAGTCCCGTGCCCATATGGGCTCCTTCTATAAGGCCAGGTATATCCGCTATAACAAAGGTATTGTAATCTCCGACATTTACCACCCCCAGATTGGGTTTAAGTGTGGTAAAGGGATAGTCTGCTATTCGAGGTCTTGCCGCGGACACGCTTGATATAAGTGTTGACTTGCCCACATTCGGAAAGCCCACGGTTCCCACATCGGCGATAAGCTTCAGCTCAAGGCTGACGGTCTTTTCTTCTCCCGGAAGGCCCTCCTGCGCGTGGCGGGGTGCCCTGTTTGTGGAGGTCTTGAATCTGGCGTTTCCTCTTCCCCCTATGCCGCCTTTTGCTATAATTACCCTCTGACCGTCTTCGATCATATCTGCCAGCAGTTCCCCGGTCTCCATGTCCCTGATGACTGTACCCACCGGAACCACTACCTCAAGGTCGCTGCTGCTCCTGCCTGTTTTGTTGCTTCCCTCTCCCTGTCCTCCCCGTTTTGCCACATGATGCTGGTTGAACTTCATGTCCAGCAGAGTTCCATGGCTGCGGGACGCGACGGCGATGACATCTCCCCCCTTGCCGCCGTCTCCTCCATTGGGACCTCCGCGGGGAACAAACTTTTCCCTCCTGAAGCTTACACAACCCTGTCCGCCGTCACCGGATTTTATATATATTTTTGCTTCGTCAATAAATTTCATGGAGAATCCACCCGCTGCCCGTCCGGAAATGGAAAAGGGATCATTCCCGGATGAAAACTAAAGAAGGTGTTAGCCTGCGGGCACTAACACCTTCTTTAAAATTATCAAATCAATGGGAGATAAGGAGAGAGAATGTCAGGAAGCGTACACGCTTACCTTCTTTCTGTCTCTGTCTTTTCTTTCAAACTTCACAGTTCCGTCAATCTTGGAAAAGAGGGTGTAATCCTTGCCCATTCCGACATTGTTCCCCGGATGTATCTTTGTTCCAAGCTGACGTATTATAATAGAACCGGCAGATATGGGCTGCCCGCCGTATACCTTAACCCCGCGCCTCTGTGACTGGCTGTCTCTCCCGTTGCGCGTACTTCCCTGGCCTTTCTTGTGAGCCATTCAACCTTCCTCCACTAAACAACAATTTCTTTGATCTTGAGACTTGTCAGATCCTGACGGTGCCCTGTCTTTTTGCTGTATCCCTTCCTTCTCTTCATCTTGAATACGACGATCTTGGGACCCCTGATCTGCGAGATAATCTCGCCGACGACCTTTGCGCCTTCAACGAATGGTGTTCCTACCCTGACATCCTCATCTTTAGAAACCAGTAGCACCTCGTCGAAAGAAATAGTATCGCCCTTGTCGCCTTCAATCTTTTCAAAGCTCAGGACCTCTCCCTCTGAAACCTTGTACTGTTTTCCTCCGGTCTTTATAACTGCATACATAGTCCAAATCCTTATCGAGTCAAGTTAAATTAGAATCGCTTATTATAAGAATATTTCGCCGTTTGTCAATAGATAAATGCCTCATTTTTGACATTCAGACCTTTTATTCCCGGCAACAGTGTTTTTACGTGGAAATGAGCCAAAATAAATGTCGATAATATCGGAAAAGGTCACAAGGATAATACGACCTTCCTTATCGAAGGTTTCACGGTTCTACCGCACCGGTATTATCTCAAATTTCTCCCGGTGGAGACTGCTGCCTGTTTCCACGATAATCTTTCTGCCAAGTCTTTTTTCCAAGGCCCTCAGGGTGTTGTTCTCGTCTTCCATGAGGAGTCCTGCCACCTCAGGGTGGACAAACACGCGGAGTGTTTCCGCGATGTCATAAGCCGCTTTTTTTTCCAGCTCTCTGAATATCTCGTAACATACGCTTGTCCTGGATTTAACAGTTCCACTGCCTCCACAGCGCGGGCATGTCTCGCACATTGTGCCGCTCAGGCTCTTTCTCCTCCTCTGGCGGGTCATTTCAATCAGGCCAAACTCCGATATCTTCCGCACATTGGTCTTGTTCCTGTCTTTTTCCATTTCCGCCTTGAAGGCATCAAATATCTTTTCCCGGTTTGTCTCAATCTCCATATCTATGAAATCAATGATGATAATGCCGCCTATATTCCTTATGCGAAGCTGATAGGCTATCTCTCTTACGGCTTCCATGTTTGTCTTGAGGATGGTTTCCTCAATATTTTTCTTGCCCACATATTTGCCGGTGTTTACATCTATCGAGCACAACGCCTCGGTCTCTTCTATAATGATGTATCCCCCCGACTTGAGCCATACCTTCCTGTTAAGCATTTTGCTGATGTCCAGCTCGATACCGAAAGAGTCAAAGATGGGGATGTTATCCCGGTAAAGATCAATCGAGCACTTCATGAAAGGCATAAGGCTATCCATAAAATGGGTTAGTTTCTGATATTCTTCTTCTGAATCTACAACAATCCGCTCCACATCTTCCGTATAAAAATCGCGGATCGCGCGCAGTGTCATTCCCAGTTCTCTATGCACAAGTCCCGGGGTGCCTGTGTGTTGCGCCTTTTCCCTGATGGTGTTCCACAGTTTGGAAAGATAGTCGAAATCACCCTTCAGTTCATCTTCTCCCTTTCCCTCACTTACAGTTCGCGCGATGAACCCATGCCTTTCCTGACACAGTTTTTTTATGATCTCACGCAGCCGGTCTCTTTCCTGCTCGCTGGTGATCTTTCTTGATACACCTGTATGGTATGATGCCGGCATAGAGACGATGTCTCTCCCCGCAAGCGATATATGTGTGGTGACCCTCGCGCCCTTGGTCCCCAGTGGCTCTTTGGATACCTGAACAAGGACCTCATGCCCTCCTTTCAATATGTCCTCTATGGGCTGGATGTATTGCTCCGGATGTTCTCCCTTTTCAAATTCTATAGGATCGTCTCCTTTGGTAAAGAAGTTCAGATCGGGGATTTCATTGCAGGTATCCGCCACATACAGAAAGGCGCTGCGTTCAAGGCCTATGTCTACAAACGCGGCCTGCATACCCGGAAGTACGCGAACCACCTTACCCTTATATATGTTTCCCACTACGGATCTTTCATCGATCCTCTCCACATAGAAATTCGAGAGTACTCGATCTTCCAGTATGGCGATCCTTGTTTCGTATTCGGTGCAGTTAAAAATGAGTTCTTTTGACATTACCCTCTCTTCGAGTCTCGAATTTCAAATTACTTTTTGCAGTTGATCCCTGTCTTTATGACCCTTGCCCTCTTCGCGTATTCATCGTCAAATCCGGCAATCTGTGTCAGTATCTCCAGCGGTTTGATTCCCCCGCCCTGGTCGAAACGCACGGACAGGGAGATTATAGCCTTCTCCGTGTCGAGGGCAATGGAATCTACCAGCTGGCGTATATCCCTCGCGACGACGGCCCCCTTCCTGTATCTGGATACCATAAATGTGTCCGATTTCAGGAATGCCTTTATCCTTTCATCAGGAGTCGGTCCGGCTGGCGAAATGGGTGCATCCGGCAGGCGGATTTCATAGTCAAAACCCCCGATGAGATTAGACAGTGATATGGTATGGGGGTAAATCCTTTCAGCGCCTAGTATCTCTATCCCCGAAGGCAGGCAGGGATTTACCCTGGGGGCGAATCCTTCCGTAGGACCGCTGTATCTCCGAAGCTGGATGTCAGCGTATTCACACAGACTTTCTACCCCGACCGGAAGCGCGTAGGGGAATGATATCTTTGGATGGGGATGGAACCCCTCTGAAAACGCGAAGACGAGGCCGCTTATGTTTATCGCCCGAACGATAGCGGAAGACATCTCCAGGTGCGACAGCATACCGGCTTTTCCCTGCCTGGCGAATCTTATTCGGAACCGCGTAATTTCTGCTTCAGGTGAGGAGGAGATATGTCTCCGGGAGGGTACAGGGTGCGGCTCTCCGGCTTCGATAATCCTGATATCCCCCGAACATGCCCCGCACTGATAACATCCGGCGGATCGGCAATCTTCTGTAAGTTCCGCGGACAGAGATTTTTCATACTCTTTTGCGAGAAACTCTTTTGTTATGCCGCAATCGATATTGTCCCAGGGAAGCGCGTCTTTCGTATCTTTTTCCCCGAGATAATCATTCACATTTATTCCCAGATCATCTATTGCCCTCTTCCATATATCGAACTGAAATCGGTCACTCCAGCCATCGAAACGGCATCCCGAATAAAAGGCCCTCGCCACGAGATCGCTTATCTTCCTGTCTCCCCTTGCCATCAGGCCTTCAAGAAAGGTCATTTCCCTGTCATGCCACTTGAGTTTCAGATTTTTGTGCCGGATGTTTTTCTTGAAGAAATCCTGTTTTTCCCGGATTTCATCAATGGTTATCTGCTTTTGCCATTGAAAGGGGGTGAAGGGCTTCGGCACGAATGTGGAGATACTGACGGTGACCTGACGTCTGTTGTTTCCTTCTCTGAGCACCTTATAGGCGAGATCGACAATCCCTTCGAGGTCTTCCTGTGTTTCTGACGGCAACCCGATCATGAAATAGAGCTTGATGGATTTCCATCCCGCGTCAAATACCTTTCGCGCGGTGGCGAGGAGGGCCTCTTCGGTATTCCCCTTGTTTATCACATCCCGCAGTCTCTGCGTTCCAGCCTCCGGCGCGAGCGTGAAGCTTGTCTTTCGAACCCTTTTTATCTGATCGATCAATTTCCCGGTGAGTGTTTCCACCCTCATGGAGGGGAGAGCCATGGCCACTCTCTTTTCGTAATACTGATTCATGAGAGATGTAAGGAGATATTCAATATGGGAATAATCGCCGGAACTGAGGGATAAAAGAGAAATCTCGCTATGCCCCGTTGAAGAGAGCATCTCTTCCGCCATCTTTTCCAGCGCCTCGACAGACCTTTCCCTGACCGGTCTCCAGACCATTCCCGGCTGGCAGAAGCGGCATCCTCGGCCGCATCCTCTCGCTATCTCCAGGGTTATCCTGTCGTGTACTGTCTTAACGAGGGGCACGATGGGACTGGACGGGAACCGCCATTTTTCCAGATCTGTTACAACCCTCTTCTTAATCTTTTTCTCCATGCCGTGCAGGGAAGGGACCCAGACCCCCTCAATCTCCGCGATAAGACCCAGAATTCCTGACCGTTTGCAGCCGCTTTCCCTGCCGCCGATCATCGCGCGGGAGATTTCCAGTATTACCTCTTCCCCCTCTCCCACTACAAACGCGTCGAAGAAGGGCGCTACCGGTCCGGGGTTGAAGACGCAGGGGCCGCCCGCGATTATTATGGGCGCACCTTCTCCCCTGTCACTGGAATATATCGGCACACCGCCCATATCCAGCATGTTCAGGACGTTGGTGTAAGACAGCTCATACTGCAGTGAAAACCCCACGATATCGAATCCGGAAAGGGGAGTGGAAGATTCGAGGGAGGCAAGTGGGATACCGTTTTCCCTCATCAGAGATTCCATGTCCGGCCATGGTGCATAAACCCTCTCAGCCGCTATCTCCGGTTCACTGTTAAGGATGGAATAGAGGATCTGCAGGCCGAGGTGCGACATGCCTATTTCGTAAATATCGGGAAAGGCAAGGGCAAAGGTCAGACGACACTTCTCCCGGTCTTTTTTTATGGAATTTATTTCCCCGCCTGTGTACCTGCCCGGTTTTTCAACAAGGGGGAGAAGCTCCTCAATGGATGAATAGCTCATGAAATCTTCAGGCCTGCGAATGTTTTACTGACGGTTTTGGCGGATTGTTTCAGGCCCTCCAGCTCTTTATCGGAAAGGGCTATCTCGTATATCTCTTCAATCCCGGCCGCGCCCAGTTTTACCGGAACACCAATATGCACATCTTCAATGCCGTATTGCCCTGTCAGATATGCTGAAACGGGAAAGATCCTCTTGCTGTCGCCCAGTATCGCCTCCACCATGGCGACCACGGAAGACGAAGGGGCATGCCAGGCGCTGCCGGATTTGAGAAGATTTACAATCTCGGCGCCCCCGTTCTTTGTCCTTTCAATAATAGCTTCAAGTCTCTCCTTTTCTATGAGCCGGCTTACCGGGATACCCCCCGCGTTAGTATGTGTGGCTACCGGCACCATGGAATCCCCGTGACTTCCCAACACCATGGTTTCTATGCTTCCCGCTGACACATTAAGTTCTTCAGCCAGGAATGCCCTGTATCTCGAACTGTCAAGTATGCCACCCATGCCCATGACCCTTTGGGCCGGGAAGCCCGATGTCTTCCAGGCAAGGTGTGTCATGACATCGAGGGGATTTGTCACCATGATGATGATACAGTCGGGGGCATGCCTCGCGACCGTTTCCACGACGGATTTTACTATGCCCCCATTTTTCAGGGCGAGTTCTTCCCTGCTCATGCCAGGGGCTCTTGCGAAACCCGCGGTAAAGACCACGATATCCGAATTTCCGGTATCGGCAAAGTCATTGGAGCCGGTTATCTTACTGCTGAATCGCTCAACAGAGGCCGACTGCATGATGTCAAGGGCCTTTCCCTGCGGGAGACCCTCAACAATATCAAGCAGAACAACATCCGCCAGATTTTTCTCAACAATTCTCTGGGCGGTCATTGTGCCCACAAAACCGGCCCCTATTACAGAAACTTTTCTTTTCATTTTACATCTCCTGTTTCTCCCGAGATATCACGATACCTGTAGGGGTTTTGACGTATATCTCGCAGCTTCGACATGGCGAAGCGCGCAGGGAAATCGGTCCTCAATATATAGGGGAGTAAGTCCCTTCTGAAATCCTCCATCAGTTCATCGAAAACCCTCTTACTGTCAGACGTGCTGACAAAAGCCCTCTCCTTGGTGCGTTCATAGGATATCTCCGGACCAAATACATCTACGACCTTCTGAAAGTCCTCAGGTTCGCTGAAATAGTCTTCTCTGACTGCGAAGGTTAACACCATAGCCATTTCAACCTTTGTGGTGCCGGAAGCAATAACACGTGATTTGTCCCAAATCTGTAAAACCAGATCGTTGGGCAGAGCGATTTTTTCCACCAGATTCATTCGAAACTCCTGTTTGTGTAATATAAAGATATCTTTCCTTTTCACCCACGGATAATCGTGAGATGCTATATCACACCGTAGCGTTTTGGCAAACCTTTCTTGATAAGATCGTAAAAAATCCCAAAACCGTCATACCTGGCTTCCGCCGGAATCCAGGTATATCAAATGTGTGCAGCTCTTTTGGACTCCGGGTTTCATCGGAGTGACGACTTTTGCAGAAACCATCATAGAAACCACCATTGTTTGACATTAGCCAAACAACACTTTATAAATCAGTTATATACTTCGTAAGGACACATATCAGGCTCAGGGGGCAGGGCAATTAAAAGGATGGAGTGAAAAGCATGAGGTGGAAAAATAAACGTATAGGCCTTGCCCTCGGTGGAGGTGGCGCCAGGGGTCTCGCGCATATAGGCGTAATCAGGGTTCTCAAGCAGAAAAAAATCCCTATAGATATCATAGTGGGCACCAGCAGCGGCGCCCTGATCGGGGGAGCCTACGCCAGTGGAACAACCCCTGAAGAAATGGAACTGAAGATAGATGAGTATCTGAACAGCAAGGAATATCAATCTTCCGCGATCAGAACCATAGAAAGAGCGCATAACGGGGAGCATACATCCCTCACACAAAAGATACAGGGGTTTCTACAAAACAAGTTCCTGCTCCTGCAGGCAATGTTCAAACCGGGGATACTCTCCCCGGAAGAGTTTCAGGCCATGGTCGATTTCTTCATACCGGACATACTAATCCAGGACACCCTTATTCCCTTCCGGACCGTCACCACAGACCTGATAAGCGGAGAGCAGATCATCTTCTCCGAAGGACCTCTGCGCGAAGCCGTAATGATAAGCAGCTCCGTCCCTGGGGCGATAGAACCCAGAAAAACGGGAGAGATGCTGCTGTCGGATGGGGGCATTATCTCTCTGGTCCCGGTAAACGCCACAAGAAGGGAGGGGGCGGATATTGTAATAGCCGTAAATATAACGCGGGGCATCTTTTCCGATGAGAAACTCGAAACCGCGCAGGAGATATGCGACAGGGCCGCCGACATAACATCATATCATCTGATAAACTACGAGCTTGCGGTCGCGGATGTCGTAATCCGCCCCGAGGTTGGTAATCTTCACTGGTCAGATTTTTCCCACGCCGGAAACCTGATAGCAGAGGGTGAAAAGGCCGCAACGAAAAGCATGCCCGACATCCGCAAGGCAATACCACTCTTCAGAAAGTTGTTTGCGAAGAGTGGGAAACCGGACTATACAGCCTAACAAAATCCATTCAGAATCAATAAGTTACCAACATTTTTATCCTCAGAGCTTGACAAGGAAGGCCCGATATGGTTTAAGGAGCGGTCTAAGGAGGCATTGATTATGAAATCCATGAAGAAGAAAGCCAAATTGATCAGTCATCTATTTACCTGAAGTCCTCGTGACATACTCATGTATCGGTCAGTTTGTCCGCTCATGACTCTCGCCTCAATCCTCAAGGCTTCAAGCCCCAAATATATCGAAGTGCAATAAATCTTATTCGGCGTTTAATTTTCTAACAACCCAAAGAACATGGAGGTGTAAAATGAAAGGAATAAGTAGTTATGTAGTTAAGTTTATTATGTTATTGGTATGTGTGTCGCTTATTTCACTACCGATCACCGCATCCGCGGCAAAGGATCCCATACGGTTCTGTGATTTCAGCTGGGACAGCGCTCAGGTTCATAACCGAATAGTCGGGTTTATCGTCAAGCATGGGATGGGCTACGATGTGGACTACATTCCCGGAGACACAATTATGCTCAATAGCGCTCTGATGGAGGATGATGTAGATGTCAATATGGAGTCCTGGACCGAGAATATACAGGACCTCGTTGATAAAATGATGAAATCGGGCAAGGTCATCGATCTCGGAAGCAATTTCTCCGATAACTGGCAGGGATGGCTCGTTCCCACCTATGTCATCAAGGGGGATGCAAAACGGGGAATCAAACCGATGGCCCCGGATCTGAAATCCGTTACTGACCTGTCCAAATACTGGGAACTGTTCAAAGACCCCGAGGACCCGAGCAAGGGACGTTTTCATAATTCCATTCCCGGCTGGGGTTGTACAAAGGTTAATTCCACCAAGCTCAAGACCTACGGCCTGGACAAATATTATAACGATTTTATCACAGGTTCGGATCCGGCACTGAGCGGTTCCATGGCGGCGGCGTTCAAAAAAGGCAAACCATGGGTAGGCTACTACTGGGAACCGACATGGGTACTGGGAAAGTACGACATGACACGCCTGGAAGAACCCGCATTTGACCAAAAGATATGGGACAAAGACAAGGGGTGTACCTACGGAGCTGTCGAGATAAACATTTTTGTTAATGCAAAGCTCTTAAAGAGTGCTCCCGATGTTGTCGAGATGCTGCGGCAATATGAAACGACCACCGCGATGACCAACAAGGTCCTGGCCTATATGAGGGACACGAAGGGAAACACCGAACAGGGCGCACTCTGGTTTCTCAAAAACAGAGCTGACGTGTGGACGAAATGGGTTTCCACTGACGTAGCCGTGAAAGTCAAGGCTGCCCTGAAATAGTGTTCATCCATAAATAAATTCTTCAAGAAATGGACACTAAATAGAGAGGCACTAAATTGGCATATAATAACCATGCAGATCAAACAGAAGAGATTTGCCTAGAGGTCAATGGCCTCTGGAAGATCTTTGGTAAAAAGGCTCAGGAGATCCTCAAATCCGATCTTCGTTTTGAATCCAAAGAGGCAATACTGGAAAAGACGGGCAACGTGATGGCAGTCAAAAACGTCTCTTTCAGTGTAGCCAGGGGCGAGTTCTTTGTTATCATGGGTCTCTCAGGAAGCGGAAAATCCACGCTGATTCGAATGCTGCTCCGCCTGATTGACTCCACAAGCGGCAGTATCTGCGTAAATGGCGAGGACATCCTCAAGTATAGCAAAAAGCGGCTTATGGATTTCCGCCGGCATACAACAGGGATGGTTTTTCAGTATTTTGGTCTGTTTCCCCACAGGACCGTTCTCGATAATGTGGCCTACGGCCTCGAGGTAAGGGGTGTTTCAAAGGCGGAACGCCTCGCCAAGGCGCAGGAAGCCATCGAAACCGTGGGGCTGAAGGGTTGGGAAAATTACCACCCCTCGGCCCTCAGCGGTGGGATGCAGCAGCGAGTCGGAATCGCTAGGGCATTGACCATAGATCCCGAGATTCTTCTCATGGATGAACCATTCAGCGGACTGGATCCGCTTATCCGTCGGGAGATGCAGGATGAACTTATCGAACTTCAGGACAGGGTTCAGAAAACGATTATATTTGTTACCCACGATCTCCATGAGGCCCTGAAGCTGGGAGATCGCATCGCCATCATGAGAGACGGTAAGATCGTGCAGATCGGCGTCCCGGAGGATGTCATTACATCACCCGTCGACGATTATGTGCGAGAGTTTGTGCAGGACGCGTCTCCCGCAAAGGTACTTACAGCCGGCGGGATCATGGACCAGCCGGAGGCCCTCCTGTATGAATGGCAGGGGCCGAAGGCGGCGCTTCGCACCCTCAGGGACATAAAGGAAGACTACGCCTTTATGGTAAGCCGCAATCACAGACGACTCATCGGGCTGGTTACACTGAAACGCCTTAAGGCGGTTATACAAAATAACGGCTCCTTTCCGGAAGATGCCTTCGAACCGGACCCACCGACAACCGCTCCTGATGTGATTCTGGAGGACCTTTTTCCGATTGCCGCCGAAGCGGATTATCCTATAGCCGTTGTTGACGAAGATGGGAGATTCGTGGGGGAAATACAGATCAGTTCAATATTCGAAAGTATGACACAAAATAAGGAGGTCGACACCGGTGAATGAGTTCCCCCTATTTCTGAATATTCCCCTCGCGGAATGGGTTGATAGATTCATGGACTGGGTCCTGGTCAATTTTTCCGTTGTGTTCGACACCATAGGCCATGTCTTTTTGATAATGCTCCTGAACATTGAACGCTTTTTTCTATGGGTACCATGGTGGGTTATAGTCCTGTTCGTTGGAGTTCTGGCTTGGCGGGTCATGCAAAAGTGGACGATGGGCGTTGTGATGGCCCTGCTGCTGATGCTGATCGGAAGCTTCGGTTACTGGAAGCTGGCCATGATGACCCTCGCCCTCACAACATCGGCGGTTGTGGTGTCCCTGGCAGTCGGTATCCCTATCGGCATTTTTATGGCCAAGAGCGATCTCGCGGAAACAATCATCAGGCCTGTATTAGACGCGATGCAGACCATGCCCAGTTTTGTTTATCTCATCCCGGCACTGATGCTTTTCGGTCTTGGAAAAGTGCCGGGCCTGTTCGCCACACTTATCTACGCGGTTCCGCCTGTCATACGCCTCACCAACGTGGGGATACGGCAGGTATCGAAAGACACCATAGAGGCGGCACGAGCGTTCGGGGCAAGTCCGCGGCAGATATTGTTCGATGTGCAGATACCCCTCGCGATCCCGTCCATTATGGTTGGAATTAATCAGACAACCATGATGGCGCTTGCCATGGTGGTTATTGCCTCCATGATCGGTGCAAGGGGTCTGGGACTGGAAGTGCTTCTGGCAATCAATCGGATCGAAGTTGGACGCGGTTTTGAGGCCGGGCTGTGCATCGTATTCCTGGCAATCATAATAGACCGAATAACCAACGCCCTGGCGACAAAGCAGCAGAAGGGCCTGGAATCCTGAGAAGGAATCCTGGACCTTCTTCATTTACAACCGATACACCTTTTCGCCGGAAAGCACGGTGAACCCGTTCTTTATAAGGGCAGCTATTCCCGCGTCAATATCATTAAACCTGAATATGATTATCGCGTTTTCACCGCTTTTTTCCACAAACGCGTAAGCATACTCAACATTTATATTATTTTCCGTCAACACCTTTGAGATGCTGAGCATACCCCCCGAACGGTCGGGGATTTCCACCGCTACAACATGTGATCTCTTTATTGTGAGCCCTTCGCCCTTAAGGGCCTTCTCCGCTAGATCAATGTCATTTACAATAAGCCTCAAAATGCCGAAATCGGAGGTGTCGGCAAGAGACAGCGCCCTGATATTTATATCCGCATCCGCCAGCACCCGTGTAACATGTTCAAGCCCGCCAGGCTTGTTTTCCAGAAATACTGAAATCTGTTCTACCTTCATAACTCACGTCCCTCCCCGTTGTCAGATTATTCTTCTATCAATAACCCTCTGCGCCTTACCTTCAAACCGTTTCAGTGTCTGTGATCCGACCAGCTTTACCTTCGCGGTAACGCCAAGATAATCCTTTATATCTTTGGTTATACGCTTTTCGATCTTCTGGAGGCTCTTTATCTCATCTGAGAATATATCTCCGCTCATCTCAACGCGTATCTCCAGTGTATCCAGAGTGCCATCCCGATCCACAATAAGTTCATAATGTGGTTCAAGCCCTTCTATTCCGAGGAGAACGCTCTCTATCTGCGACGGGAACACATTCACTCCCCTTATGATCAGCATATCATCACTGCGTCCGGATATACGAGCCATTCGCGCATGCGTCCTGCCGCACCTGCACGGCTCTTTCATCAGCCGGGAGATATCCTTCGTCCTGTACCTGATCAATGGAAACGCCTCCTTGGTAAGAGAGGTAAAAACCAGTTCTCCCTCTTCTCCATCGGGAACATTCTCTCCTGTCTCCGGGTTAATTGTCTCCACAATGAAATGATCTTCAAATACATGCAGACCATCTCGTCCCTCCGCGCATTCTATGGCAATACCAGGCCCCATAACCTCTGAAAGTCCATATATGTCAAGCGCAGTAATGCCCAGTCTGTCTTCTATCTCCTGCCTCATATTCTCACTCCACGGCTCAGCTCCGAAGATTCCCACCCTGAGTCTGAGGGACCGCATATCCACCCCCATACCTTCTCCACACTCCGCGAGGTAGAGGGCATATGATGGAGTACAGCAGATTGCCGTCGGCCCGAAGTCCTGAAGTATCATTATCTGTTTCTTCGTACTTCCGCCGGACATGGGAATTACACTTGCACCCAATCTCTCAACGCCATAATGAACACCAAGACCGCCCGTGAACAGGCCGTAGCCGTAAGCGTTGTGTATAATGTCATTCTTTGTGAGACCGGCCGCAACAAGTGACCTTGCCATCAATCCCGACCATGTTACTATATCTCGCTGAGTATATCCCACAACCGTTGGCTTACCGGTGGTCCCCGACGACGCGTGAAGCCTCACAATATTGCTCATAGGCACGGTAAACAGGCCAAACGGGTAATTGTCCCTGAGATCCTTCTTTGTTGTAAAGGGAAGCCTTTTAATGTCATCAAGTGTTCTTATATCTTCAGGGGTTACACCCGCCTCATCGAATGCCTTCTTATAGAAACCCACATTGTGATAGACACGCCCAGCTACCTGCTGGAGCCTCTTGAGCTGAAGGGCCTCCAAGGCCTCTCTTGGCAGTGTCTCAAATTCCTCGTTAAAGATCATAATCCAGTCTCCTTATTTTTTGTACTTCGCGTCAATCTCTCCCTGATATCTCTCAAGCACTACACGTCTTTTGACCTTCATCGTCTGGGTCAGGGTGCCATTCTCCAGAGAAAAGCCCTCGGCAAGATAAATAAACTTCTTCGGTATTTCATAACCGCCATATTTGCCCTGCAGAAATTTGACTATCTCACCACCTATAAGCTCCTTTATATCTTCCATCTCAAGCAGTTTTTCAGGGTCTGAGGGCAGATTGTTTTTCTTCGCGTATTTTCCCAGCGCCAGGAAATCGGGTACAACAAGACAGACATTGTATGCCCTGCCATCACCATAAATCATCGCATTCTCTACATAAGGAACGAGGCAGATATCTTCTTCAAGGGCCGAAGGAAACACAAATTTTCCGTTTTCCAACTTGAACTGTTCTTTGATCCTTCCCGTGATGTGCAGGAATCCATCCTCATCCAGCCTGCCGCGATCACCCGTCCTCATGCCGCCATCTTCGGTTATGACTTCCCTGGTCTGCTCCGGTTTGTTGTGATAGCCCTTCATTACGTTGGGGCCATAGACCACGATTTCGCCGTCACCCAGGTTCTTGTCTCCAAGAGATTTATCAATCACAACCCGCACTTTCTCAATCGGTTTGCCCACCGTTCCAAGTTTATAATCCAAGGAGGAATTCATGGTGATCGCCGGCGAGGTCTCGCTCATACCATAACAGTCATACAGTGGTATCCCTACATCAAAGAAAAATTGAGCTATCTCCGGATTCATCATAGCGCTCCCTGTCATGGACCCCATGAGACGCCCCCCCAAACCGCTACGTATCTTCTGGAAGACTATTCTGTCCGCGATCTTGAATTTAAGATTTGTAATAAAATCCGACTTTCCCTTCGCGGCCAGTTCACGCCTCTTTTTTGCGCTTTCCACGCCCATAACGAACAGCTTTCGGGGAAGGCCGCCCGTCTCGTTCATCTTCGACCACAGTCCGTCATAAATCTTGTTGAAAATTCGAGGAACAGCTATAAGCCAGGTTGGTTTTACCTTGGCCATATCGCCGGCAATCGTCTTCACTCCCTCTATAAACCCCATAGATCCACCCAGGTAGATCATGGTGTACAGCTCGGCTGTCTGACCATAAGAATGCGCCCATGGAAGAACGGAAAGACTCACTGCTTCATTCGCCGTAAGTTCCGGGTACATCTTTCGCCCCGCGTGAGAATTGCTTGAGAAATTGCCATGCGACAGCAGGACACCCTTGGGATCACCCGTTGTGCCTGAGGTATAGATCAAAGCGGCTATATCATTCGGGCGTGGCTTAATCGGAGGAACAGGATTTTTCTCACCATCTGCTTCCAGCATTGCCATACGGTTCACACCCGTACCGTCTATCAGAAAAATCTTCTCCAGGGTTGGTATCTCATTCACAAAGTCCTTCACCTGCTCATATATCGCCGGATTAGCGACAAACAGTATCTTGATGGAGCTGTCAGTTATAATATACTTCCATACATGCAGGAGTTCCGATTCGTACATGGGTACCCAGCGGCCGCCCAGTCCGTAGGTCGCGAAGGCTCCGATGGCCCACTCAGTCCTGTTGTTGGCAATCATACCCACTGTGTCATCTTTGCCCACTCCGAGACCAGCGAGACCGGCACGAAGATTGTCCACCCGCCTGCCGACCTGGGCGTAGGTAATCCACTCGTATTCACCCTGGGAGTTTTTTGTTCCGAACAGGGGCCTGTCCGCATACTTCGCCACGCTTCTCTCCAGAAAAGTTACAAGATTGCCGGGTTCATTAGATTGGGACATAATTTTCCCTCTTTTCTATAATCATATTTGATATTTCAGTTGGTCACGCAAGTTCTGCTTCTTATACTTTATTTTCTTCATCCTGTCACCAGGAAAAGGATCTGTTATGGCTCTCTTCGCATGGAAAATATCTCCAGTTTATCTCTAAGGACAACCGGTTTGTCATTTATCTTTTCACCCAGCAATTTGTTCATATCAGAGACGATACCGGCATCATAATCAGCGCTGCTATAATTCTCGAAATGGTAGCTGTACAATTCTTCTTTAGCTTCAAACACCCAGTTCTTATAGAATATCTCATGCTGTTCCAGATTAAAATCAGAACCATTGATTGCACCCAAAGCCCTCTCTATCGCCGGGGTCTCATCGGCAAAAAGATGATAAAATCGCTGGGTTTCTCCGTCAACCGCCGGTTCCAGGACTACAAGCATGCCATCTTTCTTAAGCGTTCTATGCGCTTCGCGAAGCGCCAGCGCGCAATCTGTATGGTGATGGAGAGACATGGTGAATATTATAAGATCGAAAGATTCATCTTCGAATTCCAAGGCCTCCCCTGAACCGATCCTGAAATCCACGCCCCTGATATTCCTTCTTGCCTCCGCTATTCTCGTATCATCGGGATCTATGGCAATAAGTTCGCCGGACTCCCCGGCAAACAACAATGTCAACCGGCCATCACCGCAACCCACTTCGAGGACCCGATTCCCCTTCAGATCTACAAACCGTTCTATCATTCCGATCTCTATCTTCTCTTTATCAAGTTCCATAGTCCGTATTCCACTTTCCATCTTGATGTATAAATGATTTAACATTCGAAATCAAAGGCGGGTATAGCGGGTCCAGCTTCTGGTGTCCCAGGTGGGATCAATCATGGAGAGCTCTTCATCCACAGAGGGGTTGAGACCGCATTTCAGGGCAAAATGCCGATGGAACGCGAGAGAGGGCGTAAGTTCCGGATGAAAGACCGTCACAAGGACACCAGGGCTCTCTGCGGCCGCGATATAACCTCTCTGCCGGAGCAATACATCAACATCTCTGCCGACCCGGATAATCTTCGGGGAACGGATAAAAGTGAGGGGTATAGGCTGCCGTGCCACACGGGGAATGGTGACTTCGGACGTGAAACTGTCTAACTGACTGCCAAAGGCATTTTTCTGAACTTCGATGTCGATAAGGCCTAAACAGGACGACCCCCCAATGACCTTACCGGCAAGAAGGATGGCCCCCGCGCATGTTCCCCAGAGCTTCAGTCCGCGCTGAAATTCCTGGAGAATGACCTCCCTGATACCGAAAATGTTCAGCAGGCGGGAAAGACATGTGCTTTCGCCACCCGGTATTATCAGTCCCGCGAGGTGCGTAAAATCCGCAGGCTCCTTTACCCTGATGCCGGCAATTCCAAGGCGATCCAGATGGTCAAGGTGTTCGACAACATCTCCCTGGAGATCAAGCACTCCGATCGTACCCATTAATGCTCACCTCCCGAGAACTACCACCCGCGCTTTGCCAGTATCTGTGCTTCCGGAATATCGGATATTTCAATCCCCGGCATCGCGCTGCCAAGTCCCATCGAGGCCTCCAGGACCTTTGCCGGATCGTTATAATACGCGGTTGCCTTGACGATTGCCTCGGCGCGTTTGGCAGGATTCTCCGCTTTGAATATCCCGGACCCCACAAAAACGCCGTCGCAGCCAAGCTGCATCATCAGGGCCGCGTCCGCTGGCGTAGCGATGCCGCCTGCCGCAAAGTTAACAACAGGCAATCTGCCAAGCTCCCGGACCTGGAGCGCAAGCTCATAAGGAAAACCGTTGGCCTTGGCAAAACCGGTGACTTCTTCTACCGGCATATTGGCAAGCTGTCGGATCTCTTTGTTGACTGTTCGAATATGACGAACCGCCTCTACCACATTTCCCGTACCCGCTTCACCCTTGGTGCGGATCATGGCCGCCCCTTCGGCTATGCGGCGCAGGGCTTCACCCAGATTGCGCGCCCCGCACACAAAGGGAATTGCAAACCTGGTTTTGTCAATGTGACACTCTTCGTCGGCAGGTGTCAAAACCTCACTCTCATCAATATAATCGACCTTCAAGGCTTCCAGTATCTGTGCCTCAACAAAATGACCGATGCGCGCCTTGGCCATGACAGGTATCGATACCGCCTCTTTGATCTGCGCGATGAGCCCGGGATCAGACATTCTGGCAACGCCGCCCTCCTTGCGAATATCCGAGGGAACGCGCTCCAGCGCCATAACCGCGACGGCTCCTGACTCCTCGGCAATTTTTGCGTGCTCCACACTGACAACGTCCATAATGACTCCGCCTTTTAACATCTGGGCCAGCTGAACGTTCAATTCATATCTTTTCTTGTCCACCTCTACATACCTCCTGAAAACTTTCGTTACTTCTAAAAACCAGCTCCTATAAAAACAGCCATGTTAATTCAAACTGATTCGCCCGTCAAGAGTTATAAATCGAGTGTCAGAAGCAAGTAATCTGTCCGGTTTATAATGGTCACCGGGGGCAGGTCATTTACCTTGACTAATGTCGTGCCCAGATTTGCGGTTTGGAAAGCCATCCATTCATCCACTCCTGATACGGTTTGCTTTTGTTTCAACATTCTTATATTGTGCGTTGTCGAGAGGGTAACATACTGAACGGATGGTGCGAATAGATGGGATTGCTCAATCTTTTACTTAAAGACCCGCTGACATTTGTTCTAATAGCGATACCGCTTTTGTACTCGGTTATTCTTCATGAACTGGCCCACGGGTGGGTTGCCTACCGAATGGGAGATCCCACAGCCAGGATGATGGGCAGATTGAGCCTCAATCCGCTGAAGCATCTCGATCCGGTGGGGACGCTCATGCTGTTTTTATTCGGGTTCGGATGGGCCCGGCCGGTTCCCGTCAATTTTGCCAATCTGCGTGGAAGCCGGAAAGGGCTGATATTTGTTTCCTCGGCAGGTATTGTCGTCAACATGATCCTCGCCTTTGTTGCGGTCTTCCTGCTGCGATTTTTGTCACCGTCCGAACATAGCATCGCCCACAAGATGCTTTATTATATGGCGCAGATCAATATAATACTGGCTGCGTTCAATCTGATTCCGATCCCGCCCCTTGACGGTTCTAAGATTCTTATGGGGTTTTTGTCCCATCGTCTTCAATACGCGCTTTCACGACTTGAGCCCTACGGTTTTTTTATAATAATAGGTCTTCTCTACTTCGGTGTCCTGAACCCTCTAATCAATTTTTTCCGATGGATCATACTGTCAATCATCGGCCTACTGCTCTTATAATAATCGGTGGACTGAATTGCTCGTTTTCAATGACTTTTATTGACAGACCTTTTTAATGTGTGGCATTCTACACTTCAGGAGGGCAAAATGAGCGCAACGATTTTTTATCATACCGGAACAGGAAACTCATTATGGGTGGCCCGCAGGGTTGCTGACGAATTGGGTGACACCGAGCTGTTTTCGATTTCAGAGTGTAAGGATGAAAAGACGACCGTCAGTTCAAAAATCGTTGGACTGGTCTTTCCCGTGCATATCTGGGGAGTGACAGGCCCAGTTGTTCGATTTGTCAATACATTACAGGGATCACACCCGGATTATGTTTTTGCGATCGCGGTAAATGCCGGGCAGGTTTCAAATACGCTGGTCCAGTTAAAAAAGATCATGACCGAAAACGGTTTGAATCTTTCAGCGGGATTTGAAATAGCGATGCCGTCGAATTATATACCATGGGGTGGTCCGGGGCCGCGGGAGAAACAGCGCAAATGTTTTGAGCTCGCGCAGGAAAAGATTTTCCGCATCGCGGTCAGGATAAAAGAAAAGGCGAATATGCCTGTTGAAAAGGGACCTCTCTGGCAGAGAATTTTATTTACCGCTATCTATAATATGAGTTTTTCTCATGTGCCCACAATGGACAAAAAGTTCTGGGTCGATGACAAATGCAATGCATGCGAAATCTGCCACAAGATATGCCCGGCCGGAAATATCAATATGCGTGAAGGAAAACCGGTCTGGGCTCATCGATGTGAGCAGTGTTTTGCCTGCCTGCAGTGGTGCCCGCAGGAAGCGATACAATATGGCAAAAAAACCCCCAGATATGAGAGGTATCATCATCCGGAGATCCTTTTGAAGGATATGTTAAAGGAGAGGTGATTATCGAGAGCAGATATTATTATGGAAAGTTTAATTTTTGCAGCTTCATCAGGCTGAGTTGACGCATCAGTTATGTACAAGTGGTCTGAAACATAATAAGGGGTTCACCATGGGCTGGATTTTCCGCCGGTGATTCAAAATCAGGAGGTTAGATATTCGAGATAACTGAAAAAGCTTTGAAGCCATCCTCTATGAAAAAGACGATGAAACAAAGGTTGTAACGGTCACCATAAACAGGCCGGAGATCAGGAATGCACTGACCTTCCGAGTCCTCCTGGAGCTGCATTGGGCGGCAGATGCAGTGGAAAAGGATGATACGGCAAAGGCTCTGATAATCACCGGCGCCAGATCTGAAGACAATAATGATCCGGCAAGGGAAGCCTTCTGCAATGGTGGATATTTTAATCCGGCTGAGCTTGAAGCAATGGATAAAGAAACGAAGGCCAAAATCGATTTGACTGATATCGCGCGGAAGCTTTGTTTAAAACTATGGTCGCTCTACAAGCCGGTTATCGTTGCGATGAACGGGCTCGCGATAGGGGGCGGGCTTACGATCCCTATCGCATGCGCGGACCTGATCTTTGCCTCTGAGCATGCATGGGCCAGACTTCCCTTTGTGAATCTGGGGATTGTGCCGGAACTTGCTTCAAGTTATTTTTTACCACGTCTGCTTGGATTCCAGAGGGCAAAAGAGATAATGTTTTTCGGGGAAAAGATGACGGGCCAACAGATGCTCGAGATGGGCATTGTAAATAAGGTGCTCCCTCATGGAGAGCTGCTCTCTTACGCCAGGGAGACAGCATTAAAGCTTATACCATCCAAAGGGGCATGGATGGCTGTACGGATGACGAAAGAAATACTTCATAAACCCCTTATTGAAGCCGTAACACGCGCCCTCGACCTGGGAAATGTCGCCTTGAATAAATTGTTCGCGTCAAATGATTTCTTCGAAGCAATAACCGCACAAATGGAAAAGAAAGAGCCTGTGTTTAAAGGTGAATAACAACTTCAGTCGCCAAGAGTGGGGACTTGACACAATTAAGTCGGGTACCCGGACACAGTCCCTCCATGATCATCAGCGCCCCATATCATATGTTGCGGGCATTATCCCATTGACTCACAAGGCTATTTTTCCTATACTCTCCTGACGAAAAAGGGGATTCTTATTAGAAAATGAAACCAATATACCTGGATTATAACGCAACCACACCGATCGACCGTGAAGTTTTAGAGGCAATGGGGCCTTATCTCGAAGAACACTTCGGTAATCCCTCCAGTTCTCACTGGTACGGGATTCAGGCAAAGGAGGCCATCGAAAAGGCCCGCGGCCAGGTGGCTGATTTGCTGAACTGTAGTCCAGGAGAAATCATCTTTACAAGCGGCGGAACGGAATCCAATAATTTTGCCATCAAGGGTGCGGCCCTCGCGAATCGCAATAAAGGGAATCACGTCATCATTTCATCCATAGAGCACCCCGCCGTAACAGAGGTATGCAGGTACCTCGCAACAAAGGGGTTTCCTCTGAGTTATATCCCCGTAGACGAGATGGGCGTTATAAACTTTACCGCGCTGAAAAAGACCATTATGCCGGAGACGGTCCTCATCAGTGTAATGCATGCAAACAACGAGGTCGGAACCATCCAGCCGATTCAAGAAATCGCCGAACTTGCCGGAAGAAACGGCATCATTGTTCACACGGATGCCGCCCAGTCTGCAGGTAAGATAAAGACCGATGTAAACGAACTCGGTATCGACCTCCTGTCCATTGCCGGGCATAAGATCTACGCGCCCAAGGGCATCGGAGCGCTCTACGTCCGCGAGGGAATCGTGCTGGAAAAATTCATGCACGGTGCCGGTCATGAGAATAACATGAGAGCCGGCACGGGAAACGTGGCGGCAATAGTCGGGCTGGGAAAGGCATGTGAGATCGCAAAACGCGACCTGGAAGAAAATTGCACCCACATGAAAAGAATGCGGGATCGGCTGTTTGACGGCTTGAAAGAAAAGATCAGCGAAATACGGTTAAACGGCCATCCTGAAAAACGCATTCCGAACACACTGAGCGTGGGATTCACGAATATAGACGCGTCCCGTCTTTTACCCGAAATGAAAGAAGTTGCGGCTTCGGGGGGCTCGGCCTGTCATACGGGCGCTGCCACCGTATCAAGTGTTCTCGTTGCCATGGGTGTCCCCCGGAATTACGCGAGGGGAACTGTCCGCCTCTCCACGGGCAGGATGACGACGGAAGAAGAAATTGACCGAACCATTGAGATTATCTCCGGGGCGGTCGAGCGTGAACGTATAAGGCTTTCAATGTAGGCACACAAATCCTGCCTTCTGCTCCAGGTACGCCTCTATTCCCTCAAATACGGGAATATTTCCCATATTAATATTGACAGTTTGTCAAGAGAAGAGAGTGAATTAATATGGGATGTCACTGTATTTGTGTATCTCCATTATTTCATTGACACAAGACCGTATTTCTTATATTCCCCACGCTTCACAAAAGGTGAACGAGGTAACGATATGCATAGAACCGTTTTTAGCGTCTCTGTTATAAAGTCCCTGCTGTATTGGATTTCGCTTGGATTCTTAAAAATTATGGGGTGGCGTAAAGAGGGAAAAATGCCTGATATTCCCCAATATGTGATCATTGCGGCCCCGCATACCACAAACTGGGATTTGCCCATAACCCTGGCCTTGGCTTTTTCCTTTAAGTGCAATGTCTACTGGATGGGCAAGGACACAATCTTTAAACCGCCGTTCGGCACAATCATGAAGGTTCTTGGAGGTATCCCGATTGACCGCTCAACCTCAAGCAATGTGGTGGAGCAGTCCATACAGGCGTTCAGGGAAAACCATAATCTTGTCCTGGTCATTCCTCCAGAAGGTACTCGGAAGAATGTCAGATACTGGAAGACCGGATTTTACTATATTGCCAATGGCGCCAATGTTCCCATAGTGATGGGTTTTCTCGACTACAAACGAAAGGTCGGCGGGGTCGGGCATGTCTTTCAACCGACAGGTGATATAGACACCGATATGGTGGCGATTCGGTCCTTTTATGCCGCTGTCTCCGGCAAATATCCTGAAAAATCAAGCCTGGCTGATATTTCCACGCACATACAAAGGGTTTTGTATAGCAAGGCCGGCTAAGCAGCCGTTCCTCCATAATCAAGGTCTGAGTGATACACGCCAGGCCAATACGCCTCTGCCACTCATTAATGTCGACGAACCGATCGAAGTGGCCCCATTTTCCATCTTTTCCTTTTTCGACGCAACTTTTCATCCACACCGATGCCTTCCAATGGACATTTGGAAGGAAGCACACCAAAATTTAATCCTTCATCCAACATAACGGTAAAAAGTTTTATCGAGCAACCCGAAGGCGGTTTCCCTTCTTTTCTGATACGATTTGCTTTTGTTCTAATATTCTTACACCGTGCATAGTTGCTATAATAACAGACAAAATCAATGTCTTGACCTTTGCGCCAAATCGAAGTCAGATCAGAAAATATATTTAATGAAACAGTAATGAAAGGGTGAAAAGAGCATGAAAGGAAAGCGGGTAAAAGACAGCAGTGTTATGATGGCAGAACTAAGGTGGTCTGGTTTATTAGG
>JAFDBG010000081.1 GCA_019313385.1 Deltaproteobacteria bacterium | reverse complement strand
TTCATGGCACTACATATGAAAACAAGCAAGCCTACCCTTGAAATCATTAACCTTTTTTGTAATATTTGGGAGAAAATGGCCTTTTTCACTGAAATCTTGTTAAACATGGGTTAAATAACTACAGGACAGATTATGCAGCTCGCGCATTCAAAACATGGGAAATATCTACTGATACAGGCCGAGGGGCGGCTGGATGCTTCCTGGTCCGATCTTTTTTCGGAAACGCTTCTCAAATATATCAGGGAAGGAGAGCATCAGGTACTTGTGGATGCCTCCGGCCTGAATTTTTTGAGCTCCGCCGGGATCCGGTCTCTGCTTATTGTGCACAAAGAGCTTCTGAAGGTCGGAGGTACGTTCAGGCTGGTTCGGCCAACGGATTTTGTGCGTGATACGATAACGGTTACCGGGTTTGGGGAGTGGCTCCGGTCTGATTTTCCAGGAGATTTTCCTGCAGAATCCGGCGAAGCAGGCGTTCTGGCGCACCCGGATCGGGAGCACTATGTCCTCGCAGGAGATTCAGGGTTGACCCTTATCAGGCTGGACAAACTGTTTGAAAAAATATCTACCAGCTCCGGCAGAGAGAAGAAAATTGCTTTCGGCGTGAATGATTTTGGCTTCGGGGTTGGTGAAGCCTTTCAGGGCGCGGATTCTGCTGATGTTTCAGGGGGCGGAGAGTTTGTCGCCGCGGCGGGACATGTGGCGCTGCAACCTCCTGATGAGCGGGGTCGTCCGGATTATCTTATTGCGGAAAAAGAGTACATTCCGGAGCTAAAATGCCGGCAGATGCTGAAATATTCAGGTGATATGTCCCATATATTTCGATTTAAACCGATTGATGAAAGTCCCGCAAATGAGATCAGTAAAATTATTGATACTGTATTTGACCTCACCGGTGCGGATGCGGCCGGATTTGTTGTTCTCGGCGAAATTGAAGGTCTGGTGGGGGCATCTCTTGTGCATTCTGCGGATATGTCGCGCCGGGATGATTTTCTGGCCTGGCCGGATGTCCGGGACCGGCTGAGCTTTTGCGGCGAACGTTCCTATGCCCACGAGCAGGCGCTGATTACAGGCATTGCCGCGAGAGGTGAGAGGCGAGAAGATTTTACGGCGCTGTATCCCATGCCGTCGCGGCCGGATCTGTCGGTGCACATACATGCGGTGGTTTTTCCCTATCAGCCGCTGCCAAACGGTCGTCTGGAGCTAAAATCTTCTGTATCCCGATTTTTTGGAGGGCCGCCGCCCCGGGCCGTGATGCATCTCATTGATGATGCCCGTCCGGCGATTGGGCTCGGAGAAAGCGCGTTAATCCGTGGCGCCTGCTGGTGTGGCCCCGTTCTCAATCCGGAGGTGTTGTTATGAGTTTGATCATCGGCGCGTTTACAATGGGACTGATACTCAGTCTGCTCTCGCTGGGCATGCTGATTTCATTCCGAATGATACGATTTATGGATATTACAGTGGACGGATCCATTACGCTAGGTGCTTCCCTTGCGGCAGTGCTGATCAGTGCAGGCTGGAATCCCTGGGTGGCAACTCTGGCGGCAATGGGTGGCGGTTTTCTCGCCGGAGCGGTCACCGGCCTGCTGCATGCCCGGTTTAAAATTCCGGAGCTGCTTTCCGGAATTCTGGTGATGACTGCCCTCTATTCGGTGAATCTGCGGGTGATGGGCCGCAGTAATATTCCACTGCTGGATGTACCGTCTGTATCAGCAGCCATGGAAACGTTTATCGCATTCATGTCCGGCGGCGCCGAAAAAATCAATACCCTGGGCTGGATGATATCCTCTACCGATCTGGCAACTTTTTTAACAACGCTGTTTATCTGCATCCTTATCGGCACGCTGCTTTTCCGGTTTCTGCTGACCCATTTAGGAACCGCCCTGCGGGCTGCCGGGGATAATGCTCAAATGGTACTGGCCCAGGGACTCAACAATAAAACCATGATTATTTTCAGTCTGGCCCTTGCCAATGGACTGGTTGCCCTGTCTGGAGCTCTTCTGGCTCAATACCAGGGATTTGCCGATGTTCAGATGGGTATCGGCATGATGGTATGGGGACTTGCCAGCATCATTATCGGTGAAGCGCTGGTTGGCAAAGCCGGTTTGGGACTCGCCATAACCGGAACGATACTGGGAACAATTCTTTTCCGACTTTTAATCGCGATTGCTCTCAGGTGGGGACTGAATCCGAATGATCTGAAGCTGGTGACGGCCCTGTTCGTTTTTGCGGCTCTGGTCGCGCCCTCGTGGATTGCCACCCTGAAAAAGAAAATCTCCGGAGGATCTCGCTATGCTCAAAATTAACGGAATCCGAAAAACCTTTCTTCCTAATACACCAAATGAAGTACGGGCACTTCGGGAAGTAAGTCTTCATATCAAAGAAGGTAGTTTTACCGCTGTGATCGGCACCAATGGCTCCGGGAAAAGTACGCTGCTCAATGCCGTGGCCGGGACCTTTGAACCGGATGCAGGCTCAATTCATTTGAATAACCTGGATATAACCCGCTGGCCGGAATATCGCCGCGCTCATCTGGTGGGACGTGTTTTTCAGAATCCTTTTGCCGGAACAGCACCGGGTATGACTATTGCCGAGAATATCGTTATCTCCATGCACCGGGGAAAGTCCAGGGGATTGGGCACTGCCGTTACAAGATCCGTTCGAGATGAGATTGCGGACAGGGTTCGAGTCCTGAAAATGGGGTTGGAAGACCGGCTGGACAATCCCATCGGTACATTGTCCGGCGGGCAAAGGCAGGCGCTTACACTTCTGATGGCCACTTGGCTGCGTCCTAAACTGCTGCTTCTAGATGAACATACCGCCGCCCTGGACCCCAAAAGCGCCGCAAAGATTTCTGAACTTACTAAAGATATTGTTGACCATGAAAAACTGACCGCACTCATGGTAACTCACTCCATGCAGCAGGCGGTGGACCTTCCGAATCGTATTATTATGATGCACCGCGGCAATATTGTGGAAGATGTCCACGGCGATCAGAAAACACGCGTTCGCGTTCCCGATCTTATGGCAGCCTTCGATCGTATTGCCAAGCGAGACCTTTTTGACGAATCCGTTGCGACGTTGCTGGCACGGCAGTATGGATAGCATCTGAAAGCGCGCATGCATTTTTGCATTTTATTCAGTGCCTACTTCCTTCCAGGAGGGGCGCCAGTTTTTTCATCTTTTCCAACAATTTATCAATATCCTCATCCCGATATGTGGGGTCAGGTCTCCGTTTGACTTATGTTATTGATTCTGATACGTGAAGAAGATGAGCAGACCACTGAGAATAGAATATGAAGGCGCTTGGTATCATGTGATGAATCGTGGGCGGCGGTCAGACAAGATATTTGAAGGCCCTGATGATTACCGGCTCTTTGTAGATCTGCTTAAAGCGGCTATCGAACTGTGGCATATTCAGATAAGTGCCTATTGTCTGATGCCTAACCACTATCATTTACTCATCCATACACCACAAGGAAACCTCTCGCGATGCATGCGTCATATAAACGGTGTTTATACGCAACGTTTCAATCGAGCCCACGGATTGGATGGGCAGTTATTCCGAGGGCGCTTTAAAGCAATAGTTGTTCGTGGTGACGAATACCTTCTGCAGTTGGTTCGTTACATTCACCGAAATCCACTGGAAGCAGGCATTGTAGATCATCTGGGGGAATACCCATGGAGCAGCCATAACGGCTATGTGTTATCAACCAAGGAATGGGATTGGCTTTACAAGGATTTCATTCTCTCCATTCTGTCAGCGCGGGAGGAACACCGCCTCCAGGCTTATCAACAGTTCATTGCCATTAATGATTCGCAAGAGCTTACCGATAAGCTTGCCAAGACGAAGTGGCCGAGTTTTCTTGGAAATGAATCATTCGAGAAGTGGTTAAAAAACAACTTCTTTCAGCGGAAACGCCATCCCCAGATACCTGATTCCGTGGCATTGGCTCCTGGGCTCGAGACAATAAAGAAAGAAGTATGTTCCTATTACCAGGTAGATGAATCCGAGCTGCTGAAGTCGAGACGTGGTCGATTTAATGAACCAAGAAGCATGGCGATCTATCTGGCTCGTATGCTCAGGAACGACGGTTTAATGGCAATTGGTGCCGAATTTGGTCTTAGTGGTTACAGTTCTACAGGCAGCGTAATGGACGGGATGAAAAAACAATTTAAGAAAGACCGCAAACTGCGAGAGCGATATGAAAAAATCAAGGGAGCCTGCCTGATAAGCCAAACGGAGACTTGACCCCTCCTTCTGTTACCCAAGGGAGCCTGCCTGATAAGCCAAACGGAGACTTGACCCCTCCTTCTTGACCCCTCCTTCTGTTACCTATGCCGAGGGTTTCCTCCACGAACTGATTGATATACTAATCGATCCCCGGAAGTAGGTTCGCTCCTCCCCGCGTATGCTCTTGTGGCTTTACCTGTTCTTCACGGGAAACGGAGGGTGTGTCCGGCGCTCCGGGGGGTATTTTTTCAGCTCTTCCAGGGCGATCTCGATCGCTTTTTCGAGCTGGGGGTCCCTGCCGCCTGTCATGAGGACGGGCAGTTGTTCCACTTCCACATCGGGGGGAACCCCCATGTTTTCGACGATCCACGTGTCATCATCCCAAGCGCCGAAGTCGGGTGCCGTGATTAAACCGCCGTCCATCAGCAGGGGGTACCCCAGGGTGCCCACGAGGCCTCCTCCGGTACGTTTTCCCACAATGGTGCCCAGTTTCAGCTTGTTGAATATCCACGGAAAGAAGTCTCCTCCCGAGAAGGAGAACTCGTTAATGAGGAGAAGCTTCGGCCCCGGAATATATGCCTGGGGGACCCGGATGGAGGCGCCGTAGCGCGTGGTAAAGTAGGCGATTTCCTGCCTGGTAAGCATCTCAACATAGTAATCGGCGTACTGCCCGCCTCGATTGAAGCGGTCGTCCACGATGATGGCGTCTCTATCGGATTGGGGAAAGAAATAACGCTTGAAATAATCGTGTCCGCTGATAGCCGTGTCGGGGACATGGACATAGGCGACCCTTCCGTTAGTTGCTTCGGTGACTCTCCTGACGTTTCCTTCCACCCAGTCTCGGTGTCTCAGGGCACTCTCATCGCCAACGGGGACAACGGAAACGGTCCGGGCCTCTTTGCCGTCCGCCCGGGGTCCCACGACAAGTTCGACAATTTTCCCCGCAGTGTTTTCAAAGAGCCTGTACAGGTTCATGTCGGCGGTAAGGTCCCCGCCGTTGACCTTCAGGATATAGTCGCCGGCTTGTACGTCCACACCCGGCTCCGTCAGGGGCGATCTCAGTTTTGGATTCCAGTTCAGACCGCCCAGTACCTTGGAGAAACGGTACCGTTCCTCGTCAATGGTATAATCCGCACCGAGGAGCCCGACGGTGATTGTGCCGCCCTGCCGGTAGAAATCGCCGCCGCGAACGTAGTGATGCCCCACGGACATTTCACTGAGCATCCAGGAGAGGACCCGGTTCAGGTCGCTACGGCAGGTGAGGGCAGGCAGAAAAGCGGTGTATTTCTCCCTGACGGCGTTCCAGTCGGTACCGTGCATGCCGGGATCATAAAAATAATCCCGGTTGATCCGCCACGCCTCGGTGAACATCTGGGACCACTCGGCCCGGGGATCGAGCAGGATATCAACGGATGCCGTGTTAATTATTCCTGTTCCGGCCTCCATGTCGACGGCGACGGTGACGATGCCCCATGTTTTATCCGACCGGTACAGGATCTTTTTCTTATCCGCTGCCAGGAGGTACCCGTCAATGTTCCTGAGCATGGTCTCTTCCGTGCGCACTGACACGTCGTAGCTGCACAGGGTCTTTTTTCCGTCCGTCCCGTCTTTCATATAGAAAATATTACCCGCTGGTCCCGGCTGAAGCATCTCATAGCGGTCCGCCGGAAGGGGGAAGGCAAGAATACGGTTATTCAGTCCCTCGAAATCAATGGAAACCTCAGCGGGCGAAGGTTTGACGGCTTTTCGTTCCTTCGCCCTCTTTTTCGTCGCCGGTCCCTGTTCTTCGTCACTCTCCTTCGCAAAGGGCGACGGGATACCTTTTTTGAGCACCGCCAGATAGAGGGAGCTATTGATGCGCATATCGTTGTTTGACTGGTCGAACCATTGTCGCCGCGGACCGGCGTCGGTGGATCCGATAAAATAGAGGTACCTGCCGTTTTCATCGAAGACGGGGCTGGTGACGTCGCTCATTCCGTCGGTAACGGCAGATGATACGCCCTTTTTCAGTGAATACACAAAGGCCTGTTGCATGTTGGCCTTTGTATACAGCGTGTAGGCAATCCACCGCGAGTCGGGCGACCACGAGGAATCAAGCGTCTTGATGGCTCCATATCGATACTCGGAAGCGATCTTTTTCACCTTTCCCGTTTTCACCTCGAGGACATACAGGCTCCATGAGTTGTCCGTGAAGGATATGTGCCTGCCGTCGGGGGACCACACCGGCCGGTCGTAGAAGCCGGCGCCCTTGATCCGGAATATTCTCGGTGTCCCCTTTCCGTCCTGATTGCTAACATACAGCTCGTACTCGCCCGATGCGTCCGAGAAATAGGCGATGGATTTTCCGTCGGGAGACCATACCGGCGAGCGCTCGTTGACGCCTGGTGTTGCGGTGATATTCCGGGGATCGCCCTTTTTTTCGGGTACGGTTACTATATCTCCCCTCATTTCAAAGGCGGCCCGGGCGCCCGATGGTGACACGGAGGCTGATGGAACAAGGTTGGCCCCCTTTACATACCGTTGGTGAACCTCCGGCAGATCGCCTTTTACCGTCATGTCGATTTTTACGGTATTACCCATGGCGGGATCGAAACGATGGAGAGTGCCGCCTTGTTCGTACACGATGTGTCCGCCACCGGCGGATATGCTTTGCACGGGAAAGTCGTCATGCCGCGTGAGCTGTTTTATTTCCTTCGATTGAGTGTTGTACGAAAAGAGATTAAATTCGCCGTTGCGGTCGGAACGGAAGTAGATCATGTTTTCCACCCACAGAGGGTTCACGTCGTTGCAGTCACCATCGGACTGAGGGATTTTTACGATGGAGAGATTGCCGAAAGTATAAAGCCAGATTTCCGATAGTGCCCCGCCGCGGTAGGCCTTCCACACATCGAAAAAGACACCGGGTAGCGGGTTGTAGGCCATGGCCGCTCCGTCAGGCGAGTATGATGCGTGATAAGCATTCGGAATAGGGAGCCGGTGGGGAACCCCGCCAGTCACGGAGACGGTGAAGAGCTGATAGTAATAGGGGGTGAATGTGGCGCGGGGAGAGGAGAAGATGACCGCAGTACCGTCGGGCGTGAACCCCTGGACATTATCTTTGCCCGGATGCCAGGTGAGCCGTTGGGGGATCCCCCCGTCACTGGGGACAAGGTAAACATCGGTATTGCCGTGCCGCGTGGCGCTGAAAGCGATCACCGTACCGTCCGGTGAAAATGCCGGGTTGGTCTCGATGCCGCCTCCGTCAGTGAGACGCCGGATCTGGGAACCGTTTATGTCGGCGACCCAGAGGTCTTCGCCATAGACGAAGGCGATATGGTTGTCGTTGACGGCGGGTCTGCTAACCAGCAGAGTTGAATCATTTCCCGTAGACGCACTTGAAATTCCCGGAATGGTGAACAGCATGACGGCGATGAAAAAAAGTGTCCTGAGCTTTACTCTCTTCATGAATTCTTCTCCCTGATAGGCTATTGCAACTAAAACTTCAGAGCTCGAACACCAGCGGTGAAGCACGCGACGGGAAACAATGCCTCTTTTATCGGACAGCGACGAGCCTGCCCTATTGAATTGATTGATAAGAAATTACGGTTCCTCGCTGTTTCATGTGGGTAGTCTGAATTCAAGTTTACCACCGATGAGGTAAATCATCGTGATCAGGTTTCTCGTTGTACGATATCCCCTGGCCTTGGCTTTGGCA
>JAFDBG010000130.1 GCA_019313385.1 Deltaproteobacteria bacterium | reverse complement strand
GAGACCCCAGTGAATGCATCCATGAAGCAAATTGACAAGCGATATCAAGAGTTGGAGAAGAATATTGACCATTGGCAGAAAACTGCAGATATCATCGATCAACTCATCGATATCATTCTGAATTACCGGCAAAGCGGCCACCCGGGTGGATCTCGATCAAAGGTTCATGCCATGGTGAGTTTGTTGCTCAGCGGTGCCATGCGTTGGGACATCCGAGATCCAGAGAAGAGATTTAGTGACCGTTTTATCCTTGGGGCAGGGCATACCATCCCGCTTCTTTACTGCATGTTCGCAGTTTTGAACGAAACCATGCGGGTGAAATATGATCAAACCGGGGATGAACAATATCTCATCCAAGACGCGGAAATCAGGGCGCTCTACTGGGAAGATCTGCTCACTTTCCGACGCCGGGGGGGTCTCTCGGGGCATGCGGAGATGGAGGGCAAGACTCTTTTTCTGAAATTTAATACGGGCCCTTCGGGTCATGGTAGTCCTGCAGCTGCTGGTGCAGCCCTGGCGCTTAAACGAGCTGGTTGTGGAGAAGTGAAGGTTTTTTGCTTTGAAGGTGAAGCTGGTCTCACACCAGGTTCTACACATGAGACTATGAACTCAGCTTGGGGTCTTGGCTTGGATAATCTGTACTATCTCGTAGATTGGAACGACTATGGCATCGACGACCACAGCGTCAGCGATGCTGTTTATGGCACGCCGACGGATTGGTTTACCTCGCATGGCTGGAGGGTAGTGGGTACGGAAGAAGGGAGTGAATGGGCCCCAGTCTTGAAGACAATCCTGGAGTTGACAATGGGGGAGCGCGAGGATGGAGTCCCATCTGCAGCCTGGTTTACGACGCGGAAAGGACGCGGCTATCTCAAGTATGACAACGCTTCCCATGGATCGCCGCATAAGATGAACAGCGAACTCTTCTGGAAAACAAAGGAGCCCTTTGCGGAAGAATACAGCGTGGAGTTTACCAACTCTGGTAGTGGTCCACCAGAGAGCCAAGAAGCCTTGCAGGATGAATTCGAGGCCAATCTGCGTGTTGTGATTGAAGTTCTTATAAATGATCAGGCACTTGTAGATTACCTCGCTGACACCCTTGTGGAGATCGGTGAAAGTGTTCCTGAGGAAATAAAGGGTTTCCGGCTGGGAACAAAGGGTAACCCCTTCGAGGACCCCGAACTCTATGACTATGAAAATTATCCAGATGACCTTTTCGCAAAACCGGGGGAGAAGGTCGCCAATCGCGCTGCGTTGGCGAAGTGGGGTGCTTGGGCGAACGCATTCGGCGCGACGAAATATGATCGACCGTTGTTCCTTATCAGTTCAGCCGATCTCGCCGGATCCACGAATATCAGCGGTTTTGCGGACAAATATAAAGATTTCGAGGGTTATGGATGGTACGAGCGCTACGGCACGAATGAAGGCGTGCTCCTTCCGCAGGAGATTACGGAGTTCGCCAATTCGGGAATCATGGCCGGATTGGCAACCGTTAACCTCGCCGATGACCCAGAGAAATTATTTGATGGATTCTGGGCAGCAAGCTCGACCTATGGTTCCTTCTCTTACCTGATGTATGGGATGATGCGATTGTTCAGCCAACTGGCGCAAGATTGCGATTTAAAGGTCGGTAAGACGTTATGGGTGGCGGGTCATTCTGGACCCGAAACGGCAGACGACAGCCGCACCCATTTTGGTATCTTTGCGCCTGGTGTCACGCAGCTCTTTCCTGAGGGGCAGGTCATCAATCTGCACCCCTGGGAGCACAATGAAGTCCCGGTTCTGTTGGGCGCCGCGCTTAGGACCGAAGTTCCCATTGTCGCCCTGCACCTCACTCGACCACCGATTGAAATCCCCGATCGCGAGAAGCTTGGGATGCTATCCCACCTTGAAGCCGCGAAGGGAGCCTACGTGGTACGCGATTATCAGGAGGGGGCTCCCCGTGGGGGCGCTTTCATCGTTCAGGGAACAAGCGCGATGGCAAACATCGTGAAAATCCTGCCTGACCTAGAGAAAATGAAACTCAATGTAAAAATCATCTATGCGGCCAGCCCGCAGCTCTTCGCTAGACAGCCGGCTGAGTACCGAGAGAATGTGATCACACCAGCCGATCGCGTAGATTCGACCGTGATCACTACTCAAGGCCGCTGGTTGATGCACGACTGGTTGTTCAATAAGGTGTCCGAGGAGTATGCGCTCTCGGCGGACTGGGACGACCGC
>JAFDBG010000129.1 GCA_019313385.1 Deltaproteobacteria bacterium | reverse complement strand
ATTTCAATCATCCTAAGCTTGTCACCCAGTTCAAGCCGAAAATTCCGTGCTACAAGGCTTCCTTTCCCACAAGAATCTCCACCGTTACCAATCGCCGCCTCCGTTTCTTCAACTTCAGCTCCCACCTTAACATCACCTACTTCCAGAGCATGGACATCCCTGCCTGGACCCTCGAACACCCCTACGAGAATCCTCTAAGCTCTGTTACCTTACGCCTTCCAACCTCCGACAATTACGAGCGTCCCGGCGGTATCGGATCCGGCAGGGGCCCGCGCCAAACAACCCTACAATGGGTCGAATTGGAAACGTCGCTTCAGTGGCTCTTCTTCAGGCGGTCCGTCAGGTTATTAAGGAAAAGAAACAACAGGGTATTTGTACTCATCGGGCCCTTTAATGAGCACAAGATGGATGCAGACAGTATCGATACCTACCGCAGCATGCAGATTGAGATTGAGGCATGGCTCCGGCGAAACAATGTTCCCTACTATATGCCCGATGTATTACCCTCTCATTTGTACGTTGATGCCAGTCATCCCCTGGGCGCCGGATATGCCGAGCTTGCAAAGCAGCTCTTTGAAAATGACTCATTCACCTCTTATATCTTGTCCATCAACAACAGCCGAACAGATTAAGAGTTTCTAACAAAATGAATCGTTGTACCGAAAGCAAGCGTTTTTTTGTCCTGCAAGGAAGGGGAAACAGGCAATGCCAAAGCATTATCGATGCAGCCTGACGCCGTCAGGACGAAAAACAAGCCGCTTGAATACAGAGTCATTTTGTTATAGGCTCTAAGACTTTCGCCGCCGGATTTACATAAAAAATGCCCCTGCCAGGCACTTGCGAGATATTCCTTGTTTTTTTATATTTTTTTATATGTTTGAAATACTCGTCTTCTGCTTAGCAGGGACAAATATGAAACTGTTAACGGCTCTTTCCTTTATCCTTCTTAGCCTTCATTTGCCCTGTCCGCGTTACGATCTGACTTGTATGCGAATTCCTTAAGATGGACAAAACAAGTTCAAACTAAAATGGCCCTTTGGTCATTCATCAGAGCCGTTCTTCTTCTACTATATATAGCGCATCGGCAGATTATGTTCTTGTTCTTGAACCTTTTTTTTGACCCCGTCGAGGGTGCCTCCGGTGGCTTTAAACAGAGGCAAAAAGAACACCTCTCTGAAAGCTTATCAGCCTTTCTGCGCTACTCCAGATTCCCATTCTTGTAGCTTTCCTCTGTTCTCGCAGACCAGCCAATCCCCCCCCCTTAACCCCGATAACAAGGAATCTTCTTCCAAAAAAAAATTTATTAAAAAGACAAAAAAATGGGTATTTTTACCTCTTTAAAACTTTAGACAGCTTTGCCTCTTATGGACCTGATGTCATATGCCAATTTCTAATATCCCAATAGCCTGCAAGGCCATCTATTCGCTGAGTTTGACGGCGGAGGAAGTATCAACCAGGATTTCCCAAATAGTCCGTGGCAAATGAACAGGCGTTTGATAGTATAAAGCCTATGGAGACCACTCAAGCGTGCTGGATCTGCCGGAATATTGTTGAAATTGAGATGAAATCACGCTATTTTGAGATTTGAAGCTTGCAGTAGTGTTTTAGTGAAGTGTATATGGAAATCCCGGATTACGTTAGTTTTTGACTGAAGTAAAGGGGTATCGATGAAACGACGGACATTTCTCAAAGTATCGGCGATGAGCACGGCTGCCGCAGCATTTGGAAGCTGCGCATCGAGCTTGTCAAAGAAAAAGCGCGGCAGACCAAACATTCTGCTGCTTTTCAGCGACCAACATCACGCCGGCGTTATGGGGTGCGCGGGCCATCCGTTCGTCAAGACGCCACACCTTGACCGGTTGGCGAGCGAAGGAGTTCTATTCTCCAGGGCGTATTGTCCGGATGGAATTTGCGTTCCGTCGCGCACTTCGATGTTTACCGGGTTGTACCCCAGAACAACGGGGGTGATTTACAATAGCGACGCTCCACCACATCCGGAGAGGCTCCATCCTCTCCATTCAGTGCTTCGCGCGAACGGTTACATCACGGGCTGTTTCGGAAAAAGGCATTTTCCCCGCGGGCTCAACGAGAAGGATTGGGACGCCTCGTGCACGACCATCAATCCCAAATCCGAACCATCCGATGAGAATTACTTGGACTGGATCAAAGGGCGCCGGCAGTACGATTCACACATTCGCGATTTCAAAGAATCGCACGAAGCCT